>JBKAGC010000437.1:0-1692 GCA_046290215.1 Pseudomonadales bacterium | reverse complement strand
GGGTTTGATTGGGGTCGTGCCAGGCATACATGATGATGCTGATCACGACAAAAGCGAGGGCAATCCAAAAGTAACGACCGCCCGCATGGGTTACAAAAGATGTATGCATGTTGCCCTGACTCTATCGCTTTTAATTATTTTTGTTTGTTATTACTCGTGCCGCCATGACACGAACCCGTTTTATTCTTTTTACTCAGCTCAACCTAGGCATTAACCAGGTCGACAAAATCTTCTGGACTCAATCGCGCCGCCGCACCGGTCGGACAGGCGCGGACACAAGCAGGTCCACCCGATTGGTCTTTGCACATATCGCACTTCACAGCCTGCTTGAAAGAGCTGTCATCCACTTTGGCCGCGGCACCCTTACCTGGTTTTTGGCCAAGACCAAACAGCATCCAACGCCAGAAGTTTTTCGGTGCTTCGGTCTTGAAAGCCATTTGAATCACACCGTAAGGACAGTTTTGCTGGCAGTTGCCGCAACCAATACAGTTATCACCAATAAACACCTCACCGCCTAAACCGCCACGTTGGATTGCATCTGGCGGACAGTCTTTCATACAGCTTGGGTCTTCACAGTGACGACAAGAGGTGGGCACGTGAATATGCGCAAATGTTGGTCCTGCCTTACGATTCAATCTGGATGTCCCGTTGTGAGTACCGGCACAGGCATTTTCACAGAAGTCACATCCGACACAGAGGTCCTCATCAATCAGCAATACGTCCGTTGCCTCACCCAGACCTTGACCCATTAGGAACGACATAAGATCGCCGGAATCCTGGTTACTTTGTAGCGCAACGTTTTGCTGATTCCGTTGCTGCATCATGCTTTGCAAGCGCTCCTTCAAACCAGGTGAACGGTCCAACAACATGTTGAAGGATTCTTTATCAATGGAGATGGTTTCTGTTTTTACCGTGGCGCTAATGGTTGCGGTTCGGACAGTATCACCCAGCAAACCCATTTCGCCCACAGCCACATTCGCCGGCACGTAACTCATGATCACATCGCGACCGTCAATATTGATCGAAACAGTAACTGAACCACTACGAATAAAGTGCAATGTATCCGCTTCATCCCCTTCCCGAAACAGCACTTCACCCGGCGCATACTGGTTGATCTGCGCATTAGCCGCAATCGGCTGCAGATCGGCGATTGGCGTGTTAGGGGCAAACTTTTGTTGAATGGTGCGGACAATGAAGGTTTCGTCCAACACGCGTTTTACGGCATCTACAGACGCAATCAACTTATTCATGGTACGACGCGGCGTCTCGATTAAGACACAGTTTTTACCTGCACGAATCGTCGCAGAGCGACGTCGACCGGAGATCAAGGACATTTCACCGAAGAAACTGCCCATACCAGAGTTAATGGTTAGGTCTTCATTAATCTCAATTTTCACCTCGCCTTCTAAGATCGTGAAGAAGGTGTTGGTGTAGTCGTTTTTCGCAAAGATGATCTCATCTTCCGCGGGCGCCATAACATTGGAATCAAGCATTAATTCACGGAATTGCAGGGCGTTTACACCGCTAAATACCGGGATGCGCTCTTGGGCCATTTCGAGGATTTCGTCCACATCCATCTTATAGGGCAAGTCCTTGAACTTCGCCTCTAACAACTCGTGGTCCGCAGGGCGCACATCATTACCTCATCATTCACGCCGGTGTAAAACGGATCATCCCAGCCAACCGGCTTAC
>JBKAGC010000436.1:0-1714 GCA_046290215.1 Pseudomonadales bacterium | reverse complement strand
AGTAACGAGGTGTCAAAATGCTTCTGTATTCAGTAATTATTCTTACAATAATCTTGAATATTGGCGTTTCGCGGCATGTGTATCTAAGTAGTCTTAGACTCGGATATGAAAAGGTAGCTGAGATAGGTCTTATTTGGGTCCTTCCCATCATGGGGGCGTTGGTGTCACTCTGCATCACTTATCAAAGCCCAGCCAGGGTTCGCGAATACGAAAACATCAACAGATTTTTTAGTATGAAAAAGTATTAATCTACGAAAATCGACAGCTAACAATAGAACCAGCGGGAAGCAGCTTGCCTGCCCTGTTTGTGCCCCCTGACCACATCAGGAGCCACCCTGATTTCACCCTATGTATAATCAAAAGCGTTTTCTGTGTACCATGTTTTCCAGATACACATCAGATAGCTCATCCAGCGCAACTAAAAGGAATTAAAATGAGTGCAGCAACAATTGGTGGAATAGTGGCCGTCGCTATAGCGATATTGGTTGTGGTTATATCTTCGAGTTCGAAGAAGAAACCGAAGGATGAACCAAAAGATCAATAAACCTGGCTCACTCCAGGACACTAGCAAGATAATAAAATACCCCGATCCGTCAGACACCATCTTGCCTGATTACAACTTATCTTATTTAATTGTACCCTCCCGACTGTACTGAGCGCATAGCAATGGGTTCAGCCCCGCCTCGGGCCTTCAGGATATGTAGCTACACCTTTGGGCCCTACCAATGGGTGTTGTTTAAACACAGAAATACAAGGGTCTTAAAGCATGACTACTCTGGTGGTAGGAGCAAGCGGTGCGACCGGGCGGTTGCTCGTCAGGCAGTTGCTGGATCGTGGGCAGACAGTGAAAGTGATAGTGAGATCGTCCGCCAGATTTCTCGACGCTGTTGGGGAGCACGAGAATCTATCTGTGATCCACGCTACCGTTCTGGATTTGAGTGATGCAGAACTCGAGCAACAGGTGCGCGGATGCGATGCTGTTGCCTCATGTTTGGGTCACACAATGAGCTTCAAAGGAATGTTTGGCAAACCGCGGCGACTTGTGACCGATGCCACGCGACGACTTTGCGAGGCCATTCAGGCTAGTGAATCGGAAGGCCCAGTCAAATTTGTGCTCATGAATACATCAGGCAACCGTAATCGTGATCTCGAAGAACCCATATCGTTTGCGCAAAAGTGTGTTATGGGCTTGATCCGGTTGTTGGTACCACCCCATTCGGACAATGAACTTGCTGCAGAGTATTTACGCTCCGATGTCGGTCAGAACAACTCAAAAATTCAGTGGGCTGCTGTTCGCCCCGACGGGCTGATTGATGAAGACACCGTCACCGATTATGAACTTCATGCATCACCCACCAGAAGCGCGATATTTGATGCGGGAGTGACCAGTCGGATTAACGTCGCTCACTTCATGGCTGATCTGATTACCGACGACGCCCTGTGGAGCACATGGAAGGGTCAGATGCCGGTCATTTACAACGCCGCATAAAGAGGCGCTCAACCCGAAGCCCCACCGGGGTCATTAGCAGGCCCGCCAACTACCCCCGATTTCGCCATGCATGAACAAGAAATCAAGATCCAATCAGCAGATGCCATACTGAGTGGCACGCTATGCGCTCCCGATAAACTTGGCCAATTTCCCGCTGTACTGATGCTGCATGGCAGTGGGCCACTGGATCGCAATGAGAACATGAGGGGGCAAGAACTCAACATA
>JBKAGC010000435.1:0-1727 GCA_046290215.1 Pseudomonadales bacterium | reverse complement strand
CAGGCATTGCCAAACCGGTGATCCGGGGCCTGTCCTCCAACCGCATCATCGTCAACCATCAGGGCATCAAGCAGGAAGGGCACCCAGAACCCAGATCAACTCACGGGGTTTCTGGTACGAGCCATACATCAGGCCGCGGAACATGTGCAGATAAACCACCACGAAAAACGCCGACGCGCCGGTGGAGTGCATATACCGAAGCACCCAGCCGTAATCCACATCACGCATGATGTACTCAACAGAGGCAAAGGCCCCTTCGCCGGTAGGCACATAACTCATGGTGAGCCAGATACCGGTTAACAACTGGTTGACCAGAACAAGTGTGGCCAACACACCAAAGATGTACCAAAAATTAAAATTCTTCGGCGCCCAGTACTTCGACATATGCTTTTCATATGTTTCGGTGACCGGTAGACGGGCATCAACCCAATCCATGACCTCTTTAAAGGACTGCTGCAAAGTCGCCATTACGCTGCTCCCTCATCTTCGCCGACAATAATCACGCCGTCTGATTCATACCGATACGGCGGCACCTCCAGGTTAGTAGGTGCTGGAACACCGGCGTAAACGCGGCCTGCCATATCAAACTTGGAACCATGGCAAGGACAATAGAAGCCGCCCTTCCAATCCGCATCGAAATCCGCAGGCTCAACTTTCGCATAAGGTTTTGGTGAACAACCCAGGTGTGTACATAAACCCACTAGCACCAGAATTTCTGGTCGAATGGAGCGGGTTTCATTTTGCGCATAGGTAGGCTGCTGAGGCTCTTCGGATTTCGGGTCAGCAAGACGATCAGCCAGTTTAGGCAATTGTGCCAATTGCTCTTCGGTGCGTCGCAAGACGAAGATCGGGCGGTCACGCCAGGCTGGAATAGGCCCAACCATATCCCCCGGTTGCAATTTACTGATATCGATTTTGATCGGCGCACCCGCTGCAAGTGCTTTTGCACTGGGATTCCAAGAACCGAGAAAAGGCACCGCCACTCCCACTACGCCAGCCGAACCGACTGCTGCAGTCGCGCCGAGTAGGAAGTTACGCCGCCCTGTGTTTGTTACATCACGGTTTGTACCGTCACTCACGGAAAATCTCCTCAACAATCCTGCCTAAAAAGATTGGCAACAGGGGTCACTTAAAAAACCCGCCGATTTTATCATAGTTCGTATTTGAAATGTTGCTTGAAGTGAGGATTCTTTTGAGTGATTTCTCTTCAAGCCACCCCCAACACTGAGGACCAGTGTCGGGGCAAGTTGGGTCGCTGTGACCCAGCGCTGGCCGGGCATCGGCCGCGGCTGACAATTAACGCTTGGAGAACTGAGGCTTCTTACGGGCCTTGCGCAGACCAACCTTTTTACGTTCAACCGTACGGTCATCACGAGTGACAAAACCGGCTTTGCGCAGCGATGAACGCAGTGTCTCATCGTAATCGATCAAAGCGCGGGTCAAACCGTGACGGATTGCGCCAGCCTGACCATTGTCGCCACCGCCTTTCACGGTCACGTGGAGATTGAACTTGTCGTTCATCTCGACCAGATCCAATGGCTGACGAACAATCATACGAGCCGTTTCACGACCAAAATATTCATCTAGTGGACGATTGTTAACCATGATATTGCCTTCGCCAGAAGACAAGAAAACGCGGGCCTTGGATGACTTACGACGGCCAGTTCCGTAATACTGTGTGGTGGACATAAAAAAACCTTAGATTTCAAGCAGCTGTGGCTGCTGCG
>JBKAGC010000434.1:0-1748 GCA_046290215.1 Pseudomonadales bacterium | reverse complement strand
TATAACGGGAAGGCAATGATGACACTCTCGAATTAGCGGCTCTTGATGTACTCGAACACCACGCTCAAACAGAGGTAAAAGAGGGAGTTAAAGAATATTGGGAGATTGTCGGTTTACCGATAACCGTTGAGTACAACTCCTTCGCTATCGAACAGGTTCGTGAACTCATGGGCGGCACCTAACATGCTTCTATGGACTACCCCGTCAACTAATCGGCTAACGTTTTCTTAATGTTTTTGAACTTCTAACCATTTCTTTTACATCGCTTCGCTCCTCACCATTTACACAACTTAAAGATCCGGTTTTTCGAACGTCTATACGGCCTCATCTGTGGAACCATTAGTTCCGGGCCAAAATAAAATCCGCACCCAGCCGGCACTATCGTTGAAGCGAGTTCTGCTCAAGCATGTTATCGGCCTCTTGCCGGGTCCGGGTAAACCAGTTTTTCTATTTGTCGTGTGCTTACCGGTGGTGGGTGGGTTTAGTTTGCTCTGTAATCCTCTCCTTTTGTCCACATTGCCCAGACGATTCTCGCCATCTTGTTCGCCAGTGCCACCGTCGCAATGTTGTGATGCTTCTGTTGTTGAATATCCGTCGCCCACTGTTGCAGGCGACTCACTTCTTTGCCGTTGCTCCGCTTTCTATGCGCACCGAGTAACGCTGCGCGGGCACCGTGAATCAAAAGCATGCGTAGATACTTATCACCACGCTTACTGATTCGCCCCAGTGTACGAGTGTTACCGGAGCTAAACTCTCGAGGCGTTAACCCGAGCCAGGAACTAAATTGCCTGGCTCGTTTAAACTGGTGAATATCAGGCACCGAGCCGAATAATGCTGTTGCTGTAGTAACACCGATACCAGGTATCGTCATAAGCCGCTCGATCACTGGATGCGAATTTGCATAAACCTTAAGTTGTGCATCGAGGGCATTGATACGCGTTTTTAGCTCAGCAGATAGGATCGAGCGTCTGCGCGAGCAGTTGAGGTAACTGATCTTCATGTGCTCTGAGGCGAGCAGTGATGTCTTTAGTTCCTGTTGGCAATGGCACGCCAAACTCGGCAAATAGCGATCTAGCCAGATTAATTCTTTGCTTACGCGTATCAATCAGTTGTTGACGAATACGATGCACGCTTTGCATTGCTTGCTGATCAACAGACTTTGTTGCCACTGGTTTTAGTTCTGGATCGCGACTTGCTTGAACAAGTGCATCAGCATCGGCTGCATCCGTCTTATTACGACGCACGTAAGGTTTGACGTAAGCCGGATGGAGAAGTGTTACCTCGTGTCCTGCACTCGAAGCAACTCTGGCCCAGTAATGTGCTGTGCCACACGCCTCCATCACTAACTTTGATTGCGCCTCCTTGTACAAATAACGCTCAAACTGGCCTCGCGTGAAACGATTGCGCTGAATAATCTTGCCGTTCTGGTTCGCGACCGACAATTGAAAAACAGACTTTGCGATATCAATACCAATGGTCGTACACTGCATTGCATGGACTCCTTCATGCCGAAATTTATCAGTGGCACTATGATGCCGAATCTCTGGCAGGGGGAGTCCATTCTATCGTTGAAGCCAGTCGCCCTTTGGGCTCCTTCGGACAAATCACCTGTGGCCCAAATGTGGATCACATTTGGGTCCTCGGCGATCTGCCGCTTAACAGGGTGTTCTGGCTGTAGAAAAACCCCCTGAATAATGCCCCTTTGATATAATGTTAGCCATGAGACTTCGAGTAATCATCATGGCGCG
>JBKAGC010000433.1:0-1754 GCA_046290215.1 Pseudomonadales bacterium | reverse complement strand
ACTCGCACGGATAAGATGGGTGTCGCAGGTAGCGACCAGCTTTGCAGCAATTGCCGATTCTATGTAGCTGACGCCGGTGAAGCTGGCTGGGGCGCTTGCGCCTTGTTCCAGAATCGCCTTGTTGCCGGCCCAGGCTGGTGTGCTGGTTGGGTACCAGCAGGCTAAGCTCTAAAAAGTATGACGACGCAAAGCCTGTGGCGGACTCTGTGCCGCCACTTTCACGAGTCATTAACGCCTAGGTCTGACTTTTATCACTATCCTCAGCTGCACCAGCTTGATCAGATGTCGCTTCCGTGTTCCTTGAGATTGTCTCTGAACCCGCCTCTGAATCCGTCTCTGCTCTGATCTCTGCATCGACATCCGCTTTGCCAGTTTGTTCTGCCGTCTTTTTTCGCGGCCGCCTATTGACGACTTCAAAGATTACACCAGAGACGGGTGAAAAGCGCGTAACTCGGAACAACAGGCCGCTGTAGCTCATCCTTCTCACATCTCTCACTTCCATGAGCCGTGGCAAAAACATCATCGCAATGATCAATCGGGCCAAGGCAGAGATAACCAATACCCCGTAGATGGCAGAAGCCCAGGAAAACTCAATTCCCATTAGACTGATGTCCTTTGGCAGGAGCACCGCCAACCACCCACCAAAAGTGGCACCAACAAATACCCCAATCGCAGCAAGCACCGCATGCAACGCCATCAGCCCAGCCCGTTTATCCTGTTCCGTCAGATCGTAGACAAAATTTGCCGCACTTAAAGAAAACCCCGACCAGAGCAAACCACTCAAAGCTTGCACCGCCAGTAAATAGTAAAAGTCGGTGGAAAGTGTCCAGGTCAATGGGATCAGGGCAATGCCGAAGCCGGTGGTACGAAGAATAATTCGATTGCCAAACAGATCTGACAAACGCCCCCAGCGCTGTAACACCAAAAATTGCATCAGCACTGATGCCGCAGTGTTAATCGTCAATTCAAGGTAACTAAACTCCAGGTCACGGAGCAAATAAATCGCAATAAGCGGACCAGAAATAGCAACACTGCCCTGCATCAAGGCAAAAAAGAGCGAAAACCTCAAAAACCTCGACTGGCCTTTGAGAAAGCCGCGTTGAAATAGACTGGTGACATCACCAGCAATTGAGGCTTCATGGGGCGGATCATGAATTTGCTGCAGATGAAATGCTGAAACTATTCGCGCGACGACACCTAACAAAAAAATTACCGTAAACCCCCAGCGGGTCAATTCACTGAAATCGAAAATCTGCAGAACGATGCCTGCAACAATCAGCGCACTGAAAGACGCAATACTGGAGAGCCGGGTTCTGGCACCAAAGAAACTACCACGAACATTGGCGGGCACAATCGCACCCATCAAACTACCCCACAATGGCGCACCTAGATGAGCCCCGCCGAAGTAAATCACGACCAGCAGCAACAACACTGAGAACGGCACGTTTTGATAAAAAACTGGCAGCATGGCAACACAAAATAGCGCTACCGCTTGCAACAGAGCACCAACAACTACAATACTTCTTCGAGCTTTGAAGTGCTGCCCTAGATACACAGCAAATAATTGGCAAAACGAGGCTAACAAGGGTGGTAGTGATGCTAGCAAAGCAACCTGAGGGGCGGACGCCTTGAGAAACACTGCAAAGGCTGAAAAATAACCTTCACCAGCACCCGTCATCATCGTCTTATGTGCCGGAGTAAACCGGAAAATCTGATCGTCCAGCCTCTCAATGATGCGGCGGCGGTGCAGGCGG
>JBKAGC010000432.1:0-1768 GCA_046290215.1 Pseudomonadales bacterium | reverse complement strand
GCTGCGAGTGTTGGTCATGTTGTCCTGGCTAACACTGGAATTACTGCCGCCAAAATCAGCCTGACGGTTGTTACTGTTGTTGCGATTGGAGCTTTCCATGATTTTATCCAGCGGCAGGTACAAAAGGTTGTTGCCGCCATCCACGTCCACCATCACCTTGGTGCTGTTGGACATCACATATTCCAGTGTATCGAGGTAAATACGCTCACGAGTCACCTCCGGCGCCAGTGAGTACTCCTGGTAGAGCTTGTTAAAGCGTTGCGCCTCACCCTGGGCCTGGGCAACAACTCGCTGCTGGTAACCGCGAGCTTGCTCTAGTAGCCGCTGGGCCTCACCACGTGCTTCCGGAACAATCTGGTTTGCATAGGCGTCTGCCTCATTGCGAAACCTCACTTCATCCTCACGGGCTTTAATCACGTCATCGAACGCGGCACGCACGGCATCCGGTGGCGCGGTTTCGTCAATGTTCACCTGGGTGACGGTGATACCGGTTTTATATTCATCCATATAAGCCTGAATACGTTCTTGAACCAGCGCACCCAGCGTGGCACGACCTTCGGTCAGAACATCATTCATCACGGCGCTACCCACCTCATGACGAATGGCTGATTCAGTGGCCTGAATCAAGCTAACATCCGGGTTCTTAACCCGTAGCAAGTAATTTGTGACGTCGCTGATGACATACTGCACCGTCATGTTGACGACCTTCACGATGTTCTCGTCTTCGGTGAGCATTTCTGAGTCAATGCGAATGTCTCGTACCCGGGTCACGTTCTCTTT
Organism: Pseudomonadales bacterium; assembly: GCA_046290215.1. Taxonomy (GTDB): domain Bacteria; phylum Pseudomonadota; class Gammaproteobacteria; order Pseudomonadales; family Azotimanducaceae; genus JAHRVQ01. The sequence continues at coordinate 988 of JBKAGC010000432.1, read as the reverse complement.
CAAAACGCGATCAATCAGGGGCGGATTCCAGTGCAGGCCGGGTTGAACAACCTCAGGCAAGGCTTTACCAAACCGTAACACCACACCCCGCTCCTGCTGGTCGATGGTGTAAACACCCGTGACCGCCCAGCCAAGCAATAACACACCAGCAATAGCACCGAGCATACCTTTGCTCATGCCACCGCCACTGCGACTCGAGCCGCCGCCAGAGCCACCTTTACCGCCAAACATTTCTGACAAGTTGTTTTGCAACTTGCGAAACGCCTCGTCTAGATCCGGCGGTCCCTGGTCATCTCTGTTGCCCCAGGGATCTTTATCACCCTGGTTACCGCCACCTGGCTCATTCCACGCCATTCGTTTTCTCCACTAAGTTCGCGCTCAGATTTATTCCCAGCGCGGCTTCATTATACCTATTACTACCACAGGTCTTACATGTACGTAATTAAACGTTATTTGTATCCCGCACTCATTCGAACTTTGCCACGTAATTCATCGTTAAAGTATTCGGTTACGCCGAGCTGACTTAACGTTAGGCCCGATTTCTGGGCAAGCCGCTTTAAACTATTCGGTTCTATTCGGATATGGAGACGAAAACTACCGTCTTCAACCACCGACTCTTCCACAACTGCGCCATGATCAAACAGCAACGAGCGCAGTTGACCGTGGGCTGGAGACAAATTTAACGTGGTATCAATGACGTCCTTTGCCAGTAATGCCGTAATCGCCTCAAGCAAGGCCTCCAGACCAAGTCCATGCAAGCCGGAAACCCAGACTCGAATGGGATCCCCAGCCTGGTTGTAATCCACTCTTGGGGCTTCCTCCGTCAGGTCAACCTTGTTGTAAACAATCAGTTGCGGTACTTCTGCGGCATCTATTTCCGCCAGTACCGAGTCCACCTCCGCCATGTGGATATCCCGGTCTGGTGCCGAGGCATCCACCACATGAAGGAGCAGTTCCGCTTGTTTCACCTCTTCCAGGGTTGCCCGGA
>JBKAGC010000431.1:0-1777 GCA_046290215.1 Pseudomonadales bacterium | reverse complement strand
CAAGTTGATGACCGTGACCGGGACCAGATTGACTTATTCGCCTATGACACTAACGGCGATGGCATATTAGATACCAACGGTTTCCTGGGTTCTTCAGGTTTGCCTGGTGGTAACTTCGCGGGCTTCTTCGGTACTGGTGCTGCTGCTAACTTAGGCACTGGTGTTGGTTCTGAACTAACCAGTGATCGCTACAATCGAGGTCAAGAGCGCATCGCCTTTAACCCTCTGGAACGTCGCTTCGTTCGTGCGGGTATTACCTATGAGCTAACCGACGAGCTGACCTTCAAGGTCAACACCGGCTACACCGAAACTCTGACTTTCACCGAGTTCGAGTCTTTCTTCTACAACATTCCTGATGAAGTATTCACCAAGAACAACGTGCGGGTATTTGACATCGACATCGCTACTGACCTGATCATGCCAGATGCCCTCAAGCAGTCTTTGCTTGGTCTGGGTCAAGGTACAACCATGCAGCAAATTGCTGACACCGGTCCGCTGTTTGTGCGTCGTATGACTGACATTGGTAACCGTGGTAGTGAAGGTGATCGTAATACCAGTTACATCGATGGTTCTGTGACTTATGACATTACTGAAGATTACACCGCTGAGGTTTACGGTAGCTGGGGTCGTACTCGCTTCGATACTTCAACTCAAGGTTTGATCAACAACGAACGTGTTCGTAGCGGTTTAGACGTTGAATTAGCGGCGGATGGTACAGTGCAATGTGCCAGCGCGGTGGCACGCGCTGAAGGCTGTGTACCAATCAACTTCTATTTGCCAGCGGGCCAAATGACTCCAGAGATGATCAACTACATCTCTACCTCAGCGAACAACATTGCTGAAGCAGAGCAGACTTATCTGGGTGCAGTGGTTTCTGGTGAAACACCATTTGAATTGCCAGGCGGCCGTATTGGCGTGGCTGGTGGTGTTGAATACCGTAAAGAGAAAGGTTTTGTCACGCCTGCCGGTATCATCACTTCAGGTATCACAACCACAATTCAAGCTAATCCAACCCAGGGTGAGTTTGACGTGACTGACTACTTTGTTGAAGCGCGCTTCCCTGTACTGGATAAATTGAGCCTTGAAGCCGCGGTTCGCCTGGGTGACTACTCAACCATCGGTAACACTACTACCTGGAAAATTGGCTTCGAAGCGCCAGTTCTGGATTGGTTGAAGTTCCGTGGTAGTGTGTCAGAGTCGGTTCGTGCGCCAAACATCGCAGAGTTGTTTAACGGCGGCGGTGAAACCTTTGCTAATGTTAACGACCTTTGTAATGGTGTCACCGCAACTTCTAATAACTCGGCCGCTGATGCGAACTGCCGCAGTATTCCAGAAATCGCAAGCCGTATTGCTACCGGCGTGGGTAATCCTGGTGGGACTGTAGGTGTGTTTACCCTGACGCAAAATGAGTTGCAGAGCACCGGTGGTGTTACTGGTGGTAATCCAAATGTGGGCGAGGAAGAGGCGGACTCTTTCACCATCGGTGCGGTGATCGATGTGCCGCAAGTAGAAGGATTGACGGTTGCTATCGACTACTACGACATCGAAGTAGAAGGCGCCATCGCTATCACTACTCGTAACGAGGTGTTGCGTCGTTGCTATTTAGCTTCTGCTGCTAGCTTTGACCCCACTTGTGGTGGTCTTGTGACTCGTAACGCTTTAGGTGCTGCCACAGAAGTAGACTCAAGCCAGAGTAATGAGAATGACCTGGCGGTTGCTGGTATTGATGTGGATATCCAGTACAACACTGAAGTGTCCGAGTGGGTAGATAGCTGGA
>JBKAGC010000430.1:0-1778 GCA_046290215.1 Pseudomonadales bacterium | reverse complement strand
CTTGGCCTGAACAGGGTCAGGTGGCTCTGGTTGCAACATCTGGGTTACATACATGGAAATGCCCATCAGAATAGGCAAAACAAAATAGGGATCCATTGCCGACAAGTCATCAATCCAGAGCACAAACGGTGCGTGCCGCAACTCGACACTTTCCATCAGGGTCCAATACAACGCCAGAAAAACAGGCATTTGCAACAAGATTGGTAGGCAACCACCCAAGGGATTGGCACCTTCCTTTTTGTACAACTCCATCATGGCCTGAGAGAACTGCTGCCGATCATCTCCATAACGTTCTTTAAGTCTAACCATTTCAGGTTGTAACTTGCGCATCTTCGCCATGGAACGAAAGCTTGCTGCCGATAACGGATAGAGCAATGCTTTGACGATCATCGTCAGCACGATGATGGCAACACCCCAGTTTGCAAAAATGCCATGTAACAGCGTTAGCAAGACAAACAACGGTTGTGAAAGCCACCAGAGAAAACCGTAGTCCACGGTCAAATTCAACCCCGGGCTAATTTCCTCAAGGCGATTTTGGTCTTTGGGCCCAATATATAATTCCGCTCCAACCGTACCCTGGCTACCTGCTGGCACTTCAATAACAGGTGATGTGTAGCCAAACAGGTAAATATTGTTGCTAGCAAGTTTACGTGCCTGATAGCTGTTAACCCCTTCGTTCTTGGGTACCCAGGCACTAAGAAAGTAGTGCTGCATCAGGGCCATATAACCGCCTTCGATTTGCGCCTTGTAGCCATCGTCTTCTACATCATCAAACGATAGTTTTTGATAGGGACCATCCACACCATAGGTTGCTCCGCCTACAAAGGGTTGCAAGCCCATACCGGGTGTATCTGTTGTCAGCGGTTCGGTGTTGTCACGTTTCAACTGGGCAAACATGGCTGCCTGCCAATTTTGCTCTGACTGGTTATCAATCAGATAATCTACCTGGATTAGGTAATCCCCAGGATAAAAGGTGAAGCGTTTAGTAATTGCCACGCCATTCTCGTTAGGTAAAACCAGATCCACCTCAAGACTTTCTGAATCGCCGAGCTCGTAGATTCTTTGCTCGGCAATAAAGCGTGGTCGACCAGCAGCAGTATCGGTACCGTTACGACCAATAAGACCACTTTGTGCCGAATAATTGTTTCTTGGGTCTACCAACAAATAGGGAATATCTGGTTCTTCAAGGGCAGCAGGAAAAGCTGGCAAAGCGCCGCGGACAACATCTCCGCCCACTAGATCAATATTGATTTCCAGAACATCAGTTTTTACTTCGATTTGAGTCACTTCATCATGAGTTGCGGTTGAAGTGTTCTGGGCCTGGGGAACGTTTTGCGGTACTTCCGGGACAACGTTGGTTGGGGTATTACTACTGATCGTAGCCGGTAGTTCGGCGGCATTGTTAGCCGTGGCAGCAGGTATCGATTGCTCCGCTACAACATCCTGAGCTTTTTGCCCGTAATCTTCGTTCCAGGCGAGGATCAGCATATAAGCTGTTACAGCCAGGCCAAGGAGGATAAAAATTCTTTGATAGTCCATGACTAGGCCTTCTCTAGCGGTGTTGGTTCAGGAGCTAATTCGGATGTAGGTTCGGGTACAGGGTCAACCCCACCTTCTGCAAAGGGGTGACAACGGCAAACTCTTTTAGTGGTTAGCCACGTACCTTTTATAGGGCCGTGTTTTTCGATCGCCTCTATGCCATAAGCAGAGCAGCTAGGATAATAGCGACAGCGGTTGCCTAAAACACGGCCCTATAAAAGGTACGTGGCTAACCACTA
>JBKAGC010000429.1:0-1781 GCA_046290215.1 Pseudomonadales bacterium | reverse complement strand
CCACGATTGAATTCGTGACTGGCTTACTTTCTGTGGCGGTTGTTGCCCACTTCGGACCAGGAGTTCAGGGGTTTGTGCTGTGTCTTTTCACCTATGCCCTGCTAGCAGCAGCCATGATTGACTACGATACCCAGCTATTACCTGACGACATTACTCTACCGCTGCTGTGGGGCGGCTTGATTGCTAACTACTTTGGTCTCATTACCACATTAGAAAGCGCTTTGTGGGGCGCGGTTATGGGTTACCTGTCCTTATGGAGCGTCTATCAGGGTTTTAAGTTGCTCACTGGCAAAGAAGGCATGGGCTTTGGCGACTTTAAGCTGCTGGCAGCACTTGGCGCCTGGATGGGCTGGCAAATTCTACCCATGATTATTATTTTATCTTCATTCGCCGGGGCAATTATTGGTGGCGGTCTGATTCTGTTTGGCCGAGATAAAGCCAAACCCATTCCGTTTGGTCCTTACCTTGCCATTGCTGGTTGGATTGCCCTGGTATGGGGTGAACAATTGACTTATGCCTATTTGCGGTGGGTTGGCTAATGGTTTTTGTCGTGGGATTAACTGGTGGTATTGGCAGTGGCAAAACTGCGGTTTCCGATCGCTTTGCCAGTCTCGGCGTCACGATTGCCGATGCGGATGTCTCCGCGCGTACGGTTGTGGAACCTGGCACCCCTGCTTTGGCGAAGATCTCCCAACACTTTGGCCCAAAGGTACTGCAAGAAGATGGCAGCCTCGACCGGGCTGCACTAAGAAAAATTGTTTTCACCGATCACGATGAACGCAAGTGGCTGGAATCCGTCACTGTACCAGCCATCCTCGAAGATTTACGGCATATTCTGGATACTGCGACTTCGAGCTATGCCATTTTGATGTTATCCAGCGGCAGCGGACAGTCTCCATGGATTGACCGCAATCTTGTAGTAGACGTTCCAGAGTCCGTGCAAATTGCCCGGGTCACGCAGCGTGACAATAATGATGAGGCGCAAGTTAGAGCTATCATGGCAACTCAACCGGGTCGGGAAGATAGATTAGCCTACGCCGACGATGTCATCGACAATACACTGGGCATGTCTGAACTAGACAGCCGGGTCGCTGAGTTGCACGAGCAGTATTTGCAACTTGCGGCAAATCACCCACAGCAAACAGCGGAGTGAAGCGTGCCACAACTCACCGTTGAATGTCCCACTTGTCAAAAACCCGTACGCTGGAATGAAGATAGTGTGTTTCGGCCTTTTTGTTCAGAGCGTTGTCGCCTGATTGATCTGGGTGAATGGGCATCAGGTAATCGCGCTATCCCAGCGGACGCCGAACACGACGACACCACAGAATCTGATGTGCGCAAAGACGAGATCTAACCGCTGTTCGTTATCAGGTTCGATACTCAGCGTTAATCCGCACATATTCGTGGGATAGGTCACTGGTCCAGACTCGGGTCGATTCAGTACCAGCATTTAGCTCGATGCGAATGAGGATTTCTTCCTCGGCCATCACCGCAGCACCGGCAGCCTCTGAATAATCTGGGTGCTTTTGCCCTGCCGCCATTAATTGCACGTCACCCAGAAACACATCCAGTTTATTAACGTCGATATCCACATCGGCTTTGCCGATAGCCATCACGATCCTGCCCCAGTTGGCATCGCTGGCGAACAAAGCGGTTTTCATCAGCGGTGAATTAGCAACGGAATAAGCAATTGCCACTGCATCAGACTCTTGTGCGGCACCGTTAACGTTCACCTCTATGAACTTGGTCGCGCCTTCGCCGTCGCGCACTATGGCTTGTGC
>JBKAGC010000428.1:0-1797 GCA_046290215.1 Pseudomonadales bacterium | reverse complement strand
CATGAAGTGAATGCCCGCGTGAGCCTCGCAAGAAATCCCGGTTGGGCTGTGACAACCGGTGGCGCCCATATTGTCGTAAACAGTAGCGCCACCGAAGCCCGCTTCTATTTCGCCATAAATTTCCGGGATGCTGCCGCCGGGCTCACCAGTGACAACAACTTTGTCGATGCCTAACTGCTTTGGGTCAATCCCTGTGCGCTGCTCCATGGTGGCGGCAAGATGGCGGGCGAAAGAGACTGTGGTTCGAATCATTCGAGGTTTGGTTTCTTTGGCGATTTGTGCCACCCGTTCGACACCGCTTAATGCCCCAACTGGAACCACACAAGCGCCGTAAGCCATCATGGAATCCACCGCTGGTACCCCGGCAATCCACATAGATAAGACGCTGGCGTGTAACACCACGTCTCCAGGTTCAATGCCGATACGCTTCAGGCCTCTAGCAGTATTTTCCGCAGCGATAGCGCGGTCGGCTTTGGTGAAACCACTAAAAGTTGGTGACCCGGTGGTACCTGATGAAGACGATACCCGATTGACTTGCTTTGGGTCGCAAGTAATGTGCATGCCAAAAGGATGGCCGAGTTCTTGTTTTGAACGTTCCTGGCTCAGACGTTCTTCATCTTTGTCGAAAAACGGAAAGTCGCGATAATGCTCAAGGCTTCGCAATGAATCTGGCGACACCCCGGCGTCATTAAATTTTTGCCGGTAGTAAGGACTTTGCGCGTAAACTCGCTCTACCAATTTTTGCAGTTTAATAAATTGCAGGGCGCGCAGATCAGTGCGACTCATATTTTCCGCGGTGGGATTCCAAAGGTCCAAATCAAGATGCTCCTAATATTAGCGGTGGCGCAGGCTGTTTAAGTAAAAGCACAGCCCCAGGACCACGCCGCCCAGAACCATTAACCATTCGTAGGGCCAGATCAAGGCAGCAGGACTCCCTGGCAGATATAAAGTGCCAAGGCCAATGGAAAGAATGAGTGCCAATACGCCCACGAGCTTTCCCTGGGGTACGGTAAATGGTCGCGGCATGTCAGGTTCTGAGTAACGCAATTTGAGAAATGCCCAGGCCACCATACCGTATGCGACCACCACCATAAAACTACCGGCGTCTACTAACCAGACAAGTATGGTGCGACCAAAAAAGGGTGAGATGCAGCTGAGTATGCCAATGAACAGTATCGCCACGTAAGGCGTTTGATATTTTGGGTGAACGCGGCTAAAAATTTTTGGAATCATGCCGGTGTCAGCAAGTGCATATAAGACCCGGCTGCCACCAATGATAAAGGCGTTCCAGCTGGTGAGAATGCCGCCGACTCCAGCAAGAATCATCAGGTTACCCATGGTCCGGCTGCCCCAGACGGTAGCCATGGCATCAGCAGTGGCTGCACCGGAGCTATCGATCTGCGTGAGGGTTAAGGCGTTACCCACGGCAAGGGAAATAGCGATGTACCAGGCTGCCGCCAGACTGACAGAAAAAACTAATAACTTGCCGATTTGTGCCGGTGGTAGATTAATCTCCTCGGCGCTCTGGGGGATGACGTCAAACCCCACCATGAGCGCTGGCACCATAACTAAAACACCGAGGATGCCAACGGCGCCCTGGGTGAATAGAGGTGCACCAGTGCCGGAAAACTCAAACAGTGCTGCGCCCGTTAGAAAGCTCAAACCTACCAACACAATCAGCAGAGTCATGAGCGTCTGCACAAAGGCCGCAAAAGAAATGCCTACATAGTTGATAAGCGTCATGATTACAGCGCCGGTGACGCCCACGGCAACCATGGAAATGTGTACATCGGCACC
>JBKAGC010000427.1:0-1804 GCA_046290215.1 Pseudomonadales bacterium | reverse complement strand
ACCGAGTCGCTGCCGAGGTAGGGGTGCAGCGTCAGCGAGTCGGCGATGCGGAAGTGGCCCTCGGCGGACGGTCAGCACGTCACAGCTGACGCCGTGCAACACGCTGTTTGCAGTAGAGCCGAGGAGTAATTGCACGCCCTTTTGGCCATGGGTGCCCATGACGATGAGATCGATGTCTTTTTCTTTTTGGATACGATGAATCTCATCTGAGGCCTTGCCCTCGCCGAGAATGATCTGCTCTTCGCCCAGATCCAGAGTCTTGGCGATTTCTACCAGGCGTTCTTGCGCCTCTTTGCGGATCGCACTGTGTAACGATGCGATTTGCTCGTTAAAGGCAAACGCATCGGCGGCATAGGCCACTGAGAGCGGCTCCTGCACGTGGACCACGTAGAGTTTCGCATCGTTCGCCGCCACAACCGCTTTGGCCTTTTCGATGAGAGCCTCGTTGTCTGTACGAAAATCCAGCGCCATTAACACGTTCTTATAAAAAGCCATTTTAACCTCCTGTTTGACACGCCTAGTGTACTCTGCCTGAGGTGGGTTTGGCTTGATTCAAGTCAAATAAATATTTTTCCAGTTTCCTCTTGAATGGCGCTTGATCGAACTTAAGTAGTGGATGTCAGCAAACAAACGACGCTTTTTTAGGAGCAAACCATGAATCAAGTTGTATACCGCCCAAACTATTCAAACGACCATCCTTTCGGTAATTTGCACCGCAGCATTAGCCGCATTTTCGATGACCGACTGTTCCCTGCTGTGGCTACTGATGCCGCGGAATGGGCACCCCGGGTCGACATTCACGAAGAAGAAGGCAGTTATGTGTTACACGCAGATCTACCTGGCGTAGACGCTAAAGATATTGAAGTGACATTGGACAAAAACGTTCTCACCATCAAAGGTGAGCGCAACAGCGATAGCACCAGCGAGGAAAACGGTTTTACCCGTCGGGAACGTTTCAGTGGCACTTTTGTTCGTAAGTTTACGCTACCGGAAACCGCTGATGGTCAAAACATTACTGCAGCAAACAGCAACGGTGTTTTAACTCTCACCATCGGCAAGAAAGTGGAAAGCCAGCCCCGGCGCATTGAAATCAGCTAGGGCAAACAATCAAATCAGGGCGTCCACTTCTCAACAATAGGCAAGCGCCGGCCAATACCAAAAGCAACCCGGGACACTTTAGTCCCGGGACAGGTTTGGCGGCGTTTGTATTCCATCCGCCCCATCAGATTAACGATCCGGCGATAACTCAGCTCGGCGTTTTCTGACCTCAACCAATCATTGAGTTGCGTGACAGAACTGGTGAAACGTTCACCGTGCAGTTCAACCCAAGCCTGAAACTCAGAGAATGTACTAACGTAATCCTCTATGTGCGCAGCAACTATGGGATCAAGCACGGAGTATGGCAACAAACTCGCCTCGTCAGTTTGACCCTCAGCCAACTCTGCACTGGGCGGCTTTCGCCAGATATTTTCAGGAATGTGTTTATGCGCCTGGGCGATTTCCATTACCTGAAACTTGTACAGATCTTTGATCGGCGCAAAGCTGAAATTCATATCAAAATGCGTGTAATAGCCACAGGCAGACTCAGTTTTATTCCCCGTTGACAGCGGCATCGCAGCAAAGGCATTACTAAAGTGCATCACATAAAGGTCGCGCAGCCTCGCCTGAATGTTCTCGTCTGCAACATGACCGTAGCCATCGGCCAGCTTTTGCACCACCAGGTTGTCGCTGGACTTGCCCTCCGCCAACTGGCTATTTACAAAATTTACAGTGACTTCATGATCTATGGGAATTTCGTAATCCA
>JBKAGC010000426.1:0-1848 GCA_046290215.1 Pseudomonadales bacterium | reverse complement strand
CTGCTTCGTAACCTGGACGCGAGAGGTCTCCCGCGTCGTTGGCTTTTTTACTATCTAGCCTTTAACTATCTAGCCTCAACAACGTTAACCGCTGGAATGGTGACGCTGTCGGCGCTGCTTTGGAAAGAAGCAATTTCGTTAAAGTTCAGGTAGCGATAGATGTCCGCTGACATAGTGTCGAGCTTTTCTGCGTACTCCAGATATTCTGCTGGAGTTGGCAGCTTGCCAAGCACCGCCGCAACCGCCGCTAGTTCCGCTGAGGCCAGGTAGACATTTGCGCCATCACCTAGTCGATTAGGGAAGTTACGGGTAGAAGTGGAAACCGCCGTGGATTTAGGTGCAATTCGCGCCTGATTACCCATGCACAGTGAACAACCTGGCATTTCAGTTCGCGCTCCTGCCTGGGCAAACACATTGTAAACGCCTTCTTCGCGCAACTGGTGTTCATCCATCTTGGTAGGTGGTGAAATCCACAGTCGAGTCGGAATCGAGCTAACACTATTTAACATGTTAGCCGCTGCTCGGAAGTGACCAATGTTGGTCATGCAAGAACCAATGAAAACCTCGTCGATCTTGTCGCCTTGAACTTCTGACAATGGCTTCACATCATCTGGGTCGTTAGGACATGCAAGCAGTGGCTCTTTGATTTCGTCCAGATCGATCTCGATGATTTCTGCATACTCTGCGTCAGCATCCGGCTCCATCAATTGTGGATCGGCAAGCCATGCTTCCATCGCTTCAATCCGACGGCCCAGAGTCCGGGCATCGCCGTAACCTTCAGAAATCATCCACTTCAGTAGGGTTACGTTAGAAGTGAGGTATTCAATGATCGGTTCTTTACCCAGACGAATGGTACAACCGCCAGCAGAGCGCTCTGCAGATGCGTCACTGATTTCAAACGCTTGCTCCACTTTAAGATCTGGCAAACCTTCGATTTCCAGGATGCGGCCACTGAAGATATTTTTCTTACCTTCCTTGGCTACAGTGAGCAGGCCGCGTTGAATGGCCGCGTAAGGAATGGCATTCACCAGGTCACGCAATGTGATGCCTGGCTGCATTTTGCCTTTAAAACGCACCAGAACAGACTCCGGCATATCAAGAGGCATCACACCAATTGCCGCGGCAAATGCCACCAGGCCAGAACCTGCAGGAAAGCTAATGCCCAATGGGAAGCGGGTGTGCGAGTCACCACCAGTACCTACAGTATCTGGTAGTAGCATTCGGTTTAGCCAGGAGTGAATAATGCCGTCGCCAGGACGCAGGGCAACACCGCCGCGAGTTTGGATAAAGTCTGGCAGGGTGTGTTGAGTGTCAATATCCACTGGCTTTGGATAAGCCGCAGTGTGACAGAAAGACTGCATAACCAGGTCAGCGGAGAAGCCGAGACAAGCCAGCTCTTTGAGCTCGTCACGAGTCATCGGACCAGTTGTATCCTGGGAGCCTACCGTGGTCATTTTTGGCTCACAGTAAGTACCGGGGCGAACTCCTGGTAAACCACAGGCTTTACCCACCATCTTCTGCGCCAGGGTGTAGCCTTTGTCGCTATCTTGCGCTGGATCTGGCTTACGGAACACATCACTTGGCTCAAGGCCGAGGGTTTCACGAGCGCGTTCAGTCAGTCCGCGACCAATGATTAATGGAATACGACCGCCTGCTTGAACTTCATCCAGCAATACGTCTGTGGCTAGTTCAAACTCGCTCACTACCTCACCAGTTTTCTCGCTGGTGATCTTGCCTTCATAGGGGTGAATGATAATGACATCGCCAGTTTCCATTTTGCTGACATCGCACTCAATGGGTAGGGCGCCAGCGTCTTCCATGGTGTTGAAGAAGATGGGTGCGATCTTA
>JBKAGC010000425.1:0-1852 GCA_046290215.1 Pseudomonadales bacterium | reverse complement strand
ACCACTAACGAGGGATAGAGCAATCATAAATGGGAACCACGCAGCCCAACCGGGCAGCATCTCTTGAAACAAACCCAGCACGGTAATGATAATGGCGGTCACCGTGGACAGCCCAACATTGATGAGCATTACGTTGTCTCGCAGAATACCGCGTGTGTCGAGTTGAATTAGTGCAGTCGTCGCTGACATAACGCCTCCTATCTACCCTCAGTAGTAATGTTGGCCAGATATTCTCGACTGGCCCAGAGCCACCCCGCGACCACCCAGGCAACGAGGTATCCAAAGCTTGCGATTAGCAGCGTTGAGTCAAACGGCGAAGTTGAGACACAAGACTCCAATAATAAGAGCACCGCATAGGAAGGGATTAGAGCAATCAAGGGCGTTAAGCTTTCAGGCAACACCCCAAAGTGGGTTAAGAGCGGTGCGTAGGCAATCATCGAAACCCACAATAGTGTAATCGTTAGCTTATTCATGGACGGCGCTCTTGCCGCACAAGCAAATCCAACGAGTACAGCAACCGTGCTAGACAAGGTCAGGGTCAGTAACATCCGAATCAGGAGAAAATCATCTGCTGCAACATAGGCGACCGCCAAACCCGAGGCGAACGTCACCAGCGTCAGCGAGATCACTTTTGCCGCAATATATAAACCCGGTTCCATGGGCGAAACGCCCACTGCTAGAATCGTGCCTTCAGATTTTTCCATCAAGATAATCGCGCCAACGAAACTCAGGCCTATCATGGCCGGATCAATAAACACGAAAAACGTGACCCACGCCGGAGACAATTGTTCGACGGGTAGGACGGAAAGAAACCCGCAGATCATGAGCGTGCTGACTACTGTTGCTGGATAGATAAATGAACGGGCTTGAAGGGCAATCTCCCAGCGGAGCACCTGACTTAAGCTGGCCATACTTAACCCTCCTCTGCGTACAAGCTAACGCCCGTGACGTCGGCAAATACCCGGTCGAGGCTCGCTTCCTGGCTATGGATCGTTCTAACGTTTGTGCTGTTTAACAATTTGAGAAACTCGTCATTCTGGCCAAGGCCATCCATATCAAATTCAGCCTGGGCTACCCTGCCGTCGCTTTCATGTTCGACAGTCACCATACGACGACCGAAGCGAGCTTTCAGGGCTTCTACCTCCGATAATTCAACCATTCGCCCTGCGACGATAAAGCCGACCTTGTTACATAACTCTTCAACGTCATGCATATTGTGGGTGGTTAACAAGACTGTCTTGCCGGCTTCCCGTTGTTCTCTGATCAATTGCTTAATCACCGCGGCATTCACTGGGTCCAGCCCTGAGGTTGGCTCATCAAAAAACAACACGTCTGGGTCATGTAGCAAGGCTCGTACGAAATTCAAGCGCATTTTCATACCCTTGGAATAATCTTCAACTCGCACATCGGCTGCGTCAGACAATGACACGAGCTCAAGCAATTCATTAGGATCGCGAGTAGGCGATTTATAAAGCGAGGCAAAGAACTCAAGATTCTCTTTACCCGTCAGTTTCAAGTAGTGATTGGGTAACTCAAAACTGACACCGACCTTTTCATAGAAATCCTGGCCCCAGGATTGCAGAGACTGGGAAAGAATCGTGACGTTACCGCTGTAGCGCCGGTTTTGCCTCGTTAATACTCGCTGGGTTGTACTCTTGCCAGCCCCAGAGGGGCCAAGCAAGCCAAATATCTCGCCCGGGGAGACCGAAAAATTTATCCCAGTCACCGCGGGTTTTTCGGTCTTTGGGTAGGTATAACTCAGGTTTTCGACGATGATCATTTACTACTCCAACTCATTTTCACAGTCGCATAGAAGCGCGAATACCATATTGCCGAGGCGCACCAAGTGTAT
>JBKAGC010000424.1:0-1859 GCA_046290215.1 Pseudomonadales bacterium | reverse complement strand
GATGATGCTGAAGTTGCTTATGATGCTGATTTCGATGAGGTAGAATGGGAAGGTAATTACAAAAGCCTGAGAGCCCCGGAATTTAGGTGCCTGTATCCGCAGCGCCGTCACCTTTGGCGCTGACGCCATCATTCAACCTAAAGATCGCAGTGCGGCGTTAAACGATGCGGCGATCAAGACTGCCAGCGGGGCCGCCGCAGCGATACCTGTGATTGAGGTGGTGAATTTGGCCAGGGCCATGGATGACCTGAAACAACATGGTGTCTGGTTGGTGGGTACGACCCTGGATGCAGAGCAATCATTGGCAGAGATTGCCCTGGATGGCCATATTGGCATTGTGATGGGGTCTGAAGACCGGGGTATCCGCGCTAGAACCGCAAAACAGTGCGATTATCTAGCAAGTATTCCTATGCAGGTGGCGGATTATGGCCTGAATGTTTCGGTGGCGGCGGGCATCTCCCTTTACGAGGCCACCAGGCAGCGGCAGGGCGGCAGTTAGGCCATTTGTCAGCGTTTGCAATGCGCAAAGGCTTTCACTACAATGCGCGTCCCTTAAATCTCCTTGCTTCACCACATAGTGTGGGAGGCATTAACCCGTAAGGAGTCCTATGAGACATTACGAAATTGTGTTTCTAGTGCACCCTGATCAAAGCGAACAGGTGCCTGGAATGATTGAAAGATACTCCTCTCTTATTACCGAAGGCGAAGGCAAAGTTCATCGCGTCGAAGACTGGGGTCGTCACCAACTCGCTTATCCCATCAATAAGATTCACAAAGCTCACTACGCTTTGCTCAACATCGAGTGTAATCAAGAGATTCTCGAAGAGCTTGAAACAGCGTTTCGCTTCAATGATGCGGTTATCCGTAACCTGATCCTGAGCCGTAAAGGTCCAGAATCTGGTGATTCACCGATCATGAAAACCGAGCGTGAAAGTCGCGAGAAGAAAGAACGCGATGATACACCTCGACAAACCGAGAGCAGCCAAAGTGAAGACAGCAGCGACGACAAAGAAACTGTCGACAACGCTGCTGAAGCGTAAGGAGTTAAGCGATGTCACGATTTTATCGACGAAGAAAGTATTGCCGTTTTACTGCGGAAGGTGTGACTGAGATTGACTACAAGGATATCGAAACCTTGAAGCAGTACATCTCCGAAACCGGCAAGATTGTGCCAAGCCGTATTACGGGAACAAAAGCCAAGTACCAGCGTCAGCTCGCTAAAGCGATCAAGCGCGCCCGTTACCTGGCCCTGTTGCCTTATACCGACGGACATAAATAGTCAGTAAAACCCGATGAGGGCCGTAGCTGAATTTGTGATGCGAGGCCGAAGCCAGGCGATAGGGTTTGCGGTCGTAGCCGCAGCCTTGCCGCTGTTGCAGTGGTTGGCCACGGCAGCAGTGAGTCTGGTGCTGTTAAGGCGCGGGCCAGCTGAAGGCGCTTTTGTTCTTCTCTGGGCCATGTTGCCAATGTTACTCCTGTATTTATTCGCAGGAGATGTGACACCCGTCGTAATGTTGTTCGGTACTGTGAGCATGGCCTATGTACTCCGCGCTACAGTGTCCTGGGAACTGACCTTACTGACGAGTGTTGTTGTCGCCACCTTGAGTGTGTTGGTGGTGGAACTGACGGCGGCGGATGTGATTAGCCAGTTGGTGAACGCCTATCGTGAGTTTCTTCAGGGTTTACAAGCCCAGGCAACAGCCCAGAATCAGGCTGCAGCCATTGAAGTGCCCACGATAGAGGCAACCAGGTCAATGCTGCTGGCAGTATTAACCATGGGGCAATGAGGCAAAACCGGGGCAAACCGTAACTATCTCTATTCCCGAGGCCAAGCTTTCCCGAACCTTTACTACGGATAC
>JBKAGC010000423.1:0-1863 GCA_046290215.1 Pseudomonadales bacterium | reverse complement strand
AGCAGTGACCCATTTGGCTCAGCAGACATTACCGGTGCGACCTTAACGCTGATTGACCCTAACTTTGCGAATCAGTTAACCAACGTTGCAATGTCTGAGGCGAGTTCCACTACGGGCACCAAAACCTACACCTATACCTACTCGTTACCCGATGCCGCCTCTATTGACCCAGGCATCTGGGTTGCACAAGTCACCGCTTACGAGGGCAATGAAGGCACAGTGGATCATACCGAAGTCGGCAGCTTTGAAACCGCAGCACCGAACATCTCGGTGGACTATACCGTCAACCAGTTAACCCGCTCACCTGGCGGCTCGCTGACCTACACGATCACTATCAACAATGGCGGTGGCACAACAACCCTGGACATTAATCAGGCGATCCCGAACCTGACTGAGAATTTAACCAATATTACCGGGCTGCCAGGCGGTTCCAGTAATACCTCCACTGCTAGCAATTTAAACTTGAGTTTTGATGCCCCCAACGGCATCACTGTAATTACCTTCGACGTCTCGGTTGTTGCCGGTGCCCAACCTGGGGATCTTATCGATCACACCATCAATCTAGATAACATGGGCACCAACGTTTCGGATGTCGCACCTTCGGTATTGATCGATCCCTTTGATCTCAACACGGGTAACAAACCGATTTACGCAGATGCCTTTAATACCGTGCGGAGATTTGACAGGACGGAACCCACCACGGCCAGCAGTACAACAATCGCCAGTCAGGGTGGCAACAAATTATTCACGCTGGCACCAGTGCTACAGAGCGCTCTGACCCTGGACCCCGGCAACATCAATGCATCGGTGTGGATTAGCCGCGGCAACACCAGCTTTGCCGGACAACGAGTTGTTCAAGCAACACTCGGTTACACCGGTGCTGCAAGCGGCACCATTGATAGTGATACTGTGACCATTCAACTGGCAGGCGGTACGGCAAATGCCCAGTACTTGCCGTTTCAGTTTAATTTGCCATCGACCCTGGTGCTGCCTGCGAACACGTCGTTAACTTTAACCCTAACCAACAACACGACAGTGTCGGGAGAAACCGTTACCGCGCACGCACTCCTCAATAGCGAGCCATCATTAATCTCCTTAAATGCCAACAACCCTCTGAATATTACGGCAGTGGAGTTTTACTACGATAGCGTTGATACGGTAAATCCCGGTACGCCGCTCACCGCGATCAATCCATCAACAGAAATATGGGTGCGTGCCACAGTCACCGACCCTTTTGGTCGCGATGACATTACCGGAGCGACCGTGACCATCGAGGACCCCAATGCAGTAGAAACCCTCACTGCCGCTAACATGAATGTACCTACCGCCCAACCAGCTTCTAACGCAGAGAAGTGGTATGAGTTAAATCACACCTTGAGTAGTGAGCTAGGTATTTGGAGCGCTGCCGTGACCGCTACTGAAGGTGCTGAAGGTATCGTCAGTGACACTGATAGCGCCACCCTCGATGTCAATAACGATGTACCCGACCTCACCACCTCATACAAATCAGTGCTCAATATCACCACTGGTAACAACGCCGACACTAATCCAGGGGATACCTTGCGCTATACCATCGAACTCATCAATTCAGGTACAGGTGTTGCCAACAATGTGAGTGTGAGCGATAACATCCCTACGAACACAACCTTCGTTTCTGGCACCTACACCATAGGCGGTGCTGTACAAGCTGACCCTGGCGATCCCATCACCGAGACCGGTCTAGTGGTACCAGCAAGTGGCAGCTTAACCCTGACCTTTGATGTCACCGTGGATGGTGGTACCAGCATTGGTACGCTCATTAGCAACACAGTCGCGATCACCAACCCTAATGGTGCGGTCACGAATATTAATAAGAGCGCGGCT
>JBKAGC010000422.1:0-1910 GCA_046290215.1 Pseudomonadales bacterium | reverse complement strand
CAGACGCTTTACCCACAATCGATTTATCCGGGTCATTTCTCTCGGCGTGTACGCCGGGGCATTTTCCTTCTTTGGCACCTTAGGCTTTGCGCAAGACTATGGCGCGAGCTTTATGCTCTACTACTTTGGCGCGAGCGCGGTATTTATTCTCGCACCCCTATTACTCTACCGGGTAGCTCGAATCTCCCTCGCCCATAAATTGGGCTCTCTCGCCGACCTATTCGCGTTTCGCTATCCCCGCTCCTGGGTCGGCGGCATTGTTGCACTATTCATGTTAACTGGCGCTATTCCTTTGATCGCTTTACAGATCCAGGCCGTCGCCGAAAGTGTCCATCTTATAAATCAAGAAGTGAGCTCGGATACTCTGGCAGCCACCTTCTGTATCACTATGGCGGTATTCGCCATATTGTTTGGCGCCAGACACGTATCCACCCGGGACAAGCACGAGGGTCTCGTGGTGGCGCTGGCCCTGGAATCTATCCTTAAACTCATCGCTTACGTCACTATCGCTGCTTACGCATTATTTGTGGTGTTTGGTAGCGTCGAAAATTTGAACCAATGGTTGCTCGCCAACTACTCCCTACAGGCGCAAGTGGAACTTGAATTGTCCGAGGGGTCTTCGAGGCTGATGCTGCTAACCTTCTTCGCCGGCGCGATCACCATGCCCCATATGTTTCACATTCTGCTCACTGAGAACGACGATGCCGGGGTGATCAGAACAGCTCGATGGGCGTTTCCCTTATATATGTTGATCCTGGGTATGTGTGTTGCTCCCATTTTTTGGGCCGCCACGTTCCTTGCTGTGGAAACGCCCGCGGAGTTCTTCGCTATTGGTCTCGGCCTGACCCAGGGTAACAATGTCATGGTGCTGCTAGCATTCATCGGCGGCTTCGCTGCTTGCAGTGGTGTGTTAATCGTTCTCACCCTGGCCCTTGCATCCATGTCAGTCAATCATCTGGTGCTACCGGTGTATCAGGTCAGTGAAGCAAGAGACTTCTTCGCCTTTTTGCTTACCACCCGGCGAACCTTGATCATGGCCATTATCACTCTCGCCTATCTGCTTTATCACTTCCTTGGCTCCCAGCAGGACCTGATGACACTAGGTTTTGTCAGCTTCATCGGCACCTTACAATTTCTGCCGGGCCTTGTGGGAGCCTTCTATTGGCGCAATGCCACCAGCTATGGCTTGTTGGCGGGGCTGCTTATTGGTTTTATGTTTTGGGCTGTCATCCTGCTGTTTCCGCTCCTTATCAACATCGTCTCGGCAGCAATTGCAGATACCCAAAATCGCTTCACCCTGAGCCCAGATATGTGGTTCATGGGCTCGATCGTACCGTTACTGGCAAACATTGCTGCGTTTATCCTGTTTTCCAAGTTAACCAGACCTTCACAGGAAGAAATCACTGCTGCAGAAGAGTGCATGAGCGACTCGCCCATTAAACCCTATCAGGGTGAATTGGGTGTGACAGCAGTGGCTGAAATTCAACAACAATTGGCTCTCGCTATCGGCGAGTCCGCGGCGGCGGCGCAAATCCAACTAGGATTGAGCGACCTCGGCCTAAGCAGCAACGAGCAAAAACCCTTTGCTTTGCTGCAACTTCGCAACCAAATTGAGTCGAACCTCACCAGTATTGTCGGGCAAACCGTTGCTCACCGATTGTTCGCAGAGTACTTACCCTTTCGTACTTCTCAACCAGGGAAAAGAACCAAAGAGAGTATGCAGAGTCTTGAGTCTCGCTTTGAGTTAAATCGCTCAGCGCTCACCGGTGTCGCAGCGGAGCTGGATATTTTACGCCGTCACCACCGGCAATTGTTGGAAGACCTGCCCGCAGCAGTGTGCACGCTCGATTACACAGGCCGGGTGCTCACCTGGAATAAAGCCATGATAGATTTAACTGGCATCGGTGCTG
>JBKAGC010000421.1:0-1918 GCA_046290215.1 Pseudomonadales bacterium | reverse complement strand
AATCAAACTGGCGAGGGTGCTCTTACCACTACCGGATTTACCCACCAGAGCGATAGTCTCACCGGGCTCTGCGCAAAAGCTGATATTCTGCAGCACATACTCATTATCCTGATAGGCAAAGCTGACATTTTTGAACTCCAGCTTGCCCCTTACTTCAGTTAACGACTGCGTACCCTTATCGCTCTCCACTTCTTCATCAAACAAATCGAATATGTCTTCTGCAGCAGCAAGACCTCGCTGCACAGTGGCATTAATTTCAGACAACTGCCGGATTGGCTTGGCTAACAGTCCGCCGGTGGTGATAAACGCCACCACATCACCGGAACTCATGTTGGAGAGCAGCGTTGGATCCAGGGCCAACCAAACCAGGCCCGCCAGAGCAAAGGACACCACCAACTGCACAGTGGGCGTCGCTATGGATGAGGTAATCACCATTTTCATGGACTGCTGGCGATTGTTATGGCTGACCTTTAGAAATCGATCTCGCTCATATTCCATACCACCAAAGGTGCGAACTTCACGGTAGCCTTGCACCGCTTCCGATGCCACATGGGTCACATCGCCCATAGAATCCTGGATACGTTCGCTAATGCGTCGAAAACGTTTGCCGGCAAAGGTCACAAGCAGTGCAATAAATGGCGCTACGGCAATAAATATAAAGGTCAACTTCCAGTTAAGGAAAAATAAAAAGCCAAGGTAACCCATGACGGTTAACCCTTCTCGAATCAAGACCCGCACCGCATCTGTTGCCGCGCCGGTTACCTGGGTCACATGAAAGGTGACTTTGGCAACGAGATGCCCCATGGCATTTTTGTCGTAAAACTTGCTGGGCAACATAAGCAAGCGATCAAACAACTCAACTCGCAAGTTGTGGACGAGGTTCGTACCAATATAGGTAATAAAGTAATTACCTATGAAGGTGCCAACGCCGCGCATAAACACAATGCTAACAATCAAAATTGGAATCACCGTTCGATTCAGCTCTTGGCCATCACCCACCACTGACTGAATCTGGTTAGCAATGCCAGAACCCGCTAGCGGGTCGTTGCCACCCAGGGAGTCAACGATATAACCAATTAGCTGAACAAACCCCACGTTCGCCGCAGAGTACAAAACAAAACCCACGATACTGAGCAGAAATGCAGCCCAGTAAGGCACTACATAACTTAAGAGTCGGCCATAAATGTGCAAATCACCTGGCTTATCAGTTGTCGCCATCGGCACTGTTCCTGGTGGTAATGCTCAAATGAATAAAGCCAAGCTGTCCAGCGGCATCCATTGCGGTCACCACAGACTGGTGCGGCGTAGCAGAGTCCGCGGTAATGACCATGGGTAAGGCAGTATCACCTTCTGCCACTTTTTCGATGGCCCGCTTCAAGGTACCTAATTGCTTGTCCACGAGCACTGTGCCGTTTACGGCGTAATCACCGTTTCGGGTCACGGTAATTTCAATGATCTTCTCTGCTACCCGGGCGGGATCCCCTTCTGCTTCTGGCAGATCAATGGAAAGCTGAGTGTCTTTGGTGAACGTGGTCGACACCATAAAGAAGATCAGCAGCAAAAACACCACATCAATCAAGGGTGTTAGATTAACTTCTACCTCGGTGCGAGTTCGGCGGGCGAATTTCATTAGGCAGGAACTTGGGTCACATCGCCGCGGGGCATGCTAGCACGATCGGTGTTGAGCACCTCAACGAGTTTTAACGCTTCCTGCTCCATACTAATCACCAATTCATCCACCTTACGCTGGAAAAAACGATAGAAAAACAAACTTGGAATAGCCACGGTAAGACCAGCAGCGGTGGTAATCAGCGCTTCTGAAATACCACCAGCAAGCACTGCAGCGTTGCCGGTACCTTCCAGGCGAATCGCAGTAAATACTTTGATCATACCAATAACCGTACCTAGCAAACCTAAT
>JBKAGC010000420.1:0-1920 GCA_046290215.1 Pseudomonadales bacterium | reverse complement strand
ATCTCAGCGCTCTAGATTGGTTGCGTAAACCCGCCGTTAGCAAAACTAATCTCAGCCAGGCAGAGCAAGTCATGTTGGGTGAAATGCGCGCCAATGCCTACGCGGCAGCACGAAGCTATCTTGCCGCTGCCCGGGAAAGAATCTTCCTCAACCCGTTGCTTAAAGGTTCAGAAAGACTACAAAACCAGGAGCAGATATTTAGCGCCTTGTTAGAGTTACCTGCTGAAACACTAACAGAACAAGCCAACAAAGCGATCACCAGCGATCTTCGCGGCTGGTTGTCCCTCGCGGCCATGACCCGACAACATCAAAATTCGCCAATGCAACAGCTAAAGGCTCTTGGTCAATGGCGCCAGGTCTGGTCAAATCACCCCGCAGCGGAGAATTTACCGGCACGCCTGCAAACGCTCTCCACAGTGGTAGAAAATCAGGCTAAATCCATCGCATTATTTTTGCCCTTAAACGGTGAGCTTGCGCCGTTTGGGCGTGCTATTCGCGATGCCATTATCGCATCCCGGTTTCAACTCGGGCGGGACGTTGATCTCCAGGTTTATGACAGCAGCAGCGCAGATATTTTTACCCTGGTTGAGCAAGCTGTAGCTGCCGGGGCAGAGCTTGGTATCGGCCCACTAGATCGCGAACAGGTCACCCGACTGGCCCAGTTCACAGAACTCCCCTTACCAATCCTGGCGCTAAATCGCACCCTCGATGGTTCAAGCAACCCCAACCTATACCAATTTGGCCTGGCACCGGAAGATGAAATGATCCAGGTGGCCGAACAAGTGTACCGGGAGGGCAAACGCAACGCGCTCATCATTTACCCCGACAATGCCTGGGGCGAGCGTAACGTTGCGGCATTTCGAAATCGTTGGTTAGCTCTTGGTGGTAATATCGTTAACAGCTCGGCATTTAACGAACAAAAAGACTATTCCACTATGGTCAAGACTCTTCTAGATGTGGACCTTAGTGAAGAACGAGCGAACAACCTACGACGTATTATTGGCCAGAGCTTCGAATTTACGCCCCGCCGCAGACAAGACATTGATTTTGTTTTCTTACTGGCAAACCAGGACGAGGCGCGCGGCATTAATCCGACACTTGCCTTCTATTATGCCGAGGACATTCCCGTTTATTCGACATCCCATGTCTACGCCTATAGTGATTCGAGAATTGAGTCTATCGATCTCAACGGCATTCGTTTTTGCGACATTCCCTGGAAGCTAGGTCGGGCAGATACAGCCCAGACGGAACTTCAGAATCTGTGGCCTTCTGCAAAATCGGCGTTGGCACCCTTCTACGCCCTGGGCGTTGATGCCTTCCAACTCTACCCTCGCCTGGAACAGATGAAGCGACTGCCAGATGAGAGCCTTTATGGTGAAACAGGCATCTTAAAGCTCGACTCACGCAATGTTCTCAACCGTACCCTTGCCTGGGCGCAGTTCTCTGGCGGCGAGGTCATCCCCGCGCCGCAAGTCATCCCAACGATCGCTGGCCAATGACAACTAAACAACTGGGCGACCAGGCTGAAAGCGCTGCGCTTAAGTATCTGCAAGCACAAGGTCTGGACTTGCTGAGTAAAAATTACGCTTGCCGACGGGGCGAAATAGACTTGATCATGCAGGACGAAAACTGCATTGTTTTTGTAGAAGTGAGAATGCGCAACAACTCTGATTACGGCAGCGGCGCAGACACTGTGACAACAACTAAAATGCGTAAGCTCGCACTGACTGCCGAACATTTTTTACAGCAACACCAGATACCTGGGAACCTGGACTGCAGGTTTGATGTCATTTCACTAGACGATAATATTGATTGGATCCAGCATGCCTTTACGCTGGATTCGTTTTAGCAACTCTGGAGCAAAACTGTGAGACACCTCATTGCCCTTTTACTGATTACCATCCTTACCAGCGGTTGTTC
>JBKAGC010000419.1:0-1926 GCA_046290215.1 Pseudomonadales bacterium | reverse complement strand
CCTCGACAAAGCCGGTTCGTTCTAAAGCGCGGCGGAAGTTTTGTTTGTGCAGGCCCTGGCCGAGAATGGCTTCGACCGTGCTTTGCAACGCGGTGCCCGACATTAGGCAGATGCAGCAGGGATTAGAGTTCGTCAGAAGAATCAGTGAACTAAATGGCGACCGCAAGATCACACTCACGGGTCACTCACTCGGGGGCGCCATAGCGCAATATGTTGCTGCTGAACTGGGCGTCGTTGCTGTTGCCTTTAACCCTGCGCCCATTGCACCGTCTCTCGTACGTGCAGGCAAGATATCATTGCTCAACTACGGCGACATAACGACGTTTCGCGGAAAGGAGGATGTGTTAACGGCCGCTTCCGGCCTCCTTGACATTGGCCCCGACGCGATCACAGTTGAGAATACGGAGACCATCTCGTATTTCCATGATGGCGGCATAGTTCTACCTTATCAACCGCCACAATTTAATCACGACATGGGCATAATAGCTACTTCTATGGCATCAGTGGCTCTGGTATATGATATTTTGCAATAGATTTTTCTATTTGATAAATGCATTATTGTTTCTCCTATTAATATTGATCAGGTGAATTAGGTAAATGCATCCAAATAAAGAAATTGTGTTTAGCTCAACAGAATTTACATATTGAAATATAGATATCGGTGATATGAAAATGACTGCTAACGGCCATATGTAGTAAGTTATGGGGCCAAAATAGTCGATGTATTCTAGAGCCTTCTCACCAATTTTGGAAAAAAATGAGCCGCCATAATCGAAATAAGGTGATCCAAAATCCCCCTCCAATCCGAAAAGATATAGAATAATAATGTTTATCAATTTTAAAGAAATAGACAAGGATAGAATAACTAGATAAAATTTTGTAATATTTAATATATAGTTTGGCACTCAACTACAATAGCACATTGTTTGTTGTTTTGTATAATTATATGCGTAACATGAGGAACCAAGTGAGGAAAGACGGTAATGAAAACTGGTTGCTTCATCTGCCTAGTCGCAGTGGCAGTTACTGTGTTTTCTCCAAACACTGCACCCGCTGATGGTGTCTGGTGTCGCTACGTTGACGCCAATGAGAACGTTGTTTTTGAGCAGTCCTGCCAAGTGACGGCGGGTTCTCCCTTGTTTGGCTGCCGATTCCAGTCAGCGCTGAGCCGACCCTATCAACTGCAATTCACACCGCAGTCCAAGGTGGTCGTGGAGCCAGCTTGCCGGTCGGGCAGCGTGGATCAAGTCAATGACGTTGAGGCCGTTGTGGAGCGTTGGCGCATCAACAATCGGGAATACATTCTAGCGAAGCTTGAGAACGGCGAGCGCATAGAGTTTGAGCCCGATGTGGCTGCGGCGCGCTTTCAAGTACCGCCCTGGTCTCCGACTTGGCTTGAACAAGGTCAACTCGGAACCTGCATTGAGCGGGACGGGGGAGACATCACGACGCTGAGCTGTACCAGCGTCCCGATATGCCGTGCTCTCCGCCACGATGAGGCGTTTGCATGCGGAACGCTCTACTCGCTCGCGGATGGTCGGTCGCTGGTGGAGGTCACCGCCAACGGTGTGACATACTTCAATCAAACCCGGCTGTCTGACAGGGGACAAGACAGCTTTGGCGGAAAGACCTGCTACCGGTATGGCGAGCCCGAGAAGCGCTTCTGCTTTGACCGCGTCGCGACCGGTACGCGCCCGAGCACATCGCGCCAGCCAATTCCCCCCATAGTCAATCCAGAGTCGCTGTTGGATACGCCGGCATTATCAGTGAGGCCCAACAACCGACCCAGACCTGAGCCCGAAGCATCCGAGCGGTCCACCGCGGCGCAAGGCGGGGATGTCTGCCCGTGGCATCGTCGCGTCTTCTATCAACAAGAAGGCTTCCAGAAGTGGCTGCTTTACTTTGATGATAGGGGGCACAGCGGAA
>JBKAGC010000418.1:0-1980 GCA_046290215.1 Pseudomonadales bacterium | reverse complement strand
GTGATTTCAGCAACCGGTGAATTAGTTGGGTCAAACGCCAGATTCGCAACGACGATATCCACGTCCTGATAGGGCGCTGCATAGTCATTGATGCTCTCATCGAACGGTACAAACCCATCCACGGCGTTGACCTTAGCGCCTTCTGCGCTAAACAACTCGGTAATGGCTGGGCCCATATAATCATTAGCCTGGGTGACTAGTACGGACTGGTTAGTTAATCGATCGTTCATGACAGCTCCGCTTTAGTTTACCTGCACGGCAAATTCTTCCAGGTATTCTCTGGGTATAATTTCCAGTGCTTTGATGTGAGTGTTCTTGAGAAAGACTTTAGGCGCCATGCCTTTCTCATAAGCTTCCAGCCAGCGGCCAGCGCACAGGCACCAACGATCACCCTGTTGTAAGCCAGGGAAGCCGAATTCCGGATGGGGCGTGGACAAGTCATTGCCTGCGAATCTTGAGTACTGCAAAAACTCAGTGGTAACTTCAACGCAAACGGTGTGTGAACCAACATCTTGCTCGCAGGTATTACAGCAACCATCACGCAAGAATCCGGTCATGGGTTCGGTGCTGCAAGGTTCAAGTTTTTCACCTAGCACATTGATTGGTTCATCAATGGTGATGGTTTGCATGATTATCTCGGTCCGCTGTCTCTAGGCTCTGAAGTTTGCGTCATGTGCTGTGGTGAATCAATCTGGTGTCTGCGCGCAGATCCCGGTAGGGCGCTAGGATGGAGGCCTGAAGCCTCGGCCTAAGCCTAAGCGGCGGCTATTGTCTTTCACTGACTCAGCGGTATCTTTACCTGCAATCTGCTCAATTTGTTGATAGGCCTCGGTGCGTATCTCATTGATCCGCTCAATGCGTTCCTCGCGGTCCAGGCTCGCGCTGTTGCGTAGCTCATCAATCTGTTCCTGGGTTTCCTGGGTAATGGTGTAGACATCATTAATTTCTGCGGTACTGTTGCCGTAGCGTTCGCCAATAGATTGCAGTGAGCGATAGGCGGGATCCTGACTACGAGCATATTCTTCGTAGCGGGTCGCGCCCAGGTAATCGCGAATTTCGGCTTCGCTTTGATCCCTTTGCTGTCGATACTCCCTACGATCGGTGAAGCGACTACTTTGGCTGTTGCCTTCATTTTCCTGGCGAATTGAGAAGATATCGCGAAATTCTGCCTCCGAGTAATCAAAGTCACCCAGGCCGCGGCGCATGGCGTCTGCTAATCGCGATTCCCGCAGTTGGTATTCAAAATTATCATCACCGCCCAACAGCTCACTAATTTGCCGCTGCAAGGTTGCCCGTTGGGCTGCCAGGTCATCGCGGCTTTCCTGGGTAAAGCCGTTGCGAAACAGGCTCTGGGTTTTGGCTTGATCAAGACGCTGCAGTTCATTCAGGCGGATTTGCTTATCGGAACTAAGAAATCCCAGGGTAGCGTTTAGAGGTTTAAATATATGAGCAAACAGTGGGTCGTCGACAATCTCTGGGCCAAACAAACCGATCAGTTGATCGCGCCGGTCTGCTTCCCAGCTAAGCTCAGAAGCCAATCGGGCCTCGGCATCGGTTTCCTCCGGTAGCCAATAGGGCGTTTTGCTCTGATTGATTTGGGTTTCTGCATGGTCGCGATTAAGCCTGGCCAACATGAGTTGACGAATGGTTGCCTCGTCGAAGCCCTGGTCCCTAAGTTCACTGATCATATCGGTGTAGGTCAGTTGACTCACATCCGCTGGCGGCACCTGGATCTGTGGTTCTATCTGCTGGGTGTTGACTGTAATAGGCTGTGGTGCTGGCGTGGTTTGCGCTGAAACCTGTTGTGGAGGTGGCTGCTGAACTTTAGAACCTGCCGAAGTGCTCTTTATATAGGCCCAGGCAAACATCACGTTGGTGGTGATAAGGGCAATAATGATGGCATTTTTGATCATACTGAGGCGCCGTTAGATTTGGGTTTCTGCCAGGGCCTGGGCAAGCTTTTGGTTCGACCAGGCTCTT
>JBKAGC010000417.1:0-1989 GCA_046290215.1 Pseudomonadales bacterium | reverse complement strand
TACAGTCCTGCATTTGCGGATAACGCTTTTGCCAGTCGGCCATTTGCTGGCAGGCTTTGCGTAGTACCCAATCACCAATCTTCGCGATCAAGCCACACTCTTCTGCAATGGGAATGTAAACCTGCGGTGAAACTTTACTCCAGTCCGGGTGATCCCAACGTAACAAAGCCTCAAAGCCCGTCACCCGTTCTTGTGAGATGGACACCTTGGGCTGGTAAAGTAAAACAAACTCATCGTTCTCCAGGGCACGCAACAAGCCTTGTTCTATCTTGGCTCGTTGTTCAGCCACTTCTTGCAATTTCGACTGATAGAAACGGTAGGTGTTGCGGCCGTCATCTTTCTTCGCTTCAAACATCGCGGTGTTCGCTGCCTGGATCAAACCATTCACGGTTTCGTCCGCTTCTGGGAACACAGCAATGCCAATGCTGGGGCTCACGTAATAATCCCGACCTTCAATGACAATCGGGCTAGACAAGGTAGACATGATCTGCTGCGCGGTGCGACTGACAGTTTCAAGATGTTCGATATCTTCCATCACAATGGCGAGCTCATCACCACCCCACCGGGCCAACATATCTTGATCGTGTAACAGCGATTTAATTCTCGCGGCTGCACTTTTAAGTAATTCATCACTCATTTGGGCCCCGGTGTCGTTCTGGACACGATCAAAAGGATCTAGATCCAAAAGCATCAGGGCAACCAACCGACCACTGCGTTTGCTGCGGCCAGTGGCATGGCCAAGGAATTCAAACAACAGGCCGCGGTTCGCCAGTCCGGTCATAGGGTCGTAGTTAGCTAACTGAATAAAACGTTTGTCTGCAGCCCGCTGGGATGAAATGTCGATCAGATTAATCTGGTAGCGATTCGCCGCGGTGAGACGAATGCCGATCATTAAAATGACTTTAGAGCCATCTTCCAGAGTGCCTTCTAATTCCATTTTGTCTGTGGCGTTAACCTGGGCTCGCTTCAACAGCATGGTTTGCACATCTTCGCCGTCGCACGACAGCACATCCAAAAGCTTCTTACCTTTAAGCTGTGCACTGCGTTGTTTGAGAATCCCGGCTGTGCTGTCGGTGAAACTCAATATTCGAAAATCCCCATCCGTCCAGATTACCGCTTCTTCAAGACTTGCCCGAAGCGCATCCATTTGATGCACATAATGGCTTTGCATATTGAGCAAGCTCGCGGAGCTTCCCTGGGTAATGGTGGAGATCAGCGCCACCAATTCAGCAACAAAGGGCTTACCCTCTTCGACTCGTAATAAAATCACATCCGGTGGCACAGAAACGGGCGCGCAGGAGGTATCCAGCAGAATCCCACAATCGAATTCACACTTACCTAACAAATCAATCGTGTCGGTAACTAAAACCTGACTTCGTTCACCTTCTGCCCGGGGCGATGCAAAAGGCATGTTTGACATGGAATCTTGCAGCGCTGGATTGGACAGTTCATAGTGAACTGAGAAGCCATGTGGCAAAGAAATAGCAGACAAAAATAGAACACTCAGATCAGACCTTAATATGAGTGTAGATGACGATTTTAAGCTTGAAGGGAGAAATCAACGAAAAAGATGAACGGCAAGCATGATGACCCAGAAGCGATCCAGGAAGTGACAAAACAACCCGATCAATCGCCGCCATCGGCGCCAAATCATTGGCAGTTGATTCGT
Source organism: Pseudomonadales bacterium (assembly GCA_046290215.1). GTDB lineage: Bacteria > Pseudomonadota > Gammaproteobacteria > Pseudomonadales > Azotimanducaceae > JAHRVQ01. The sequence continues at coordinate 320 of JBKAGC010000417.1, read as the reverse complement.
GACCTGTTGGTGTTTCAGGCCAAGTTAGCCCTGGACGGTTTACGTGACCTGGTGCTGTTGCCCATTTCATTGTTCGCCGCGGTCCTCGGCCTTGTGGCGAGCCCGGATAATCCAGGTAAATATTTTCAACGGTTGCTGGAATTCGGCCGGCAAACAGATGTTTGGATCAACCTGTTTGGTGCTAGCCATCATTACCAGCAAGACGGCAGCCAACCGCTCTCCTCCGATGCTTATGTAGAAAAGCTGGAAGAAATGCTCATCAATGAATATAAACGCGGCGGCGTGGTGAAGAACTTAAAAGATCACACCGATAATCTGGT
>JBKAGC010000416.1:0-1990 GCA_046290215.1 Pseudomonadales bacterium | reverse complement strand
TGCCAGGCTCAAGTATATTCAGGCACCGCAAGCAGGCATTGACGTGGATGTGATTGACTGGATAGCCAAACACAAGGTTGCCGGTGTTGCCGCTGACAATATTGCCCTTGAAGTGTTACCCAACCCCGTGCCAGCGAAGACCTTCGCCGTTCATGGTGCGCTACTCAAAGACCTTGGCGTCTATATTGGTGAGATCTGGTGGTTAGAGGAACTTGCAGAGGCATGTGCTGAAGATGGCAGTTATGAGTTTTTCCTCGCCGCGCAACCTCTGAACATTCCAGGGGCAGTGGGTTCACCGCTCAATCCAATTGCCATTAAATAACAACTCTAACGATATCGCAGTGTAGCGCTGCGCCCGGTAACGAGACCTGTTCTACTCCGAAACTAACCGCTTCGGCTAGCTCGCGGTAAAGCAGGTCTTAGGACCAGGCCGGGCAAGCTGCAAACAAACCCTCGCCCCTGGCTCCCAGCGCGAATGACTCAGCACCACATAGCTCTGGGCTGATTGGGTTGATACCGTATGACTCCAATGGGCACCTTCATAGCGCACCTGGGTGACGGTGGCGTTAAGTTCACCTTCAGCATCAATTTGTAATTCTTCTGGCCGGATCAATACCGTGACGGCTGTTTCTTCTGCAAAGCGCTCGAGAGACTGCACCTGGCCAAAGTCATCTGTGATAACCGCTTCTCCCTTCGCGACGCCCGGAGCGAAATTTGCCGGACCTAAAAACTGTGCCACAAAAGGACTGACGGGTTTCGCATAGGCTGTCTCGGGCTTTGCTAATTGTTCTAAAGTGCCGCCATTTAAAATACCAACGCGATCTCCCACAGACAGGGCTTCTGATTGATCATGGGTAACCCATATCGCGGGCATACCCGCTTCTTTTAAAGCCAGCCGAATATCCCAGCGTAAATTGTCTTTGAGCGCCGCATCCAGGTTCGACAATGGTTCATCCAGAAGAATGAGAGCGGGTTCGTGAGCAATCGCCCTGGCCAGGGCCACCCGCTGTTTTTGCCCGCCTGATAACTGCGCCGGTTTCGCATCGGCAAATGCCGCAAGACCCAGCGCCGCCAGCCAGTGCGTGGCGCGGCTACGATCTTTTAAACGAAACGCCACATTATCTTGCACTGATAAATGTGGAAACAGCGCAAAGTCCTGGAACACCATGCCAATTTGGCGCTTCTCTGGGGGCAGATGACTGCCAGCCGAAACACGCCAATTTCCCAGTGCCACGGAACCGGTTTGCATGGGCACCAGCCCGGCAATAGCTTGCAGCAATGAGGATTTACCGCAGCCAGTTGGCCCTACTAGCGTGACGATTTCATCATCACCCAGTTCAAGGTCAAGATTGTTGAGCACCGTGTGGTCGCCATAAGTCACGGTTAAGTTATTGACGCTAAGCATTAACGTTGATCATCCACGAAACTACCAAACTCAGCTCGACGTTCCCCCATCAGCATCAAGCCAAGCCCCAGCGCGGACAATACCACAAGTAAAAAGCCCGGCAGCGCGGCACGACCAAAATAGCCTGCCTCGTACATTCGCCAGAGATAAGTCGCCAGGGTTTCAAAACCCGTGGGGGCAAGCAGTAACGTTGCCGGCAACTCTCGCATGGATTCTAAAAACACCAGCACCGCTCCCACCAGCACACCACGTACCATCAGTGGTAAGGTGACGCGGAAGAAAGCTTCGCCAGGACCTGCTCCCAGAGTACGTGCCGCGTGCAGGGTTCTCTGATCCAGGTTATCAATACTCGTGCGCAAGCTACCCACCGCCAGCGGTAAGAATCTCATGGCGTATGCCAATACCAGCACCGCCAGGGTTTGATAGAGCAAGGGTAGTTGTAAGCCCACATAAACCAGCGCTGTGCCCATGACAATCCCAGGGATACCAAAACCAAAATAGGTCAAGCGCTCCAGGACCCGGCCCAACTTACCCATGCGCGCCACATAAGCCACCGGCAATGCCAGTAACACCGCTAACCCCGCA
>JBKAGC010000415.1:0-1993 GCA_046290215.1 Pseudomonadales bacterium | reverse complement strand
AGGCTGTCCACGTGTAAATCATCGGCATTTTCAAGGTCGCAATGATCCAATGACGAGGCATTGGCCTGAAAACCGATCAGGCGGGCAAGTGTGCTGGGCGACAGGGTTTGCGGACTCAGGAATGAGGGATGGGCGCAATTAATCATATAGCCCAGCGGGCTGTTGGCGGTACTGTTGTCGATCATGTCCACGGCGGTCGCTAGTGACGTCCCATCGAGAATGTGCCCATGACGACCAATGACGAAACTGATGATATAGGGACGGTCCGTGGCCGCCATGGCCCGGGCGATGCCCAGCGCCTCTTGGGCATTGGGCAGGGTCACGGCAATCAGGAAATCCACATCCGCCGCGGCCAGTTGATCAAGCTGCCAGGCATGGTAAGGTTCGGCTTGTTCAGCTGACAGGCCCGCTTCGGGCTGGTAGCAATCGTGCTTGCAGCCAATCTGGCCGCCAATGCGAACTCTCTCTTTGCTGCCTGTGCTGCGGATTTCCTGCAGGAATGCCGCGGCATCCTGGTTAATTGGCGTGTTGATTCCCGCTTGCTGCACGCGTTCCTTGCCGGCTCTCCAGGTGGGCGTACAGGCAATAAACGGCAGCCCGGCCTGCGCAGCCAGGTCCATATACTCCCGGTAGAGCGTCGCCATGATGTCGCGGGCGCGTGGGTCATAGATCAGCGGTGCGTTGACCAGAATCTCGTCGAGTTCAACCTGCCCGGATCGCCTGAGTTGCTCAACAATGGCGGCTTCCATCAGGATAAGCGAATTGTTGTCCAGGAAGTCCTGCATAAAGAAAGGCTGAGCCCTTCCTCCTTGTTTCTCATTTGTTTTCTTATTTATCAGTCATGGACTATTACGCGGGTCACTCGCAATGATCCATCAAGCTCACGCAAATGCCATGTCTGGGAATGGGTTTCCTCGAAATTAAGACGGTCAAACTGATAAGTTTCTGTCAAGGTAACTTTAAGACCGAAGCCATTGTCGTCGGGCAATTTGAATATCTCCGGTGATTCTGCCCGGTAGTTGTAGTCTGAAATCAAAGAAAATGCTTCTTCGATATAGGCAATGTAACTTCGATAATCAAGTGTGGGCACACTACTTTCAAATTCCCTGACTAACTGAAATTCAGGGGCGAGCATAGCTATGATGGCCTCTACATTCGTTGCTACGTTAGCTGCTTGCATCTTGTTGAATACAGCCATGACCTCCTTTTGCTCACGCTTGCTGATATCTTGCGCAAAGGTATGCAGCGGAAGTGTTACGAGTAGCGCGAGCAGTAGAGTACGAGTCATAGCAATGTTCCCGATGTGATTAATGTTTGCGGCGCGACACCTGTCGTACAGTAACATAAGCAAGATATCCTGCGGGGCCGTATAGGAAGGTCAGCGGCAGGCACGGAACTATAAACCAGAACCGGATTCCTTCTCGACGAGCAGTTCTGCAGATCCACGCGCCCACAAATAGATCAAAAGCCAGAAAGTGAACCCAGCCAGCCAGCATGGCATTTTCGTTTGCAAATAGATTCGTAACGTCAGCCAAACTGCCGAACCCACCTTCACCTTCTGAAGGTAATAGCACGATAAGGGTTACATACCCCGTTGAGAGAAGAACAGGTATAACCAAGCCTGCAATTCGATCTGACCAGACTGGAGTCAATGGTGAAAGCAAGAGCAAAAGCCACCCGCCCACAGCAAGTAGTCCGGCTAGTGAAAACAAGAGTTCGAGATTTAGCATTGGGGCAGCATCCAAGTGAAGGAGTCGCTAACAATATTGCAGAATACTTGCAATTGCAAGCATAAATCAATAAAGCATCCCAGCGACTTGTCTTTGCGATCTAGGCGCATTGCGGCTTTTGCAATCTATGAAGCTAGTCCTGGGTAGGGGACACTGACAACTTAACAAATTAACCTCAAATTCTACTAAGTTGTTAAGTTGTCAGTGAGCTTCCCCCGATTTATCGGACAGGTTTATTAAGAGACGTTTTGCCGCTCATATTC
>JBKAGC010000414.1:0-2006 GCA_046290215.1 Pseudomonadales bacterium | reverse complement strand
GATGCCCAGTAGTCCACTACTACCGGGATATCATTGCCGCGGAGCATTTTATTGAGTTGGCTAGCATTTACCGGCGTTGGCTTTCCGGTAAACAGTTGCGCGTGGCAGCCACCGCACTTTGGCGCTTCTGCCATGCGGGGTTCGGGTACTCTGTTTCTGACAAAGCAGTGTGGGCAAACAACTGAAATGACGTCCATTGAATAAGCAAATTTGATATTCCCAACCGCTTTTTTTGGGTCGGTATAGGAAAATTCAAGAGGTATTGCGTCGTTTTATAGCAACATTTGTTCAGACATGGCTTCCATGTCTAGTTCCGCAATAGACAGGGCCTGGTCACGGTCTATGACCTTTAGCCTGCGCTGCTTGATCTCGAAAATACCATCCGTGCGTAAGTCTCTGAGGGTCCGATTCACGGTTTCTGGCTCCATTGCCAGGGTGTCTGCGATCACATCCTGAGACAAAGGGAAATCGATGACATCATCAGTGGTGCCTGGTATCAAAGCGCCAATGGTTTGGACCTGAATAAACAGCAACATTACCAGCGCGACAATTCGCTCCCGGGCACTTTTATGACCGTTGGCGATGATGAGCTGTTGCATAAAGGCCATGTCTCTTGCACTTAAGGTGGCCATACGGCTGGCTAGATCCGAACGTTCAGCTAGCATCTTGCCTAGCTTTTTACGTGGGAAGGCACAAAGACGGCTTTCCGTTATGGCGAAAGCTGAGTAGGTCATAGGTCCATCAAGGCGAGGTTGGAAACCAACAAAGTCTCCGGGCAGGGCAAAGCGGAGGACACGCCGTCTGCCACTTGGTGCATTGCTGCTCAACATCACCCAGCCAGAAAACAAGGTGTAGGCATACTCGTGTTGATCGCCCTCATCGAATAAGCGTGATCGTGGTTTGAGAGTGAACTGGTTAGAGCGGTACTGTTGCGTCCATTCCAGTTGATCAAGGGGCACGCCTTGAAACAATGCTCGCGCGCGCACAGGACAGCGAGCACATTCAGTTGGCGGCGCGGTACTGGCAATGAGTCTGGAGTTGGTGTGGGATTTAGCCATACAAGGTAAAGCAGCGGGTGCAACAAAGGTGCTGCATTGTGCCAGAAACCCCGTTTTTATGCGCATCAAGATGTGACATTTGCACCAAAACGGTGAAAAAGAATCGGCATTTCTGGAAAGAAAATGGAACTGTGCTTCAGGGGGTGCGCGGCTGCATATATTGGTTATTATGAACCTGGGGAGTAAGTAAAAAAGGTGAGTCCAATGGATCGCGTGCGATCATTGCTGGGAGCGTTTTCGTTCTCAGCTTCTACGTTGTGCCTGCTTGTCATGTTATCCGCGCCCGTTCACGGCAGCCGGCTGGCAGAGCCAAGTTTTTTTGAAGTGTTATCGGAAGCTGACGAGTCTATGAAGTTGCGGGATTACGAGCTCGCAATGGATAGACTGCAGCTTGCTCAGTATATGGTTCACCGTGAAGATGGTGTGTTGAGTGCCCGGCAAAATATTGTCCTGGAAAAAATGGCAACCATATATCTGGCGCAAGGCAGTTTCTCTGATGCTAACAAGATGATGGAGCTGCGACATCGATCGGTAGCTCACTCATCCAATAATTCGCCAGAAGCGCTGGTGCCGTCATGGCAAAAGCTGGGTCATTATTACCAGCGCACGCTGCAGCCGAAGAAATCGCAGTCAGCCTATCAGGAAGCTTTGACGCTGATAAAGGAACACGGCCTGCCGCAAGGTGAGATGGCTAAGATTCAGTTGGCGATGCTAAAGAATCAGCATTTGCTGGTGACTTGTTGCGATATTGAAACTGCCAGACAAGAGTTAGCCAATGTGTCCTTGAGCAAAGCCCAGTGGTTGGAGTTGGGCGACCTGGCGATGTTAGCTCGGCAATATGATGAAGCAGAGTTGTTTTACGCTAAGAGTGGCGCATCTCTTACCGCAGCGCCCATTGGTGTAAATAGAATTGATCATATGGCGAGATCCTATGTTCAAGCCACTTTA
>JBKAGC010000413.1:0-2016 GCA_046290215.1 Pseudomonadales bacterium | reverse complement strand
GTTCTGATCAAGGAATCCCACCTGCAGTGGCAGCAATGGCCGAAGAAAAATCTGGCGGAAACCTATTTCCAACGCCCCACGGGCACGTTACTGAACACATTCGCGAGCGCCGCGAGCGTGTCTTTATTGCCCTGGCAGCGGTATTCCTGTGTGCCATGACCATGCTTAACATTATTGGCATCACGCGTTTTATCGATCTCGGCTGGTTTACCCTTGCCGTGGGCGTGCTGCCCTACCCCATTACGTTTTTGGTCACGGATCTTATTAGTGAGCTATATGGGCAAAAGCGCGCGAACTATCTGGTGACGGTGGGTCTACTACTCAACTTTTTTATCCTCGGCACCCTCACCCTGGGCATGTATGTGCCTGCTGTGGAAGCATCCGCCCAGCCGCCCTGGCAAACCTTAAGCTTAAACGGCGAGGTATTCTTGCCCAACGGCGGTAGTGTGACCGGTGACGTTGAGCTTTACTCACTGCTTTATGCCACCACGTCCGGTGCCGTATTCGCCTCCATGATGGCGTACATTGCCGCCCAGTATTGCGACGTGAAGTTGTTCCACTTCTGGAAACGCCTGACTAACGGTAAGCACCTGTGGCTACGCAACAATGGCAGCACCATTGTGAGCCAAATGGTGGATTCTCTGGTGGTGATTTCTGTCACGTTTGGTGCGGCTTTTCTCGCTGGGACCATCTCATTAGGGGTCATGCTCAACTACATGTGGAGCAACTACATTTTTAAGCTCACCGTGGCCCTGTTGGACACGCCACTGATTTATCTCGGCGTGCACTACTTGAAGAAATATTTGCACCTTAGCGATGAAGAAGTGCTGGCTCATATCCAGGACTAACACATCATGAACGAATACCAGCAGGTGCTCGACTTCTGGCTAGGGGACGCTGCCACCAGCCCCGAGCATGCTAATCAACAGAAAAAGCTCTGGTATCGCTCCAGCGAACAAATCGATACAGAAATACGCGAACGTTTCGCCGACCTGCATAAGCGCGCCGCAGCGAGAGAACTAGACCACTGGCAACAATCTCCCGAAGGCAGTCTGGCGCTGGTGATTGTTCTGGACCAGTTCTCCCGGCACTTGTATCGCGGCGAGCCAGGGGCATTTGTTTATGATGATCTGGCCCTTGAGGTGGCGCGCAACTGCCCGGAACCAAAATCCCTACCGCTGATTGCCAGGGCTTTTCTGCTGCACCCCTTCGAGCACGCCGAAGATCCAAAGGCGCAACAAGAATCTGTACAGCAATTCGAACAATTGCTCGCAGATGCCGATGAGCCCTGGCAAGGCATGATGGCGGACTTCCTAACACACGCTAAGGAGCACGCTGGTATTGTTCTAAAGTTCGGCCGCTTTCCTCATCGAAATCCCATCCTCGAGAGGCAAAACACCCCAGAGGAAGATACTTATCTGGCCAGTTCTGGTAAAACATTTGGTCAGCGAGTTAAGGCGAAGCCAACGCCAGATTAAAGAACATCGAGTAATTTACAAAAAGGGAGCTGGCAATGAGTCAAGACGTGGTTTATTCCTGTGGCAGCGAACAGAGTGCCAACCACTTTACGGACATTCTCGACCTGTATCTGGCGTCTTCAAACCAGACCATGCCACAACTGGACAACTTGCTCGAACAAGATCCAGACATGACTATGGCGCATCTATTTCGCGCCTACCTGTTGAAGCTCGCCAGTGACCCACGATTCATTCAACCAGCCAACGCTAGTCTGACCAAAGCGGCCACATTACCTACTAATCCCCGTGAAGCCATGCACATTCAGGCAGCGAAGATCTGGTTTGCGGGTAACACGGTACAAGCGAACAACATTTTTGAAGACATCCTCGATGAGTATCCCACCGATGTACTGGCAGCAAAGCTAGCTCACCACCTGCACTTTTATTCCGGTGACGCCGCTGCCATGCGCGATTCCATTGCCAAAGTCGCGAAACACTTTGCACCAGGCGATCGTCACTATAGCTATGTACTTGGCATGCATAGCTTTGGCTGCGAGGA
>JBKAGC010000412.1:0-2017 GCA_046290215.1 Pseudomonadales bacterium | reverse complement strand
GAGCGGCGGTATTGCTTATGTGTGGGACAAAGACGGTGAGTTCGCCGCCCTATGTAACACCGAGACCTTCGAGCTTGAGAAAATTGAAACCGCTGAAGACGAGGCTGAACTAAAAGTCCTGATCAGCAATCACCAGAAGTACACCGGTTCTACCGTCGCGGAGGAAATCCTCGCTAACTGGAGCACTGAGCTCGGTAACTTCACCAAGGTTATGCCAACTGACTACAAGCGCGTCCTGTTGGCATCCACGCAGCAAAAACAAATTGCCTAAGGGGTTAATGAATTATGGGTAAGCCCACAGGATTTAAAGAGTTTTCCCGGGAAACCGAACCGTATCGTGACGTCAGCGCGCGCTTGATCGACTTCAAAGAAATTTACACCGAGCACAACAGTGCGCACCTGCAAACTCAAGGTGCTCGTTGTATGGACTGTGGTGTACCTTTTTGCCAGTCCAATGACGGCTGTCCTATCCACAATTTAATTCCAGAGTGGAACGACCTGGTGTACCAGGGTCGCTGGCGCGACGCACTAGACCGGCTCCACAAAACCAACAACTTTCCGGAATTTACCGGTCGAGTTTGTCCGGCACCTTGTGAAGGCTCCTGTGTTTTGGGGATCACAGATCCTGCTGTGACGATTAAAAACATCGAGTGCGCCATTATCGACAAGGGTTTTGAAGAAGGCTGGGTTGTCCCGGTTAAACCAGAAACCCGTACTGGTAAAAAAGTCGCTGTCATCGGCTCAGGACCTGCTGGTCTTGCCGCTGCCGCGCAGCTTAATAAGGCAGGTCATACCGTCACGGTTTATGAGCGTGCGGATCGCATTGGCGGCTTATTGATGTACGGCATCCCCAACATGAAGCTGGATAAAGACGTGGTGGAACGCCGGGTTGAACTCCTGCGTGATGAAGGCATCGAGTTTAAAACCAACGCCAACGTTGGCGTGGATGTGTCTGTCGAAGAATTGCGAGCCAACCATGATGCCGTGCTTTTCACCACTGGCGCCACCACACCTCGCGACCTCCCCATTCCTGGCCGTGAAGGCGCGGGCGTGCATTTCGCCATGGAATTTTTAACTGGTAACACCAAGAGCTATTTGGATTCACTACACGCCGACGGCAAGTATATTTCGGCCAAAGGCAAAAAGGTCATCGTTATTGGCGGCGGCGACACCGGTACTGACTGTATTGGCACCTCCCTACGCCACGGCTGCGAATCGCTGGTGAACTTCGAACTACTGCCAAAACCACCGGCAGAACGTGCTGAGAACAATCCCTGGCCGCTATGGCCAAAGATCTACCGGGTAGATTATGGTCATGCTGAGGCTGCAGAGAAGTTCGGTGATGATCCACGAGTTTATTCGGTCATGAGTAAAGAGTTTATCCGTGACGAGAACAACGTGCTCAAAGGGGTCATTACTGTGGATGTTGGCCCTGATCTTAAGGAAATCCCCGGTAGCGAACGCACCTGGGAAGCTGACTTGATCTTCCTCTCTATGGGTTTCTTAGGCCCTGAGCACGAGGCGTCTGACCCTACTGGGATGGAATACGACGAGCGTAGCAACTACAAGGCAGACAAAGGCAGTTACAAAACCTCTGTTGAAAACGTCTATGCTGCCGGAGACTGCCGTAGCGGCCAGTCCCTTGTGGTTCGTGCCATCAATGAAGGCCGTGAAGCGGCTCGTGAGATTGATCGCGAACTGATGGGCTTTACCCAACTGCCTTAACTTTAGGCAAACCTGGGTTTAGCAGAGCCCTATAGCCTGCTTAGACCAACATAAAAAAAGGCGCTATCTCTTACGAGTAGCGCCTTTTTTGTTGGGCCATTTACCTGTGTCTCTAGCTTAGAAGGTACAAGTAAAGGAGAAGGTAGAAACCACGTTGTTTGGCGTCGTTACCGTCACCGTAATTGGCGCGGAGCCATTAGCCGCTGCTGGGTCATTCGCCAGGGCAATAAACACACTGTTCACCGTAGTGGTGTTGGTGCTTAGCTGCGTTCTACCAGGGTTGTTGGTAATC
>JBKAGC010000411.1:0-2029 GCA_046290215.1 Pseudomonadales bacterium | reverse complement strand
ATTTTGCCCAGTTTCTGAACTCTTCACTTGTATTTTCAGATGAGTTGAAAGAGGCCAGAGCGGTCTGATAATATTTAAGTTGTTCATTTTGATATTCAAGAAACACCAATGGCTCCATGCTAACTACGGCAGTTCTTTCTTCTTGATTATTTATCAATGAATCCTTGAAGAGTATCATGAAATTCTCAATATCATTGTTTAATTGCTTTGATGTCCCCGAAACCTTATAGAATGCGGATTCCTCAGCATAAGATTCTGCAGAAGAGGTTAAGCAATCGTTATCAATCATAAAATGCAAACTATCTCCGGGTGATATGTAATAAGTCAAAAGTCCACTATACTTTAAGTAAAAGTCAGAAGGCTTCATTAAATCAAATTCAAATCTAAATCGGCCTTCTTCATCAATATATTCAGTCAAATTTCTACTGTCAGTGAGTAAATCTTTGATTATGATATTAATGTTGTCTCTGCCAGCACCATTTTCAAGATTTGTAATTTGTCCAGTGATTACAGTTTTAGTGATCAGGAGATTGTTTCTTCTTTCGCTGCACGATAGAAATATGAATATTGAAAAAATGGAATAGATAATAATTTTCATAAAAGGTGGGCGAATAATAAGGATGTTGTTTTCTATGTTATTGAACAATAGTAAGCTTTTGCAAAATTATACACAAGTAAAAACGTTAATTATAAAGATGTTGGATCGGAGAATTATAGATGTTGATATAGGAGTAAATGTTAGGGTTGCACTAGTGTCAAGTGAAAGTTTCTAGAACTTTTTTTTCATTTCTCTAGCTCCAATCCATCCACACTCCCTAGCCAGCCCCGCAGCTACAAAAGTTTCGGTACTAGGATCCTTCCCGATTATCCATTCCAAACTTCGATAGGGTTCTCATAAACTTTAAAAGTTTCATAAACTTTTATAGTCTAGGCGGGGTAGCATTCACTAATTTTAGCCCATGCCCGAGGCACCCTTTCACATCTACCGTTCTTCGGCCGGTTCCGGCAAAACATTCACCCTCTCCAGGGAATACCTCAAACTGGCATTAAGCCGTCCGGGAGCCTTCCGTAAGATCCTGGGGGTGACGTTTACCAACAAAGCTTCCGAAGAGATGAAGCGCCGGATCGTTGACTACCTCAAGGACCTGGCACAGGGAAAAGAAAACCCAATGACTCTCCAGCTTCAGAAGGCTTTAAAGATAAGTCCTGAAGTACTCCAGCAAAAGGCTTCCGATACGCTAACTGATATCTTGCATAACTATGGTCGCTTTTCTGTTGTTACCATCGACAGCTTTTTCCACCAGGTGATCCGATCTTTTGCCCGCGAGATGGGACTGCAGGGTACTTTCACCATCGACCTGGACCTGGATAAGGTGATGCAGCAGGTCATCGACCGGTGCATGCAGGTGCACGGTGCTGGCGGGTTGACAGAAGATTACTGTATGGCCGAAGGCTTTAACTATGCGCGCTGGTGCCGACAGGCAGATGGCCCGGATCAGGTTCACCAGATGGCGCTGGGAAAAATGATCATCAATCGCTATACGCAGGACTAGGGCCTGTTCACACCCATTGAGATAGCCCTGGTGCGCGGATAATCGCCGGCTCGCCGGCGACGCAGGCTGCCCCTCCCGTCCGCGTCTGGTAGACTGCGCCGATGAATTCATGCGGCTGCCGGGACGGCCGGTGCCTACGGCACGTCCCGATCGCTGTTCACCACAGGAAACCTGAATGCCCCAGGAGTGGCTGCGAGACTACGGTAAGGATACCTTCGTCAGCGACCTGTTGGCTGGCACTATCGTAACCATCATGCTGATCCCGCAGTCACTCGCGTACGCCCTGCTCGCGGGGCTGCCAGCGGAGATGGGCCTTTACGCCAGCATCGCACCGCTTATTGCCTACGCATTGCTGGGCAGCAGTCGCACGCTGTCAGTGGGCCCCGTGGCCGTGGTGTCGCTGATGACCGCCATGGCGGTGGCGAAGGTCGCGAAAGTCGGTACCCCGGAATATATGGGCGCGGCTATTGCCCTTG
>JBKAGC010000410.1:0-2040 GCA_046290215.1 Pseudomonadales bacterium | reverse complement strand
GATCCTGACCGGTTTTTAAGGTGCCGGGGATTTGCATCACCGTGCCATGATAGGGATGCCACTTAATCTCTTGCTCTTTACACCAGTTGCGCACGCTGCGGTCACGGCGGCGTTCATCCAGCGCATACTCAGCATTCACAAACACATGTTGAAAACCCTCTGCTTGTTGGGACTTCGCCAGCAGCTCTGGCACATCAGCAAAACTGTCAGTCTGGATCACTTCCAACTCAACGCCGAGCTTGCCCAGAGACTTTGCGAGATCTTCCAGAGCCAGCAAGGTCAGCTTCTTGCGTGCCGGAGATAAATCATGGCTTTGCCATTGCGCTTCACACCAGAAGTAAATGGCACGGGTATGGCCCGCCTCCATAGCAGCGGTTAGCGCGGGATTATCGTGAACTCGCAAGTCATTGCGAAACCACATCAAAATATCAGCGCTCATATGGTATTCCTAAGACCTAATTCTTCCGGATAAGGCTGCATAATGACCTGACCGGCAATGTACTCGTTGGGGTGACGGTTAAACTGATACTGGAGAAGGTTCATGGGCACAATCAGCGGCACAATGCCTTGCCGGTATTGCTCGATGGCCCGGTCAATATCTTGCTTCTCATCAGCAGCAAGATCACGCTTTAAGTAACCGCGAAGGTGCTGCAAAGCATTGGTATAACCTTTTCTTGTCACCGGTTTTTTGAGGGCCTGCATGATTAAACTAATCATTTCTTCGCCCAGAGTTTGCGGATCGCGCTTGCCCGCATCAGCTAGCAGCGGTCCGAGCTTTTTATAGGTTGGTACATGGTGCGCCATCAGCATGTACTTGTACCGGGCGTAGAATTTCACCAGTGCATCAGGGGTCAAGCCACTGGCTTTTGTCTCGAGCCAGTCTTGATAAACGTACACTCTGGCGGCAAAACTTTCTCGTAGCGGACCATCATTCAAACGGCCATCCTCTTCCACGGGCAAGTTCGGTAACAGTTCCATAAGGCGGCGAGCAAAAATGCCGACACCGGAATGATCTAACAAATCGCCGTTTTGTTTATAAAGCTTCATGCGGGTCATACCGCAAGAAGGAGAATTTTTGACGAGTATATAGCCGGCGAGATCGGGGTTTTGCGCCACGGTTTTGTCAGCAAACTCGATGAGTTGTTGGGTAAAGTCTTTGCTGTGAGAATCAGAGTCCATGGCCCGTTGACCCTGGTCGCTATCCACCAGACGAATAGTTTCCCGTGGCACGCCAAGGCCAATACCCACTTCAGGACAAAATGACACTAGCTTAACGTGCTCGCCAAGCTTATCGATAAAATGGTGGCGTTTCTTCGCTTCACCGTTGTAACGCACGGGATTTCCCACCGTACAAGCGCCTACCCCTACCTTAATCAATGTTTCACTCATTTCCCGCAGTCATCCATAGGTTACGCCAGCGCTCCGGCTTTGGTTTGATTTCTCTGGGATTTACGGAGCAATTTTGCTTCACTAGGACGCAACTGTAAAAAGGGAAGAAAAACCAAGCATGAACCGAATTGATAATAAAGTTGCCCTGGTCACGGGTGGTGGCAGTGGCATTGGCCGCAGCACCGCCATCGCATTTGCTGAAGCTGGCGGCAAGGTCGCGGTATCAGACATCAACCTGGATGCTGCCAACGAAACCGTCCAGACCATCGAAGCAGAAGGCGGCGAAGCCATCGCCCTACTCCATGATGTGACCTCTGTAGATGACTGGGACCGCATTCTTGAAGAAATCATTGAGACTTACGGTAGCCTGCAGATTCTTGTCAATAATGCTGGCGTGAGTGGCGCGGGCTTGCCGCCATTAGAAGAAGCCACCATGGAAAGCTGGCGGGCGGTGATGGATATCAATTTGGATGCGGTGTTTGTTGGCTGCCAAAGGGCTGTGGTGCACATGCAGGAACAAGGCGGCTCGATTATCAATCTGTCGTCGGTATTCGGCATCGTCGGCGGTTCTGGGGCTGCCTATAACGCCTCAAAAGGTGCGGTAAGACTATTGAGTAAATCCGTCGCAGTACATTGCGGCAATATGGGTTA
>JBKAGC010000409.1:0-2057 GCA_046290215.1 Pseudomonadales bacterium | reverse complement strand
CACGCAGCCCGGCATGTGGCTGCGCGACTATCGTCTCGACATCGGCTTCGACGGGCCGCCCGGCCACGTCCGGCGGATCTCCTACGCCGACGCACTCTACGACACCCCGCTGATCGCCGGCCTGGCCGGCAAGTTCGTGCTCGTCGGCATGACCGCCGCGGGCCTCGGCCACACCCTGGCGACGCCCGTCTCGGGCACTGCACAGCCCATGGCCGGGGTGGAGTTTCAGGCCAACGTGCTCGCCAACCTGCGCCACGGGAACTGGATCCGCACGGTCCACGGAGGACCACACGCGTTGCTGCTGGCTCTCGTCGCGCTGCTACCGGCGCTGTGCTACCCCCGCCTCGAGCCGCGCCAGGGCATGTTCACCGGGGCAGCCCTGTTGCTCGTGACATTGACCGTGCCGGTCGCCCTGCTCGCACTGGGCAACGTGTGGATCGCGCCGGCCCCGGCGCTGCTCGCGCTGCTGGCGAGCTACCCGCTGTGGAGCTGGTGGCGTATCGAGGCCACCGTGAAAATCTATGATATTGCGGCTTTGAGTTTCCGATTTGTTCGTTCTCTAATAGTTCACAAGTCACATGCCAAACAGCCGTCTTTTTTACGACTAACCTGCACTTGTAAGCATTCTTTTTGAGTGGAACGGAGCGAGCTTCTTGGGCAAGATGTAGTTTAGTACCGTGCGGGATGTCAATGTACATAGGAGTCAGTATAAAGGGAGAAACGACAGAAAACTCAAGACGCTAATTTACTTTTTGACAGCAACAACGTCGTTATTGCTTGCCAGCTGGTACTTAACTTGCAATATTACAACATTCATTGGTGGAGATGATGTGCTGGCCAAGCACAACAAGACCTAAGTCTTCCCACAACAAGACCTACGTCTTCTCACAATAAGACCAACTCGCCTTTTGTGAGTTGGAACACCTCGCAACCAAGCGCTTATTGTCTTACTGATATCTATCTTGAATGTCAATAGATAATCGGATGTTCAGCACACCAGCTCTTGTTCGTCGCGTGACGATCGATACTCATGGAATGGAGGAGCAACAACAGTCTCAACAGCAGCAGACGTTCCCTTTCAAACTCTACAATATGCTCGAGTATGCATGCGATTCAGAGTTCAGCTCTTGTATTTCGTGGTCTGTTGATGGAAGTGCCTTCATCATTCGTGACAAGGACGTTATGATGGCCAATCTTGCACCTACGTTCTTCAATTGGACACATTATCGATCTTTTGTAAGTGATTTGCATGCATGGAGTGTATGAAAAGTTGTTTTTTGCCCCTTATCACAATCACTATCACTGACACTGAACTGACATCAATTGCGTTTGTACACTCGCATTATACCATTGCCGTTTAGACACGGCAGCTTAACATTTGGGGTTTTTCTCGTACCGAGATACAAACAGTTCAAAGTGACGGCTGGCGACACAATAAATTTGTTCGTGGACGGCCTGATCTACTCAATGAGATTGAGCGCATGAAGAATAGCTTTTCCGCTGCCAAGGCTTTAGCTTTAGCTCGGCAACAGCAAGCTGAAACAGCGGCTGAGAGTAAGAACAACGTTGCGGTCGCTGCCGGTGTGAGCTGCAGCACTTCGTCATTGCGACTAGATTCAGCAGCCAATCAACCCTACAATGAAACTGATGGACATTTCGGCATTGTAGCGGCAGCGACCTTAATACAGCCACCTGCACAACCAGCACAACTACCTTCGCAACTACCTGCACAACCACAAGTACTTCTACCTAAGTACTTACTTAAGTATGATACTTGAGAATGGACGGATGAAGATGAGTGATGAGTGAAGGATTAATTTTTGTAAATAAAATACCGTTAGGTTTTGATGCGTCGCGGACGGACACGCACGAATTTGAGCCCATGCAAGAACTACAAACTTTAAGAAAAACACTCAACACCTTCGTAAGTAATACTTAGGAGTTATGTAGTTTGTTTGCCTGAGTTCCCCCCTCTTCTGTGATATCATATCACTTAGGAAATTAGGTAAATGTTGCATTATCGCTACCTAGACATCATTGAACCAACAATTGGAGTC
>JBKAGC010000408.1:0-2080 GCA_046290215.1 Pseudomonadales bacterium | reverse complement strand
CAAGCTCTTCCAGCGTCTCAAGCAAGACGCGATGACTAATCGCCGCCATCGGTGAAGAACCGGTCATACTGATTTCTTCGTAGGCCCGCGCCTGCACCACATCGTGAGCCAGTAAAAGCTGCTGTAGCTCTGGATATTTTTTTGCCAGCACCGAATCATTTTCAGCCAGTGCACCCAGGGAACCAGCCAACAGGGTCACGAACGTTAGCGCTCCGCATGCAGTTCTACATATTGAATGAGAAGTATTTTTATTCACAATAATTTCTAGACGCTGGTTGCTTTGTATGAATCCAGTATAAGTAGCAAAGCTGATTTTTAACCTGCGGCATATTGTCTCAGCCTCTCGTGAGATAGCCCTCTTTCTGAAAATAGTCACATAAATTCAAAGCAGTACGCGCTACGACCTGCTTATCTGGCCTGCGCGCGATTACAAATTGCTACAATTGACACGTCTAATCTGGTTCTGGCCTAACAGGAGGACCAGTAAGAATCGGAAAAGAAGACATGCGGCAATTTGCCACCTTGTGGTTAAGGTGAGTCGGCCATAGCCTAATGATGTCACTTACTTGAATGTGGAATTCAGAATGAATAGCCAAGCCCTGATAGCTGCCAGAACCAGCTTTCTTTTGAAAAGTACCTTTCTGGTACTTGTGTCCTTTTTACTTTTTTCCTGCCTGAGCACTCAACCAATATCGCCATTGCTTCGTGCAGAGCCGGCAATTAATTCTTCCCTGAACCGTGCGCCGCGGACACTTCGACTTTATTACGAATCTTTACCTGATGTTTCCCAAAGTAGTTTGCGACTGGTGGGCCCGGAAGGTGAGCTGTCGTTACGAGGGCTGCATACCATGGCAGCGGATGACCTTATGATTGAGATTCTGGATCCGGTGACACCTGGCCAATACACGGTGTACTGGACGACCGTTGTCGCAAATGACAATGAGATACACCAAGGCAGCTATGACTTTAGCTACGCGCCCGATTCATAGTTCCAGGTGACGCGGCAGGCAATAACTCGGCCACCGGTATAACAATCACGGGCTATTCTATGCATTCCGCTATCGACGGTAACGACGGACCAATTGACGAATCTGGCAGCGACGTCTACTCCACAGAACAGTTGCAGCAAGCGGTGCAGGCCTATCATTCACATTTCAACGACACAGTGCCGCTCGGTTTGATCACGACGGCTGCAAGCACATTCAGATCAACAGAACTCATGACCAGTCTTCTGGACAGAGTAAAAGCCAATGCCCCGATAACGAGCTGGGTTGAGTTTTCTACAGAATTCCAGGGCCGCGATCAGGATTCACGGCGCACGATATCTGGCAGTAGCGACTGACGACCCCCACAGAGCACCGGTAGAATTGTTCAGAGGTTCCTTGACACAGTGCAATCAGGCCGCACGAGAATCCTGAAGACCAAGGACGCTTTTGAGCGGATTCAAATGGCGATCGTAATGCTTCCATCGACCAATCGAGCTGGTATTGATTGGTTCACGAACCTGGTTATAGCTGGCAGTCGTGGTCAGTTGGGTTGACTGATGAGGGTGCAAACATTCCTCGTGCCAAGGTAGACCGCAGAATTCGAGTAATTTTTTGATCTCATTTTCAGGATCACTGACCAGGGCTTCATAGGACACATCAAGTATTGATAGTGGCAATCTTTCATGCCACTTCGACATCAATTGCTGATAGCGCTTTGTATAGTTGCCTAGTAGTTCAAGGTCCTGACTGAAGCCCAGTTCAGTAGCCGAGGTAAAGTCAGCAAAGTAACAGGACAGACCAACATCCAGCGGGTCTCTAGTACAGTGGATAATCTTTGCATCAGGAAAGATCTTGCAGATAGCACCGAGATAAATAAAGTTCATCGGGCGCTTCTCGGTAATTCGCTTGCCTTCCTCAAGACCCATATCTTGTAGAAATTTGGCTGCCGCCTGGTCAGCGAGTTCGGTCGTCAAGGATTGCAAGCATGTCGGAAATGGCAGTTCGGATTCCAGCATGGCTGGAAGATCCTCATGTAGCAGCTTTGGCAATTGAAGCGTTTCGCCACCGGCTTGCACCTTTGGATGCCTGGAAAG
>JBKAGC010000407.1:0-2108 GCA_046290215.1 Pseudomonadales bacterium | reverse complement strand
ACTCGGCGCTCAAGATCTACATTGATGCTGAGGATGGCATTGATGTGGATGACTGCGCTGCTGTGAGTCGGCAGGTCAGCAGTTTGCTGGACGTTGAGGATCCGTTAAAGGGTAAATACACCCTGGAGGTATCTTCACCGGGGATGGATCGACGCTTGTTCGAGTTAGAACAGTTCGAAAAGTTTAAAGGCTCGCAGGTTAAGGTGAATTTACGCCAGGCTTTTGAAGGCAAGCGTAAGTACACGGGGCTGTTGTGCGGTGTTGAGGATGGAGACGTGGTTATTCGTCTTGGGGACGAAGAAATATTGTTCCCTTTTAGCGACATCGATAGAGCCCAGGTGGTGCCGGTTTTCGATTAACCGGAGGAATAAGTAATAGATTTGGGACTTGGGGGTTCGCCCCTAAAGTATATTGTCAGGATTGAGGCAATGTAATGAGTAAAGAAATTCTGTTGGTTGTGGAATCCGTTTCGAATGAGAAAGGGGTTCCTAATGACATTATCTTCGATGCGCTAGAACTCGCGCTCGCGACAGCGACGAAAAAACGCTACGAAGAAGAAGTTGAAATTCGCGTCCAGATCGACCAGGAAACCGGTGACTACGACACGTTCCGCCGTTGGTTGATTATTGAAGACGATGAGCCCATGGAATTCCCAGCGGCGCAAATGACAGTTTCTGCGGCGCAAATAGACGAGCCTGAAAAGCAGGTCGGCGACTATGTTGAAGAACAGGTGGAATCTGTAGCGTTTGGCCGTATTGCCGCGCAAACCGCAAAGCAAGTCATTGTCCAGAAAGTTCGCGAAGCGGAGCGGGCACAGATTGTTGATGCTTATCGCTCACGAGTAGGTGAGTTAGTAAACGGCCAGGTCAAAAAGGTCAATCGTGAAGCGGTGATCGTTGATCTTGGTAACAATGCCGAGGCAATTTTGCCGCGGGAAGAGTGGATTCCCCGCGAGACTTTCCGCATTGGTGATCGTTTGCGTGCCTTGTTGAAGGAAGTTCGCCCTGAAGCGCGTGGCCCACAGTTGGCGCTGTCGCGAACCAGCCCGGAAATGCTAATCGAACTATTCAAAATTGAAGTGCCAGAAATCGCTGACGGTGTGATTGAAATCCTTGGCGCTGCCCGTGATCCTGGTTCCAGAGCCAAGATTGCTGTGAAGACTAACGATGGCCGTATTGATCCTGTCGGTGCATGTGTCGGTATGCGTGGCTCACGTGTACAGGCTGTGTCTGGTGAGCTATGCAACGAACGTATCGATATCGTGCTTTGGGACGATAATGTGGCGCAGCTTGCAATCAATGCCATGTCGCCAGCCGAAGTAGTATCGATTGTTGTGGACGAAGAAACCAACAGCATGGACATTGCTGTGGCGGAAGACAATTTGGCGCAAGCCATTGGTCGCGGTGGTCAGAATGTTAAGTTGGCCAGCGAGTTAACTGGCTGGATTCTGAATATCATGACTGAAGAAGAAGCAGCGGATAAGCAGAACGAAGAAACTGGCAGTATTATCGAGAATTTTATGACACGTCTCGATGTGGACGAAGATGTTGCCATTGTGCTGGTGGAAGAAGGTTTCACCACGCTTGAAGAAGTCGCGTATGTCCCGCAAGAAGAGATGATCGCGATTGAAGGTTTTGACGAAGAAATTGTTGACGAGTTACGGAATCGTGCCAAGAGTGCGATAACCACCATGGAACTCGCCAACGAAGAAGAGTTGGAAAATGCAACGCCGGCAGATGATCTTCTTGAGATGGAAGGGATGGATCGTCGCCTGGCTTTTCAGCTAGCTAAGATCGGTGTGACAACCATGGAAGATCTTGCGGAACAGGCGGTTGATGACCTACTCGAGATCGAAGGTTTAGATGAAGAACGCGCAGGTCAATTGATTATGACAGCGCGTGCTCCTTGGTTTGCAGAATCCGAGGAAGCCTAATCACAATTAGGGTGAAATGAATGGCAGATGTGACGGTAGCGCAATTAGCGGAAACCACAGGTACCACGGTTGACCGATTGCTGCAGCAATTGCAAGAAGCGGGGTTGTCCCAGACGAACCCCACAGATCTGGTTTCCGATGAGGAAAAGCAGACCTTGCTGACGCACATAAAAAA
>JBKAGC010000406.1:0-2112 GCA_046290215.1 Pseudomonadales bacterium | reverse complement strand
GTCTGCAGAGACGTTCTGGACAATCATGTCCACTTCAATATTGGCATCAGACACCGGACCAAGAATCCGCGAGGCAATACCTGGAATATCCTTTACGCCACGTACCGTAAGCTTGGCTTCATCACGGGTGAATGCGATACCGGAGATAATCGGTTGTTCCATGGCGTTATTTTCCTCACTGGTGATCAAGGTGCCGGGTACGTCTTTAAACGACGACAGAACCCGGAGCGGGACTTTGTACTTACTGGCAAACTCCACAGCGCGGGTGTGTAAAACTTTTGAGCCTAAACTTGCGAGCTCCAACATTTCTTCGAAGGTGATGGTTTGCATACATCGCGCCCCGGCAACCACTCTAGGGTCGGTGGTAAAAACACCTTCAACATCGGTAAATATCTGACACTCATCTGCTTCCAACACCGCAGCAAGGGCTACCGCTGTGGTGTCGGAACCACCACGACCCAGGGTAGTGATATCGCCGCGCTCATCAATGCCCTGAAAACCAGCAACCACCGGCACAATGCCCTCGGCTAGATCTGCTTTGAGCTTGTCTGTGTCTATATCCAGGATTCTGGCTTTGCTATGTGCCGAATCTGTCAGGATCTTCACCTGGCCGCCGGTATAACTACGAGAAGCACAGCCGTCTTTCATCAGGGTCATTGCCAATAGAGCTGTGGTCACCTGCTCGCCCGTGGAGAGCAACACATCCAACTCACGGCTAACGTCGACATTTTTCACATCCACTGCCTCACCAAGCTCTACCAGGCGATCAGTTTCGTGCCCCATAGCCGAAACCACCACCACGACCTGATGGCCTTCAGCGCGAGCTGCCATCACACGCCGTGCGACATTCTGAATATGTTCAACAGTCGCGACGGATGTCCCACCAAATTTTTGTACAAACAATGACACGTTAGGCTATTTCTGGGTGCAGATTTAAAGGCGGCATATTAAACAGCAAGCGGCGCCCTATTTAAAGACGCCGATTGCGAAAATGCCCATTAAAGGTTGGTCATCAGCTACCTAGCTGTTCCTCAAGGTAAGGCGTGACAGATTCTAGTGCCGCGGGCAAAGCCGCTGGATCACTACCACCAGCGCGCGCCATGTCTGGTCGACCGCCGCCTTTGCCACCTACCTGGGAAGCAACATGATTCACCAATTGGCCAGCGTTAACACGATCCGTGAGATCTTTTGTGACGCCAGCGATCAAAGCGACTTTGTCATCATTTACCGCTGCCAGGATCACAACGCCTGAACCCAGTTTGTTTTTCACCCGGTCCATGGCATCCGGCAAAGTCTTTGGGTCACCGCCAGCAAGCTGATGCACCACGACTTTCACACCCTGAATAGTGACGGCGCTGTCAGAAATATCTGCACCAGCACCGCTGGCGAGTTTCATGTTTAAGCTAGCCACTTCCTTTTCTAACTTTTTGTTCTGGGCCACAAGGGCAGACAGCTTATCAAGCACGTTGTTCTGATCGGCTTTCACCAGGCTCATGCTTTGCTCAAGCAATTCTTCCATGGTGTTAATCTGCTCCATGGCTTTCGTGCCAGTGACCGCCTCGATTCTGCGAACACCAGAAGCAATACCGGTTTCTGCAACAATACGCATCAAACCAATGTCACCGGTACGTTCGGCGTGGGTGCCACCGCAAAGTTCAATGGAGAAGCCTTCACCCATGGTGAGAACGCGAACTTGCTCTGAGTATTTCTCACCAAACAGCGCCATAGCACCTTTTTCTTTCGCATCTTCCAATGCCATTAACTCGGTCTGGATTGGCGAATTATTGCGAATCTGCTCATTCACAAGTTGTTCAATTTGTTTCAGCTCGTCTTTGGTCACCGGTTCGAAATGCGAGAAGTCAAACCGCAGTCGCTCTGAATCCACCAGAGAACCACGCTGATTGACGTGTTCACCAAGCACGACTTTAAGCGCTGCATGGAGCAAGTGCGTTGCCGAGTGATTGGTTTTAGTGGCATTACGAATCTGGCGATCCACGGCCGCGGTTAAGACATCGCCGACCTTCAATTCGCCTTCAATCAAATGACCTTTGTGCAAGAAAGCGTTATGGCTTTTTACAGTATCGAGCACCTCCACAGAAATACCGTTACCAA
>JBKAGC010000405.1:0-2120 GCA_046290215.1 Pseudomonadales bacterium | reverse complement strand
GTCGTAAAGAGCTGTTGTGCACACTCCTCCTGCTTATAGAATCCACGGGAAAAGAGCGTCCGCAGTTCATTCAATCCGCCCTTGTTGGCCGGCAGCTGATTCAGTTGTGCCTGCAATACGCGCCGAGTTGCATTAGCCGACACCGGATCGGCAATCGGAATAGGCAATGCAAGAAGATCTTTGTGAATCCATATCTGGTCTGCATGTTGATTCCATTCTATCTGGCCATCAAAGAACTGCCGCCACTCTTCTGCATAATCCGGTGGCGAGCCTTGCACCCTCACAAATAGTGAACTGGTATACTTCCGCGCCGCCTCGCCCCCAATCTGGAGTACAGACTGGAAAAACATTGAGAAATACGCTTCCAGCGAATGTCTCAGAATCGGGTCACGTGTGAATTCAGGATGGATAGTTAGGCAGCAATACTCGTGAGTATCTCGGCGCTGAACATAAAAGATTGGGGATACAAGTAATGGATAGTTCTCCTGGATATCAACCACCTGCTCCCAAGTCACGCAATTTAATGCAAGTAGACCGAGAAGCCCATGCGAAGCTACGGGAAGTCGAAGCCCAAACTGAAACCCCCAATCGCTTGCGATCCCTGCTACGACATCGGCGATTAGTCGATACTGTTGCCATGTAATGTGCAGATCAACATCATCGATATCTTGTAGACTGAGACCGGCGCCGTGTAGCAGTTCTTCTGCAGATAGCCCAAGTTCAAGCCCATACTCATAAAGATGAACTGGATGTAGCACCCAGGGAAATAGGGAGTCCTGGCCACCTATTAACTTTTTCATTTTTATTCAGGCCGCTATCAAAACCAATTATGCCACGTGTAAGTTGGCCATGGGGTTTATGTAGAAAATACTAATGTATACGCTAATTGTCGCTCACGCATCTAACAACTTTATTGAGAAATACTGCGCTTCCAGTCGTCGAAAGTAAAGTCAGAATCAACATCACGAACACTTGTTTACTACATAAAAAAGCGGCGCCCGAAGGCGCCGCTAAAGGCCTCTTTAGCAGCAAGAGTTAACCTTTGTTTGAGCTGCGCCCGATCACTTCATCCTGCATTTCCGGTGACAGATCGTTGAAGTACGCCGAGTAGCCCGATACCCGGATCAGCAGGTTAGGGTGCAGCTCCGGGTTGTCCCGCGCCTCAATCAGAATCTTCGGATCCAGCATATTGGCCTGCACCTGCATACCGTGCCGCTTGAAGTACACCTTATACAAGCTGGCTAGCGCATCTCGTCCCTCTTCACAGTCGTAACTGGAGGCATCCAGCTTGATATTGAAATTAATACCATTGGCGAACTTCTTGTAGTCGATGCGGTTCATGGAATTCAACAACGCAGTGGTACCTCGCTTGTCCGCGCCGTTCTCCGGCGCAAAGCCTGAGGCATACGTTTCACCCGCCCGACGGCCATTAGGCAAGGCACCAACCAGGCCACCAAAGTGGGTGTGTGAGGTGTTGGAATACACGCCCGCCAGATGCTGGCCGCCACGGGTATTCTTACCCAGGGCGTGAATGGAATCGGAGTAGTGATCACCGACCCATTTCATCCAGGCATCCGCCTTGGGAATATCGTTGCCAAATTTATCGATACCTTCCAGCCTGGTCCGCACAACCTCATCCGAGAGATTGTCTTTCAGGTGCGCAACCAACTCCTCAAGGGTGAGCCACTTGTCCTCGAACACAGCACTCTCAATGGCCCCCAGGGAATCGGCCACGACCGCCATGCCGGTGCCCTGGATACCGGAGAAATTGTACTTCGCGCCACCCTGTGTAGAGCAAACACCCTGCTCGAGACAGCCTTCCAGCGTAGCGCTGCTGATCGGGGTGGGGTGGTACTCGGCGTGGAACTGTTCACACTTCTGCAAATCCGCGTGCAGCTTGCCCAGCTGATGCTTCACCTGCACCTTGTAGGCGTCCAATACGTCATCCATGCTCTTCATGCTGGAGACCGGGGGTGTCTTGACACCGATCTGTCGGTCAGAACCAAACTGGCACCCCTCGTTGAGCGCCATTTCCAGGGCCAGGGCCATGTTGTACATCCCGGCGTCGGTGGAACCCAGGGTCTTGCCCGGCGCCGTGGGCTCAACACAGCCGATGGCGA
>JBKAGC010000404.1:0-2121 GCA_046290215.1 Pseudomonadales bacterium | reverse complement strand
AGGCCAAGCGAGACGGCGATGGCGAAATTGTTCATCAAGGACCGGAACGCAGCGCCTTCTTTATGCATGTCGCTCTGACGGCAAAAGTTCTTGAGAAGATGTTGGCGGCGGTTGGCCTGGCAGGTTATGAAGCAGTGGCTGCCGGCAATCTATCGGAAGGTCAGCGCAAGCGTATTAGTCTGGCGCGATTTTTTGGCTTTACTAATCGGGTCTGGATTCTGGATGAGCCTTTTAGCGCTATTGATACGGCTGGCGTTGCGACTCTTGAAGCATGTCTACAAGAACATGCGCGTAACGGCGGCCTGGTGCTGCTGACCAGCCATCAACCGCTGGACCTGGCAGTGCCGGTGCGCCGGCTCAGTGTGGGTGCTGGCTAGTGTTATTGGCGACCATCAAAAGATCCTTGTTGTTGGTGTTCCGCCAGCCTTCGGACCTGCTGAATCCGCTGTTTTTCTTTGTGCTGGTGTTGGCACTGTTCCCCCTTGGGGTAGGGCCTTCCGAAGA
This sequence comes from Pseudomonadales bacterium, assembly GCA_046290215.1. Classification (GTDB taxonomy): domain Bacteria; phylum Pseudomonadota; class Gammaproteobacteria; order Pseudomonadales; family Azotimanducaceae; genus JAHRVQ01. The sequence goes on along the minus strand of JBKAGC010000404.1, from coordinate 1,617 downwards.
AGTGCTGCGGACCATTGCCCCTGGGGTGATATGGGTGGCAGCGTTATTGGCCACCTTACTCTCTATGGAGTCTTTGTTTCGGTCTGATTTTGATGACGGCTCCCTGGATCAGATTCTCGTATCGGAAAGTTCTCTGTTACTGGTGAGCAGCGGCAAAATCATTGCTCACTGGTTAAGTACAGGTTTGCCGCTGGTGCTAATTAGCCCAGTGTTAGGTTTGATGTTTAGCGTCAATGCCGAAGGTATCCAGGGGATTGTGATTTCATTGTTGCTGGGCACACCGGTGCTCAGTTTATTGGGGGCAGTGGGTGCAAGCTTAACGGTGGGTTTGCGCAAAGGCGGCGTGCTCATTGCGCTGCTTGTGATGCCCTTGTACGTGCCGATTTTGATTCTTGGCACGGCGCTGATCGATGCAGCGCAAGCCGGTGCAGATTACGATGGCCACATGCTGTGGATGGGCGCATTGTTTGCGCTGATGTCTGCAGTGGCGCCGCTAGCAACCGCAGGCGGTCTTAAGGTGTCTTTGTCCCGGTAGTTTCTGCCACGGCTGGGCAGTACCAGAGCGTATATTCCGCGTGGTACTTTTTCTTCTCACAGCGGTTAGAAAAAGGCGCTTGCTCCGTGGCGTGTGCCCACATGTCGCGCACCGCATGATAGTGCGTCTCATTATAATAGTGCTCACTCACTTTCGGACCTGGGAAAACCACCTGGTCATTGGTGTAAAAAATCACCGAAAATCTTGGCGCACCCCAGTAAACCAGCGGCCCCGGGTTGGTTTCGGCTAAACGTTGATACTCATCCACAATGGGTTTTTGGTTGTACACATGGTTTTTCACATATAACTGATAACTTGCGATGTACACGCCAAGAAACACAAGGCAACTGGCGATAGCGAAACGATAAAACCAACGGGCTGGCACCAGCCAGGCATCGGAGTGCCGGGCAATAAGGATGCTGGCTGCAGGCATCGCGGTAAGTACATAAGTAATCAGGATGTTCTTTGCCAGGGTGAAAAATACTGCCGGGGCCAGGCTCCACAAGAGCAGATAGATGATCACCAAACGCTCTTCTTGGAGGCTTTGCCGAAAAGCCTGCCGGCCAGGTGCGCGCAGCGCTCTAATCAGGACAATAGGGCTAAATGGCAATAAGGCAACAAACAGGTACGCCCAGATCGTACCGTGGGGTTGATCTTTAACACCGCCATACAAATCACCGCTCCAGGCGGTTTCGGTAAAGCGTAAAAAGTGCTCGCCAACAATAAAGTATTGAAAGAAGCCAGGGGTTTTCTGTTCCGCCAGATAGTACCAGGGCGCCGCTACTGCAAGCATTAGGGTAAGCCCGCTGAATAATCTGACGTTTTGCCAGAAGCGCTGCCATTCCGCGGTCCAGATAACCCAAATGCCGCAAGGCAGGCCGCACAGTACGAGCGCAATGGGCCCTTTGGTCAATAGTCCAAGCCCAAGCCCGAACCACATCAGATAAGCGTAAGGGGTTTTACCTTCCACCACACCGCGCCAAAAGCCTAGCATCACCAGAGTAGTGCTAAAGGCGAGGGCAGGGTCGGTAATCACCGCACCGGCACTATGTAACACCAGCCAGGCGCCAAGGTAGATAACC
>JBKAGC010000403.1:0-2145 GCA_046290215.1 Pseudomonadales bacterium | reverse complement strand
GCCGGCTCTAAAATATTGTACCGACAACGGCGCTATGATCGCTTACGCCGGACTGATGCAACTCAAGACCGGACATAACGAAGACGGAGCCATTCGTGTCAAACCGAGATGGCCACTGACGGATTTGAATAAGTGACGGACGAAATCTACATTAACAACCTTCAGGTAGAGATGAGTATTGGCGCTTATGCCTGGGAGCATGAAGCCAGGCAAACCATCACGGTAGATATTTGTCTGTATTGTGAGAGTCAGGCAGCCGGGAAGTCCGACAAACTCGAAGATGCCATCGACTACTCGGTGATCGCTCGGAACATAAAAGCGCTGGCCAAAACGCGACACTACACCCTGGTTGAGTCGTTTGCTGAATCCATCGCAAACAATCTGTTGGCCAACAGCAGCATCCACGCAACCAGGATTAAGGTCACAAAACCTGGCGCAGTACCCGATGCTGATTCGATTAGCATCGCTATTGTACGACCCTAAGCGCCTAGTCGTCCCCTGCTGCGGCAATCCAGCCGGCATTGTTTGGCGCCAGATAATTGTAGGAAACACCTGTCGCCGACAGGCTACTAAGGTCCGGAGAAAGATCCACCTTATAGAAGGGCACTGATTGCGTCAGGCCACTATCAGAGCGGACCGCCATCATAAAGTACAAGTTACCCGACGCGTCATAGGCAAACTGTTGGTCCTCGGGCAGCAAAATACCTTGCGGGTTTTCATCATAGTTCTTCAGATTCTGGAAAGCTGCCTCGTCCACTTCTGCCACTTCTTCTTCGTCATCCTGTTGCGAGGCAGCGGTAGATCGTGAGCTTGACGATGCAGAGGTTTGACCTGCATTAGAGCTGGCACTATCCGTGCCTTGCAAAGAAGCAGTGATGGAACTGGTTAAGTCAGCGAAATCTGCCGCAAATAATGATCCTGCTAAAGCACCGAGACCCGATGTTTCACTTACGATGCTTGATGCTAGAGCAGCACCTGCAGGGGCATTCACAAGGATTTGGCTAGTACCAATGTCGTCAGAGAAGAACTGGCCAGAAACAAGGCCATAGTAAATACCGCCGCCAGCACGCTGAACAAAGTTCTGTTCTGGGTCTGTGGATCCGACATTCGCCACCTGTGCCAGGAATGATATCGAGCCATTACCAGCCGCCACATCAGGAACAGCATCCGCATCACCAAACGTTATTGGATCATTGACGCGCTCAAAAACTGGCACACTGAGATCATCGCCTGCTTCTCTTTGACGAATCGCGAGCGTCACGTTCTCGCCACCACGCAACGAGGCAATCTTCATGCCTCCCTGCGTTGAAATAACAATATCAGTACCAGCATTAATCAAAGTATTTTTGGCTTGCTCGAATCCGCCGCCCCTTGAGAAAGCTGCTAGACCATCCGCTACATTGACGTTCTGGTTGAACTTCAAATTACCGCCAGATACAAAGTTTGCTCCACCCGTCGAGACGTCAATCTGGCCCACTTCAACATCCGTCGCTGCAGAAAGTGCCAAACCTGTGCCGCTGCTGATAGACCCGGTTGCGGTGACAGAACCACCAGTGCTTGCCAGCGTTACTGTGCCGCTAGCGCTCGCACTACCATTTAGATTTACCTGGCCAGCCGTACGCAAACTTAGTTCGCCTGCTGCAGCGGTCAAATTGTTGGTGGTAACAGCACCGTTGATACTGGAAATAGCCAGATCTCCTGCAGACACCGTCACCTCCTCACCTAAGACCACATCACTTCCCGTACTAATGGTTAATCCATTGTTGGAGGTTAGGTTAGCCGTGGTCAAAGAACCGGCATCGGCGGTTAAACTAAGGCCATCATTCGCCGTGACATTCTCAGCCAGGGTGATACTTCCTTGTCCTGAAGATAAGCTCACTGCGCCAGTGCTATCGGAGATCTCGCCGCGCGCATCGATGTTACCTGTACCGTTAATGCTGACCGTATTGCCGCCAACAAAAACATCGTTGAGCGTAATGAGGTTTGCCGATTGAATTGTAAAGTTATCAATTAAGGTATCTGCATCAATCAGGTTAGCAACATTTACATCGCCGCCTTTCGCATTAAGAACCAAACGCGTGGTCACGGCCTCATCTGCTTCAGTACCTATCTCACCTTGCCCAGCTTCACTCACTAGCAAAGTGA
>JBKAGC010000402.1:0-2156 GCA_046290215.1 Pseudomonadales bacterium | reverse complement strand
TGAATCGTCGTCAGAACGTCTGCATCTATCGTGACTGACGAAGCTGCGTCTTCGGCGAAGGCGTAAGTGTTAGCATCCGCGTCATCGCCTGTTGCACCAACCAAATCCGGTTCGGCGCCACTGTCTTGTATCGTAATATTTTGCGGATCGAGCAGCAGTGAACCGGAACTGCCGAGCGTTGCGCCAAGGTGAGCCATACCGGCAAAAACAAGTGTAGATTTACCAGAGACCTCGGCAAAACCGCCGTCACCGCCATCCAAGCCACCACGCGCGAAGATCGAGCCGCTAAACCTTGTAGTGTCATCTGCCCAGATAATAACGCGACCGCCATCACCAAGCCCTGTGGCATCCGCTTTGACCTGTGCGCCCGAATCGACAGTTGTGCGCTCCGCCGTGTAGGTGCTCCCTTTACCTTGAAAATCACCACCAACTAAAACTTCACCACCGCCGAGTTGGCCCGACGCATCAATTTCTGCTTCAGCAAACAACCCAACTCGGTCACCCAGCATTTTAACTGAGCCGCCAACGCCAGCCTCGCTCGTGACATCTATCGAGCCTTCGAAGTATACCGTGCCGGCGTCATTACCCTCTTCGAATCCGGTGGTCAATAGAGAAACTGACCCGGCATTACCATCAAGACCAACAGCCCGTAACTCTGCAGAATTTCGAATCCTGATCCGACCGTTTGTGGCCGTCAGCGCGATCGTATTACTTGGACCTAACGGATCATTTGGTAAGGGCGATGGAAACGGTCTGGACTCAATTCGGCCTGCTACATCAATCAAGGCATTGGCGTTTAGGCTTGAGTCGCGCACACCAATTGTGACCTGGCCAGTAGTTTCGAGGGCATCTCTGGCATCTGCCATCACGAAACCAATCGCGTCTGCGGCCTCCGCACTACTAGCTGCGCCGACAACTGTGACCGAAAAGTCTGCGTCACCGAGATCTAGAATGCTCTCAACCACATTATTGATGACCACTCGTTGAGCTGCTTCTAGCTCAATATTGCCAACGACAGAATTCAAATCTACTTGTCCGTCCTGCCCCGCGTCAGAAACTTCTAGGGCGGGTGCTGACAAGATCACTGTGCCATCTACACCCTGACTTGCACTCACATCGACGCTGCCAGTCAAAGTCAGAGAAGATCCAGCCGAAACACGAACTTCGCCGCCATCACCACTTTCTGCGCCGCCACGGGCAGAAATCTCACCAGCTAGAGATACGGATTCCGCCGCCACATTGACGGTACCGCCGTCGCCAGACCCAATCGCATCAGCACGTAATTCACTATCGACGTCTAATGTCACAAAGTCGGTCGCAGCAACACTGATGCTACCACCACCAAGATCACCGGAAACGTTCAGAACCGAACCCTGCTCAATAGTGACTGAGTCCGCGGTGATATCAACACTACCACCGACATCTGATTCTGAGGTCGCCAGAACGGAACTTTGTTCGCTAAGCAAAACATCCGTGTCCGACGAAATAGTTATCTGGCCACCAGCAACTCCATCAGCGGAAGACGACGCATCGATCTGGCCCGTGTTAACCACGCTACCGCCGGAACCGAAAAGCTTGATCACGCCATTTTCGTACTGGGCATCTTTCGCGCGAATCACGCCCTCATTGTTTATCGCATGGTCGAACAGACTGCGACTCACCGAGGACGTCAGCATAACCTTGCCGCCAGGAGCATCAATCGTACCCGTATTCGAAATCGCCGCTTTAAGGCTCTCGTTGTTCTCTAAAACTTCTTCCGTGACTTCAATGCCGATTAACTGATCAGGGCCAAAATTAACAACCGCCTTGCTGCCTGATGCTAAATTAACCTGACCCAACGTAGCGACGATCACCCCCGTGTTAGTGACCGATTCACCTAACAAGGTGACCGAGCCGCCCACAGAGGCACTAATAACACCGTGATTTATAACATAGCCGCCCACGCCGCTTTCAGCCTCGAATACGGCACCTTCTTTCTGAAAGATATCCTGATCCGTGAGGCCAAGGGCTGACGCGAACACACCCGCCGCGTTAATCGACGCGGTTTCACCAAATATCACGCCCTGACGATTCACCAGAGCAACCTGACCATTCGCCGTTATGGAACCAAAAATTGCCGTGGGACTACCGCCGACAATTTGCCCAACAAACCATGC
>JBKAGC010000401.1:0-2160 GCA_046290215.1 Pseudomonadales bacterium | reverse complement strand
ACGGCCTGGCAAAGGAGTGTTTAGCGGTTGCAAATAAGTCATGGTCATTGTCGAAGCTAACATTTCCCCATTTTCTCGTGCGCCTGATGTTGGCGGAGCAGGTTTACCGTGCCTGGTCTGTGATCAATGGCCATCCTTACCATAAATAAGTCAACCAACCGTACCTGGAATGGCCGAACCCCTAGCCCTAAAAGATCATCGTAACGAGAGTCAGATTTTTTTTGACCGAATCGCGATCGGTGTTGGCTTTTTGTTGTTCCTAACCGTTTTGCTGGTGTCTCGACTATTTTATTTGCAGATCCTACAGCACGATGTTTATAAGACCTTATCTGATCAGAACCGGATTCAAGTCCAGTCAATTCCACCCACCAGGGGATTAGTCTATGACCGTGACGGGGAGTTGATCGCAGACAACGTGCCTTCCTATCGCCTGACCGTTACGGTGGAGCGAGTGGCGGATCTTGATCAGACGCTTGATCACATTCGCGAGATTATTGAAATTTCTGATGACCAGGTGGCGTCGTTTAAACGCCGCTTAAGCCGCCGCCAGCGGCCTTACGAATCAGTGCCTGTGTTGTTCCGCATGACACCAGAAGAGATTGCAAAAATTAGCGTGAACCGCTATCGCTTGCCAGGGGTTGAGGTAGAAGCTGCACTGGTACGCCATTACCCTAAGGGGGAGCTCATGGCTCATGCTCTGGGTAGTGTAAGGCGAATTAACGAGGCTGACGCCCGGCGCCTGGACCCAGTGGCGTATTCAGGTACCAATCATATCGGCAAGATTGGCATCGAGAAGCATTACGAGTCTGCTTTACTCGGGAAAGTAGGCTACCAGCGGGTTGAAACCGATGCACGCGGTCGGATCATGGCAGTGCTAGATCAAACACCCCCTGTGCCGGGTAAGAATTTAACGCTCCATTTGGATACGAGTTTGCAGCAAGCTGCTAGCGATGCCCTGGGAGACAGGCGTGGCACGGTGGTGGCAATTGATCCAAAAACTGGCGGCATTTTAGCCCTGGTGAGTAAGCCTTCTTATGACCCCAACTTGTTTGTCACGGGGATCGATTTTTCAACCTATGCAGAATTGCGTGATTCCATCGATGTGCCTCTCTTTAATCGTGCCCTGCAAGGTCAGTATGAGCCCGGTTCGACATTAAAGCCTTTTGTTGGCGTGGTGGGTTTGATGACGGGCATTACCACGGCGGATCACACCATTGAAGATAAGGGTGAATTTAGATTGCCGAATAATTCGCGGGTGTATCGCGGTTGGAACTGGACCAAGGATAATCCTGGCGGTCACGGTATGGTCAATCTGCAAAAAGCCATATACCGGTCTTCGAATGTCTATTTCTATCAGCTTGCCGTCAATATTGGCATCGATCGACTCCATGAAAATCTCTCGCTGTTTGGCTTTGGGCAAGACTATGCCCTCGACCTGCCTGAGGCGCGCAGGGGGCTTCTACCTTCAAGGGAGTGGAAGCAAGGCGCTCGCGGCGAGCCCTGGTACCCGGGCGATACGGTCAATATTGGCATTGGCCAGGGCGATATTCTGGTGACGCCTTTACAACTTGCTTCCGCGGTGGCGATGCTTGCGAACCGTGGCAAAGCGGTGATGCCACGAATGTTGAAGTCAGGTTTGGAATTACCAGAGTTACCTGCTGAAAAAACCTTACAAGATATTGACCTGGTGCCTGAGCATGTCTGGGATTCAGTGCACGAGGCAATGAGCATGGTGGTGCATCGTGGCAATCAGGGGTTCGATGAAAACGGCACCGCCTGGGCATACATTGGCCGCGATATTGATTACCGGATGGCGGGTAAGTCCGGTACCGCACAGGTTGTGGGGATTGCCCAGGGTGAAGAATACGACGAGGAATTGCTGAGCGAGCGACAACGCAAGCACGCCTGGTTTGTCGCTTTCGCGCCTTTTGAAGATCCACAAATTGCCCTGGCAGTTCTTGTGGAAAATGGCGGCGGTGGTAGTGCAGTGGCCTCGCCTGTGGCGCGTAAGGTACTTGATCACTATATGCAAAACCGTTCCTCAGATCAGGTCGTTGCGGGGTTGCAGCCGTGAGTCAGGATTTTGTTCGTTCGCTCGGAGATACTGGGATTGGTTTTGAGCGCCGCCTGGGCGCAAATCATATCTTTCATCTTGATATC
>JBKAGC010000400.1:0-2164 GCA_046290215.1 Pseudomonadales bacterium | reverse complement strand
GCCCAGGACATACATACGGCTACCATCCACAACCACTGGACTATTCAAGCCATCGCTATCCACGCGGACCCGGCCGACAAAACGACCATCTGACTGCGCCACCAGGTGCAGGTAACCTTCAAAATCTCCCACAGCCAAATAACTACTCACTGGTACCGGTGCGGTTAAATCACGATATAGCAGAGCATCAGTCTTCCAGTTTTCATTACCATTGTTAGCGTTGTAAGCCACCAATTCACCGTCGGCGCTAGAGAAATACACACTACCAAAACCAAAGCTTACGCCTGTGACTGTGGACGCGGGTGCACCCCAGCGAGGTCGACCATTTTGCGCGAGATCAATGGCCACAATATTGCCTTGATAAGATGCGGCGTACAGCATGTTGCCGTCGCGTGCGATCAAGCCATCAATGTCAACTAAACGTTCAAGATCGGACTGGCCCTGAGCCGCAGCAATACGTTGCTCAATCACAGGAATACCGCGATCTCTTTGAATCACCACAATACGGCCGTTAGCGAATCCAGTAATCACACCATCGGACAAATGCGGGACTGCTGTGCCACGTAAGGTCAACGAAGGAATCGAAGCGCTATACAACCAACGCCGTTCGCCGTCGAGGCCATCATAGGCGGCAATTTTGCCATCAATGGATTGCGCTACCACCAGACCACCATCGGCTTGCGGCGGGGAAAGAATTTCACTGGTGGCTGCTGCGCGCCAGGCCAGAGAACCGTCGCTTTGATTCATGGCAACCACTTCACCAGCAGAAGACCCTACTAGTACCAGTTCATCACCGACACCGACACCACCGGTAATGGTGTCAGCAGTTTTGTTGAACGCGTTGCGCTGTTCTGCTTCAGAGTAGAACTGCTTGATATCCACTCGCCAGATCTCGCGACCCGTACCAGACTCTAACGCTTTCACTGTGCCGTCAGCGGACGCAGCAAAAATGCGACTGCCAGAGAAACCCGGTACCAGGCGAATCGCTTTATCTTCCGCACCACGGCCAATGTTGGCTTCCCAAAGACGGTCTAGCTCAACCTCGGTAGTAATGGCCGTCAGCTCAGCCGGTTCGCGGACTTCTTCCTCGTCGTCCTCGAAAATGCTACAGCCCACGGCAGTGAGCGTGAGCAGTAGAATTGCTAGTTGTTTAACCTTCAACAGTATCCCCTTCGCTCATTTCTTCTTCTGGTTCTGCCGCGATGGCTTTATCTGGTAAGGAGATGTCCTGCAACTTCATTTTCAAGAAAGGGAAGTTGTCAGGTGTTTCGGTGCTAGCCAGGGCGCGGTCATAGGCAGCGCGGGCTTCATCCAGGTTATCCATTGCATAATAGATATCGCCGCGTAACTCTTCATAGTTCCGCGCATAAGCGCTTGGCTCTTTGGCATCTAAGGTCTGCAAGGCACCTTCATAGTCTTCCTTGGCGAACAAGACGCGAGCAAGACGCTCATTCACCAGAATGCCGATCTTGTCATCTACACCATTATCCAACGACCACCTGAGGGCAGCTTCCGCACCGGCAAGATCGCCAGCATCTACAGCAAGTTTGGCTTTATGCATGGATGCAAAGTGCGCGTAAATTGAATCTTTATGCTCGGTGGTCAGCTGATTGATAATGTAATCTGCCGTGGCGAGATCCTCGTCGCTGATTTCATCAAACGGTCCAACGCTGGTCACTTCGGTAAGATCTTCATACAAATTCGACGCGGCAATTTTTGCCTCGGCAGTATTCGACTCCCAGGTTCGGTAACCAAAAACAGCGGCCAGGACCACGACAATGCCGATGATCAGCTGGGTGCCGTTTTCTTCCCACCAGTTCTTTAACGCTTCTACTTGTTCTTCTTCTGTTCTATCGACCACCGACAAAAACTCCTCATGCAAAATACTGTTTTAAATGTTCTGTAAGCCCCTCTGTGCTTACCGTGGTTTGTTCTTTATCTTCACGCAAATACTTAATGCCCACCTGGTCGTTGGCCACTTCGTCCTCGCCAAGCACCAGGGTGATTTCCGCCTGATAGCCATCAGCCTTCTTAAACTGTGCCTTAAACTTACCGCCACCACAGTGAACCACGGTCTTCTTACCGGGCAAGGCTGTGCGTACCATCTCACCAATATCTAGCGCTCGTCTTCGCGCTGCATCGCCCATGGATGCTATGTAGACAT
>JBKAGC010000399.1:0-2169 GCA_046290215.1 Pseudomonadales bacterium | reverse complement strand
CTTATCCTGGTCATTCAGACACTCCTTTGGCGAGATTGTCGCCTATTAAAGGTGTCCGTTAAACTGGGGGAGGTTCACAGTGTCCCCTTTTGCCTGTGCCTGGCCTTTCTAGTACTGTTGTCGCTTCAAATAAATCTGTCACTATTTACCTACCTGTTTACTGACTACTTATCGAATGCAGACACCGCGCTTATGACGTCCAAGAAGTCCAAACCAATCTATATCTCCTATGCGGGGCCGTCTTTGTTGGAGACGCCGCTGCTGAACAAGGGCTCGGCCTTCACTCATGAGGAGCGTCTGGGATTCAACCTGATCGGGCTCTTGCCGCCGGTGTACGAGACTATCGAGGAACAAGTTAAACGCTGCTATCAGCAGTACAGGAGCTTCGCGGAACCAATCAACAAGCATATCTACCTGCGCGTGGTGCAGGATACCAATGAGACGCTTTTCTACCGATTGCTCAATGAGCACCTGGTGGAAATGCTGCCGGTTGTCTATACCCCGACCGTGGGTGACGCCTGTGAACACTTTTCTGACATCTATCGCCGCGCCCGGGGGATTTTCGTTTCCTATGATAATCGCCATTACTTCGACGAAATTCTGCACAGTGTTACCAAGGACAAGATACGGGTAGTGGTTATTACCGACGGCGAACGGGTGTTGGGTCTGGGTGACCAGGGTATTGGCGGCATGGGAATCGCTATTGGTAAGCTTTCGCTCTACACCTCATGTGGGGGAATCTCGCCCGCCTATACCTTGCCGGTGGCATTGGATGTTGGTACCAACAATCAAAAGCTATTAAACGACCCGATGTATATGGGGATCCGCAAACCCCGCATCGGCACAGATGAATACAATGAGTTCGTTGACCAGTTTATTGACGCTCTGCAGGAGCGCTGGCCGGGCGTGCTGATTCAGTTTGAGGACTTCGCCCAGCCCAATGCGATGCCACTGCTGCAACGTCATCGTGACCGGGTTTGTTGTTTCAATGACGATATCCAGGGCACGGCTGCGGTGACACTTGGCACCTTGTTGGCTGCCTGCCGCAAGAAGGGTGAAAAGCTGGGAGATCAGGTGTTTGTTTTTCTCGGCGCAGGGTCTGCTGGTTGCGGCATCGCCGAACTGGTAGTCACCGCCATGGTTGGCGAAGGCATGGCAGAAGCGGATGCCCGGGCTCGGGTCTGTATGGTGGACAAGAACGGGCTGGTAGTGGACGACATGGATGGGCTGATGGATTTCCAGCAAAGGCTGGCTCAGGCGAAAACCCATTATGCGCACTGGAGTCTTGAAGCCGGGGACGGGAATCCACGCTTTATTGATGTGATCAATAACGCCAGACCCACAGTGCTGGTTGGCGCGTCGGGTATCCCGGGATTGTTCTCAGAGGAAGTCATCAAGGCTATGTATTCCTATTGTCGCCAGCCAATTATTTTCCCGCTGAGCAACCCCTCTCGCCAGATTGAAGCCCACCCAAAAGATGTGATCGAGTGGACGGAAGGTAATGCCATTGTTGCTACCGGCAGCCCCTTCGACTCGGTAGAGTACCGGGGAAAGACCTACGAGATATCACAATGTAACAACAGTTATATTTTTCCTGGTATTGGGCTCGGCGTCATTTCCTGCTACGCCAGCCGCATCAGCGATGAGATGCTGATGGTCGCCAGCACCACCCTGGCCGAACTGGCGCCAGTATCAAAGAACCCGGAAGACGGTATCCTGCCGCCACTGACTTCATTACAAGAAATCAGCATGGAAATCGCCTTCGCCGTGGCGAAAATGGCAGCAGCACAGGATCTCTGTCTGAAACTAACCGACGAAGAGATTCAGCAGTCTATCGACCAGAATTTCTGGTTGCCGAAATACCGCGAGTACAAACGGGTAGCCATGCGGGCACGTTGATGTGGGAGTAGGGGACACTGACAACTTAACCTCAAATTCTACTAAGTTGTTAAGCTGTAGCCTAAGGTGACGGAGCCTAAGGTGACGGAGGGAATAAAAGCCTAAGGTGACGGAGGGATTAAACATTAATCCCTCCGTCACCTTTTCTACCTTGTGATTTTAACTTGTGCGGTGCCCAACAAGGTATTGCAGGTGCTCGATACTGGTCCCGCAGCAGCCGCCCAGAATCTTCACGCCGTAGTCGCGATTAAATCCCAGCATCAGGTCGCC
>JBKAGC010000398.1:0-2176 GCA_046290215.1 Pseudomonadales bacterium | reverse complement strand
ATACGATGCTGGTTGAGGATCGCTGGGTACCGACCTTTCCTAATGCCAGGTACTTGATGGCAAAACAGGAATTTGAGTACTGGCAAAATGAAGACGCGGGTGAATTTGGCGACATTATGGGTGACTCAGTGCTGCCCATCTTTGATGCGGGTCTTGCGGAATTGGTGGAGCTAGATCATCGGCTTTGCGCTGAAATCTCTTTGCAACCTACCCTTGGTCATACCCCAGGACACGTTAGCATTCGCATCCAGTCTCAGGGACAAGAAGCGATTATTACTGGCGACTGTATCCATCACCCTTGTCAAATGCATCACAATCATTGGGTTAGTAGCGCTGACTATGACAGTCAAGCAGCCATGGCGACCCGAAGCGAACTGTTCGCAGATCTAGTGGAGAGCGATTGCCTGATTATCGGTACACACTTTGCCACGCCCACGGCAGGATTATTAAAACAGGATGGGGCTGCGTACTGGCTCAGTACAGATATCGGTGATCAATTTACCCCGCCGACACGGGGTTAAGACCACGCTCTGCCAGGGATTGATTGGCCAGGGCGAGGATCTGGCCAAAGCGATCCATAACAAAGCGGTTAAACAACACCAGCAGCAACTTGCGCTCATTGGCATCCAACTCCAGGCAATCCATGGAGTGCCAAAAGCAAACCAGGAAATTCAGGGGCAATAAGGGGTGATGCTGCAACTCAATGCCGGCCAATGCACTAAAGCGCTGCCGTAACTCCTCAAGCAAAATCTTATAGTGATTGCGGTTGCGCTGGGCATACCCCTCAAGCAAGGTGATTGCCTCCGCCGGGGGCATCAGCGCCGGCTCGTCTTTGCGATTTAACAGGTTGACCCAGGACTGCCCCATCAGTGTCTTGTAGGCTTGTAAGTGCGGTTCAGCCTGAACCCGCAGCGCCCGGGTGATGTTGAACTGGCGGGTCAAAGCTTCCTCATCCGCAGCGCCATACTGTTCCTCAAACAGCGCATCAGCAGCGTTCATGCATAAGCCTTCAAACAAATACGCTAGCTTGATGTCCACTGACTTTTTTAAGGTTTTCACCACCTGTATGGAACGACTCCTGTCATTCTGGGGTAAGGGAATAATCTTGGCTGTGTCTAATCTAGAGGTCACATGTGTCCCATTGAAATCGCCCGAGTTACCGCTTAACAATTGCCCAATCCAGGCCTTAAGGCCAGCGCGAACCTGAATAAAGTCTGGGCAATTGCTCAAGTTGTGCGCCACGTCACAAGATACACCTCGACCTCGTCATGTTTTGCCGGGAATGACCGCTGGTTCGTTCTGGAGGACCAAAATACCTCTATACCGACGGATGGCCATTTGCTGGGCTTATACGGTTCACCTTGCAGATAATGTGTATGATTGATGATAAGGGGGATTAAGGGTTGTTATGACGGAATTAGTATTTCCATTTGAGACCGGGCCAAAGCCCGCAGAGCTACGTGAAGTGGCCAACAATGTATTTTGGCTGCAAATGCCATTACCCATGTCACTCAATCACATTAACCTTTACATGATTAAGGATGACGACGGCTGGACGGTGATTGATACGGGGATTCGGGGCCAGGAAACCCGGGATCTGTGGTTACAGATATTCAACACCCAGCTCGATAACTTGCCGGTGAAACAGATTATCTGCACCCATATGCATCCGGATCACACCGGCCAGGCAGGTTTTATCCATCAGCACTTTCAGGCCCCACTATTGATGAGCTATGGCGAGTACTATCAAGCCCGGGTCATGATGAGCCAAATCCAAGACGGCGCTAACCACTGGCAAAGTTCATCCCACTACGAACGAAATGGCATTGCCCCGGAGTTTCTCGAAGAAATCGCCAGGTCGCGCAGTGACTTTGCCCCAGAACCTGAAGATCACCCTTTCCCAGCGGCCTTTATTCGACTCACTGAGGGACAAGCGTTGACGCTTGGCGGCACCGACTGGCAGGTCATTACCGGCACCGGTCACTCGCCGGAACATGTGTGTTTGTATTCTCAGGAGCGGCGCTTACTTATCTCAGGCGATCAAGTACTACCCATTATTACCTCAAACGTCAGCGTGCATCCCACGGAGCCCATGGCCAATCCCATGAGCGGCTGGATTGCTTCCCATGAGAAGCTCAAGAAACTTTTACCCAACGACGTCCTGGTACTGCCGGCC
>JBKAGC010000397.1:0-2177 GCA_046290215.1 Pseudomonadales bacterium | reverse complement strand
GAGCACTTCTTGCTCTTGTGCGCCTGATGAAAATGTGCTTTACCAACTGCTCTATTTTCGATACAAGCCGCACGAAGGGCGTAATCCAGCGACTTAGTGGTCAGTAATTTACTGCGCTCCCCCTCGGTAAACACGCTAAAGGCGCCATTTAACCTGGAAGCAGCCAGAAGCAAACTGGGGTCATCAGGGCTACTGCGTAAGAAGCTATCAATCATCAACAGGTACGCTGGGATACCTTCCTTCACGGTTTGCACATCCTGGCTGTTTAAGATGGTGCTGGCGAGGTCATCGGCGATGCCGGAAGTCACATTGGAGATTAAGCTGGCACAGCTGCTTAGCCAGAGCAATAAAGGTAATACTATGAGGTGTCGCACTTCGAATTGAGCCATTTCGGAATCGCTGGCATTTTAGCGGCAACCAGCCGGCAATAACACCGCAATTCGACAAATGCGGCGATACCTTAATGCCTGTTCAGACTGTGTTAAGATTCGCCCTTGCTGATTCATCTGCCCGAGAAAATGCTCAAGCGTGTTTTTTATCCTCTGATCGCTTTGCTGTTCATTGTATTTTTGTTCTCCACCTCGGCGCTGTTTTTCCCCATCGCCCTGCTGCTGTGGCTGCTAACCGCGCCGTTTGATAAGAACTTGAAATGGCTGCACCTGTTTACCTGTTTTTGGGCCAGCTTATATATCTGGGTCTTCCCCCCCTGGCGTGTCAGTTGTTCGGGCAAGGCCCATATCGATCCCAACGCCACATACATCATTGTTTCAAATCATCAATCCATGGTGGATATTCTTGCTGCGTTCACCCTGTTCATCCACTTTAAATGGGTCTCAAAGGCGGAGCTATTTAACATCCCCTTGATCGGCTGGAACATGCGTTTGAACCGCTACGTGCGTTTGCAGCGCGGTCATAAGGACTCTATACGCAAGATGTACAAGGCTTGCGAGGAGCATCTCAGTGAGGGCAGCAGCGTCTACTTGTTCCCTGAAGGTACACGATCTGAAACCGGTAAAATGCGGCCGTTTAAAGAAGGCGCCTTTGTATTGGCAAAACGCTTTGGTCTGCCAGTGCTACCAATTGTCATCAACGGCTCAAAGAACGCTGTGCCAAAAAACAGCTTTAATTTTCACGGTCGCTCCGATGTGACTCTAGAGGTGCTTGAACCTGTGGCACCAGATGAGTTTGCCGATTCCGCGGCTATGAGCGATGCGGTGCGTGAACTCATCCGTAGTCGCGTGGTAGAGGAACAAGCCGAAGACTCTGCCCCACCAGCACTTAACGCCACCTAGCCAACCAGGTCTTATGTTGGGATCACTCCCTGGCAGTTCGGGTAGGCGCGGCACAGCCAAAATCGTTTGCCGGCATTTTTGCCGGTTTTCGGCGCTTTCAAACTCATCTCACCCTGACAGTTTGGACAGCTTTTAGCCTTGGATGAACCAACCCAGGCTGCATTTATGGCCATCAAGCGGCTCTTCAGATGGGGTTCAGTTTCGCCTGGGTCGATTTTTAGCAGGGGTAAGCCCGCTTGCTGCAACAGGTCAGCAACATCTGGTGTTACACGGCTGGCGAACTCTATGGCGAGCAGCGGCGCGGCTGTGCTTTTGTCGCACAAAACCACCGACACCCGGCCCTCGTGATGGGTGGTGACAAAATCAGCCAGCGGTACGTTCACCAGGAGTCGATATGCAGCACCGACGACTCGCTCAAGGTGTTCAAGGCTGAGCTGTAATTCCGGGTCGAGGACGTGACTTTTTAGTGAGGGCAGGTCTGGTGCTGCCCACTGCTCTGCATTCGCCGGTTCAGAATCTTGCGTGGCGGTGCTTATCAGCCCGGCGGTGTCGGAGTGCCGGGATAAACCTTCAAAGCTGCTGGTACCTTCCTCGTTAGGGTGCTGTTGACGCAATTCCTGGAGCATGCCAGCGTCCACATCGCGGAATTTGGCCAGTTCGCGTTTACGCCATAGCCGCCCCAGCCACACGAGAAAGGCGATGATGCAAATAATAATTACCAGGGTCGTCATGCCAGTCAGGCTTGCTGTGGAGATTGCTTTAACACACTAGTGTACCGTCAAATAAGTTCTGGATGCAGTACACTTCAGGCGCACGGCTTCACAAAAGCAGAGAAAAAAAGGCCCGCCAAAATGACAAATGAACCCTCAGATAATTCTCCTCAAC
>JBKAGC010000396.1:0-2177 GCA_046290215.1 Pseudomonadales bacterium | reverse complement strand
GTCTTCCAGAAGAGTTATTGCCAGTTCGGCATTAATGGGGTTGTCCTCAACCAGTAGCACTTTAGCCTGAGACCTTTGCGGACCAGGCTGGTTAGTTTGAATGGATGGTAACTCTGGCGGCCTGGCGACGGTCGGCAAGGCGAGTTCAAACCTGAATTCCGATCCGCGTTTTAGTTCACTCGCAAGGGTCATCTTGCCCCCCATAAGTTGCAAAAGCTGCTGCGAGATCGCCAGCCCCAAACCGGTGCCGCCATATTGCCTGGTGGTTGACGCCTCCGCCTGGATAAAGGGCGTAAAGATCTTCTTTTGCGCCTCATCACTGATACCAATACCGGTGTCCCTCACTAAAGCTGACAAGACGCCCGTCTGCTCGGAATAGTTAACCTCCAACTGTATCGTGCCCTCATGGGTGAACTTGATTGCATTGCTGATAAGATTAAGCAGCACTTGCTCTAGACGGCGTTCATCCCCTTTCAGCCAGTCGCAGTCGAGGTTGCACTGGTAAGTCAGTTTTACAGGCTTGTCATTGAGTTGCTGCTCGGTTCTCTCTGCCAGACTGTCGAACATCTGCCGAGCATTGAAAGCGGTTTGTTCCACTTCAAACTTACCTGCCTCGATCTTGGCGATGTCGAGCAAGTCGTTGACGAGATTGAGCATGATTTTGGAGCTGCTTCTGCCTAACTCAACGAGATGGCTCTGTTTCTCGTTTAACCCCGTGCGATCCAGGAGCCCCAGGACACCCATAATGCCGTTCATGGGCGTCCTCAACTCATGACTGATATTGGCGAGGAACTCGCTTTTAGCCTGGCTTGCTTCCCTGGCTTCTTGCTCGGCAACGGTCCGTACGCCTATCTGGTTGTTCAGGGCGAGCACATGGCGATCCAGATCCTCATCGGTTTTTTGTTCCTGAGTAAGAAAGGCGTAGACGCAAACTCCAACAATCAGCAAGGTTGCCCATTGATGCATTCGCTCCTGGCTAGCTTGAACTTCTGCTGGCATAAGGTCCGGCAATTGACCAACCTGGGACTCGATCGCCGTGAACGCAAGTAAACTCAGGCTGCTAGAGATAAATCCGATCATCGCGCCAAAGCGTCCGCCAATCATGCCGCCAATCAGCGGTGTGGTAAGTAACCAGGTTGTGGACTGATTGGTGATTCCACCGCTGCTGTAGATCCCAGCAAACAGGGCTAAAGCCACACCGCTAATGGCAATCAGCGTTGCAACTTTAGAAGTGCCGTTTCGATAGATTAGCCCATAAGCCAGGCTGGCCGTGATAAAGCAGGTACCAAGCGTGAAGTAGCGTATCTCCACCTGCCATTGCCAGGCGCGCAAGCCAAACACCACGCTGGCCACCAGCACGCATGCGAGCGTGATCAACGCGGTACGTCGATCGCGCTGGATCCGGGCAAGTCTGGTAGATTTTGCCATGCCGTAAACAGTGAGCCTTTTCTTCCCTACAGATCAGTATAGACAAGGTTTTTGGCGGGCGAGCAAATTTTGTCCATACGACAGATGCTGGCCGCAGCAGATTTCCTGTAATGCTCAGATTGCTCGTTAACGGGTGCTTCAGGTCAGCTGCATGGGCGGCTAAAAAATGACCAACGAAAACTATAAGGCGCAGGGTTTACCTCGACACGAGCTTTGTTAAAGTGGGGGTGATCTGACTTTAAGAGCGACTGAGGCAATGCGAGCCACAAAATTGTTGGTGTTCTTTTTTGGATGTTTGATGCATACCTTTGTGATGGCTGACCAGTTGGTCTCAGCCACGATTCACTATGCGGGATTGTTCGATGTGGATGCGCAGCACTATGATTTTAAAAGTATCAAGCGCACCAGTGAGATCCCAGCGAAGTTAGGCCAGGCGTTTGGGATATTTTTTTCTATTGAGCAAGACCAGGACCCCATGCCGGTGAAAATTCATCAGGTCATCAAAAATTCAGAGGTCACTGAAACGGAAGCGCTCTATTTTGCTGATGGTGGCCGCGACTTCCTCGCCTTCAGCTTTGATGAACCCGCAGAGATAGTGGCAGGCGACTGGGTTTTTGAGCTATGGCACGGCGAAAACCTGTTGGCGAGCAGTCGCTTTAACGTTGCCAAAGAACACGAAGTGCCGCCACCCGAACATGACGGCGCAGTAGCCTCGATCTGCAAACGAGTCATCAAAACCAACAAAATAA
>JBKAGC010000395.1:0-2187 GCA_046290215.1 Pseudomonadales bacterium | reverse complement strand
ACAGGTTCTCAGCGTGCTCTGGAGTGATGCCATTGGCGCTTTCACCGGCGATTTTGGCGACAAGAAAATTGTCGACCGCGCCACCTTAACCGGGCCCGTGCTGATGGGCCTCGCCTACACGATTATCCTGGTACTGCCGGTGTGCGTCTTTATCGTTCTCACCATGGTGAAGGAGCCACCGCCCTCGGGCAATGAATCGGTGCCGTTAAAAGAGGGAGTTAAACACTTGTGGAAAAACGGCCCCATGCGGCGGGTGTTGATCATTGCCCTGATGGTCATTTTTGGTGAGGCTTTCCGCAACGCTGTGTCTCTGTTTTTTATCCGCGACATTGTGGGCGTGCCCACCATTGGCGCGGCGTACTTTTTCTACTTTATCGCCGGACTTGGCGCGATTCCGTTCTGGCTATGGCTGGGCCGCAAAATCGGCAAACACCTGGCTTTTATGTGGACCTTGATTGTGGTGGCCACGGTGAGTTTTGCCAATCTGTTCTTATCTTACGGTGACTACCTGCCGTTTTTCTTACTCTTTATTGTTAAAGGCTTTTGTTTCGGCGGCTTGCAGTTCTTACCCGTGGCCATGTTGGCGGACGTGGTAGATGTAGATACCGCCAGAAGCGGTGGCAAACGCGCTGGTACCTACTTCGCCATTCTAGGCTTAACCGAAAAACTGGCCGTGGCGCTAGGTACGGGCATCTCCCTGAATCTCGTAGGCTTATTAGGTTTTGACCCTTCGGGGGGCGTCACTGGCAGCACCGAGGCGGGGGTTTTGTCCTTGCGTCTGGTTTACTGCCTTGGGCCTATATTCTTTTACAGTATCGCCATGTACTTTATCTGGTCGTACCCGTTAACGCCGCAACGCCACGAGCGGCTGCGTATGCTGATCGCGCGCAAAGCCGCAAGAAACCTGGCCCCCTGATGCCCCACTCGATTAGCCAACATCTGGATCTTAGCCTTATCCTTGCCCAACTCTCCGGCAGCCTGGATGAAGCAGCCCTGCTGGCATACTTCAAGGATCTGGAAGCTGAAGCGCCCTACCCAGAAAACATCAACCTACTACTGGTGTTCGATCAGGACGCGGAAATGGTTTTGCCGACTGATAGCGTACGCACCCTGGCGCGCCGCCAGGAAACCTTCCATAAAGATGCACTGCGCGTGGTAGTTGCTCCCGGGCAACTCGCCTATGGTTTAAGTCGCGTTTACGCCAGCACCGCGCAAAACGTCGGCAAGCAATACCGCGTTTGCCAAAACCTCGCTGAGGCGGCAGTGGAACTGGGACTGGACGAGGCACAGCTAAAGCGCGCGATCAGCAAACAATCCTAAGCACCCGGTTGCCATGATATTATCCCCGGCCGTTTTCTTCCTACGAGCAAGGTATGACCAGCAACACTGACGATTTAAGGATCCTCGCCACAGAGGAGCTGATTTCTCCGGAAAGTTTAATTGCGCAATTGCCCGTTAGCGATATCGCTGCGGAGACCGTAAGTGTGGCCAGGCAAGCTGTTCATCAAGTTTTGCAAGGCGAGGATGATCGCCTGGTGGTCATTGTCGGCCCTTGTTCCATCCATGATCCGGACGCCGCCAGAGAATACGCCGGGCGGCTTAAAGAGAAGATCACCGCCCTACAAGACGACCTTGTGATCATCATGCGAGTTTACTTCGAGAAACCACGCACCACTGTTGGCTGGAAAGGTTTAATCAATGATCCAGACTTAAACGACACCTTCCAAATCAACAAAGGTTTGAATCTCGCGCGCTCTTTATTGCGTGACTTAAATGACATGCAGGTGCCCTGTGGCACTGAATACCTGGACCTGATCAGCCCGCAATACATTGCCGATTTGATTAGCTGGGGCGCGATCGGCGCTCGCACTACCGAAAGCCAAACACATCGCGAGTTAGCTTCCGGCCTGTCTTGCCCTGTGGGCTTTAAAAACGGTACCGACGGCAGCATTCAGTTGGCAATCGACGCCATCAAGTCTGCATCTAACCCGCACCATTTTTTATCCGTTACCAAAGGTGGTCACTCTGCCATCTTTAAAACCGGCGGCAATGAAGATTGCCATGTGATTTTACGCGGCGGTAAGCAGCCAAACTACGATATGTTTTCCGTTGAAGATACTGCCGCATTGCTGAAAAAGAGCGGCCTACCAGCGCGACTGATGATCGATGCCAGTCACGCCAACAGTC
>JBKAGC010000394.1:0-2226 GCA_046290215.1 Pseudomonadales bacterium | reverse complement strand
CCACCCATGCCATCAATAATGCGCAAGAAAAACAGCACATCCAGAATCTTATCGACAAAAGGCGACGGTGTTGTCACCACAACTTTGCCGCCCGGCTTTAGGTAAGCAAAACAATCTTTGGCGAGCTGCAGTTGGGTCTCATTATCGAGATGCTCAATCACCGCCAGAAGCGCAATGGCATTGAAGTCCTTACCCGCAACATCCCCAGGAAAGTAGCCTTTGACGAAAGTGGCCGCCGTGCCGGTTTTTGTTTCAACCAGATTTGGGTCCACACCAATGGAACCCTCACCACCGGCATGTAAAAACAAAGCCCCATCGTGAGTCCCCACATCCAGGATCTTATCGTTTGCGGCAAAGTGCTCTACTGCTTTTTTGATGCGCCAGTCTTGTAGAAAGCGGTCAAGAGCTTTCATTCTTGTTCCTTGATCAAGTTGTCTAGTTGCCGCATGTCATCGCTCAGGTTGACGCCATTGTGGCCGTCAATCGTGACCATCACATCATACAGGTCACGAGCGCGACTCACCTTACCTGCGAGCAAAGCCGAAAGCGCGTACTGATAGATGTGTTTAAGGTCATATTCCACATCCAGATAAGGATTGAGTACAGCGGCATAAAGGTCATACGCATGCCCTGGGTTACCACTGACAAATGCAGAATCGGCGGCGAGCAAACCTACTTTTGGTTCTTGTAAGGTTCGATAGGCTTGTTCTAGCACCAGACTTGCTGCGCTGAAATCTTCTCGCGCACGGTACAAACGACCTTTTTGAAACTGCAGGCGACCACTCACGGCAA
Organism: Pseudomonadales bacterium; assembly: GCA_046290215.1. Lineage (GTDB taxonomy): Bacteria > Pseudomonadota > Gammaproteobacteria > Pseudomonadales > Azotimanducaceae > JAHRVQ01. Next base: position 1,434 of record JBKAGC010000394.1, on the reverse strand, counting down.
CAAACTCTTCTAACAACAGCGCTTCGGCTTCTTGCAATCGCCCCTGCTCAATTAACACATCGGCGAGAACAGATCGAACCACATGATTCTTTGGATCGTGTTGAATGACCCGGCGCATCTCTTGCTCAGCAATATCGAGATAGTTGCCGGCAACCTTATACGGGTCAAAGGGGTTGGTGGCTGTAAGTTCGTACTTGCTTACCAACTCAGGCAGCTTTGCTGCCGAGGCATACAGCACCAACCGATGATCGAACATAATCGGTCGATAGTCCTGGGATCGGGCAATATCCGCAAACCCGGCGGACTCCACATACACTGCAATCAGGCCGGGTCTATAAGACTCAACAAACCGCTTAAACGAAGCCTTTGAATACTGAATTGAGCGGATCTCAAAGTGTTTCGCGGCGGTAAACGGCGGAAAGTGCATATCGGAATGTATTTGATAGCCAGGTGTCAGGTGCCACTCGGCATATCCTGCCAGTGTCGGAGGTAAGGCGTATTCGGTGTTTAGTTCTAGCTCTCTTAAAAAAGCTGTCGTGCCCTCAGGGTAAACATAACCGATTGGGTAGGTGTCTTTGGCCTCATAAACCGAATGCAGGCTAAATAGCAGTATGCCGCTTGTTACAGCACCGCCCATAAACCGGGCTTTTGCCAGGCCGAGATCATTAAATCGCGCCGCGTAGATTGCAAGCATCGGTGTACAGAGCAACATGCATTCCCAGACAAAGCGCTGCCCCCGGAGAAACAGAGCAAAACTTGCCAGGGAAATTAAGATTGGAAACAAGTGCTGCAGCCACTCACGTCTTAAAGTGAACAGCGCAGTAAAATAAAATCCCAACAAAACCACTATGGTGGGGTGGTAAGCAAGGCCTTGCGCCACTGGCCAGTTCAAGTTCAGCTCTAACGGTCTCAGCTCCCCAATCAGCAAACTTAAACTTTGCTCTGTGAGAAACGGCGTCGGCAACACATAGATCCCCCAGGGGTTCACCAATATGGCGGGCGCACAGGCAACCACCCACCAAAGCGAAGGCTTAAGGGGCTGACCCAACTGCCAGCGACAAACCAGTTGCGTCACGAAGTAAGAGCCGCAAATCACAGCCCCAATCGCCCAGCCAACGCCATGAAGATTGACCCAGAAGATAGCGAGTAACGGCAAACAGGGAAACCACTTTTCCCTGTACAACATGATGTACAAAAAGGTGGCTATAAAGAGCAGGGTTGCAAGGTGCGGTCTCACAGCGCCCAGCCGAAGGGCGAGCATATAGACCAGCAACATGGTCAGCACCATGTGAATCGAATTAACCCTGCGCAGGTCATCTTGATGTAACAGCTTCAGCATCAAGTATGCGCAAGGGATCATCAACAAGGCACGAAGCGCGACAGGCGCGTAATCTCCCACGACAAGCCAGAGGCCATACACGACCGCCTGAAAAC
>JBKAGC010000393.1:0-2226 GCA_046290215.1 Pseudomonadales bacterium | reverse complement strand
CGGTATCAGGCTACTTAAGCCAATCTTTAAGTGACCAGCGACACTTTGCCGTGTTTTAATCTTTGCGCTTAAATAAAAACATACAATATTCAAGATCAGGGCCACCCTCGTTTTGCTACTAAATCGGTTACTTTTTAATCGTTGCTTGCCCGTTATGCTGGCCGGCTTGATTGCACCCACTAGCCACGCAGATACTGCTGAAACTTACCTAACAGAAATTGATCCTGATCGCTGCAAGAAAACCTTTGAACCGGCTACACCGAGTTATGACTTCCACCGCAAAGCACTAATTGACCTAACGGACAAGCAAGTGCGCCATGTTCACGTGACTCGCTTGCCCATTTTCGATGAGTCAAATGAGGATGAAAACAACTGGTTGTATCGCTGGGCCAACCGGGTTCATGTGCAAACCCAGGAACAACACATCCGCGAACAGCTACTGTTTGACTCCGGTGATGTCTACGACGCTCGTAAAGTAGCGGAATCCGCTCGACTGCTGCGGGATCTTGGCCATCTATATGATGCCGATATTCGTTTAACCGCGGTGTGCGACGACGACGTTGACCTTGAAGTCATAGCCAGAGATGTCTGGTCATTGACCATCGACACATCTTTCTCTCGATCCGGCGGTGAAAATGACTACCGCTTGGGTCTGGGGGAAACCAACCTGTTTGGCAATGGCCAGAAGATCGCGATTGAGTCAGAAAAGGACGATGAACGGCGCACCACCAGCTTTTCATTTCGCGATAGAAACCTCGGTAGCAGCCGAATTCAAGCGGGCGTACTGCTACAAGATAGCGACGACGGTGATCAATACGCCGCCAGCCTGACCTTGCCGTTTTTTGCCCTGGATTCAAAACGCGCCTGGGGCTTTAGTGTGAATAGTACAGAGCGAGTGGATACCCAGTATTTTCGTAGCGAAGACGTCACCGAAGTAGAACACAATATCGATGACTTTAGCGCCTTCTACGGCGTGTCCAACGGCTTACAAAACGGCTTTACCAACCGCTGGAAATTTGGCTATCGCTACCGTCACGATCAGTTTAACGCGGCAGATGATTTACCTTTACCTGCGACCTTGCCCATTGAACAAGAGTTATCCTACCCGTTCATCAGCTTTGAGCGAGTTGAAGACAACTACACCACTGCCTTCAATCTCGACGAAATCAATCGCACCGAGGATCTACACCTGGGTTATACCTTCCGCGCTAGTTTCGGTTACGCTCCGGAGTCTTTTGGTGGCAACGCCGACCGTTGGGTGTTTAACGGCCGCTTCGATGACACCATCCGCTATGATGAGAAAATATTGTTGCGCCACTACTTACAGTGGGAAGGTTTATACAACCAGGATACTAGCGCCTCTGAAGATGTGGTGGTGCACTACGGCATTAACTACTTTCGTAGCCAAACCACTCATCGTTCTTTTTATGCCGCACTCAATCTAACCTGGTCTGAGAACCTCAACAGCCATCGGCAAATTTTGCTTGGTGGTGATTCCGGCGTCCGCGGTTTTGATCGACGTTTGCAAAGCGGCGATCGCCGTGTGGTCCTGACCTTAGAGGAACGTCAGTACACTAACTACCACCTATTTAACCTGGCCTATTTAGGTTTTGCCGTATTTATTGATGTGGGCCGCGCCTGGGATCCTGATGTGGATGAAGGTTTTGCCGATGACTACCTGGCCAGTGCCGGGGTTGGAATTCGCCTGGCCTCGAGTAAGTCAGACTCAGCGCGAGTTATTCACATCGACTTTGCCTTCCCGCTGACCAACCGTGATGAACCAGAAGTGGACACCAGCGACGTTTCTATCAACGTCAAAAGCACATTGTAAGCTGCAACGGCTAGGGCCACTTCCTGGTGGTCACTGGTTGGAATTGAGTCATCATTTCTAACAGTTCCGCGCTGGTCTTAGCCACCAACAACATATCCACGTGCTGTTGCTTTATTAGCTGTTTCGCCACCGCGTTCTGCAAAAACACCAGCAAGTCATCAAAGTAACCCTGCACATTCAGAATACCAATGGGCTTATGATGATAACCAAGTTGTGCCCAGGTTAAGGTTTCGAACAATTCATCCAGGGTTCCAAACCCTCCGGGCAAGGCAATAAAACCGTCAGACTCGGCCACCATATAGGCTTTGCGCTCATGCATCGAGTCCACGATGACAAGTTCAGTTAAGCCGTCGCCTTGACGAGGTCCGTCGCCAGCGCCAGCCCCACGGTCTGCA
>JBKAGC010000392.1:0-2228 GCA_046290215.1 Pseudomonadales bacterium | reverse complement strand
CAAGACCGTCGCCGCTAATGGTCTGGCCTATGGCGATCCCTGCTGTTGCTACTCGCACCACAGCAGATTTGGTTTTAAACAAATCTGGGCGCAGCAAAAACGCGACGGCACTGGAGTCATGCATGGGGCACTGCCTATCTCCCAGGCGGTCTTCATAAAAATCCAGATAATAGGCAGAAATGGCTTCGATGAATTTGCCTGCTTCCCCGGCATTGGCGCACACCCCCGTAAGGTATTCAGCCGTCATATGAATTTCTTCTGTTACGTCCAGCCCGACAATGGTAATCGGCACGCCGGAAGTAAACAGCGCATCGGCAGCAAATGGGTCGCCAATAATATTGGCTTCCGCGACCGGAGTAACATTGCCGCGATGACCGTTGTAACCAAACACACCGCCCATGACGATGATTTCTTTTATCAAGGGTTTTATTTCTGGTGCTTTTTCTAGTGCGTGGGCCACATTGGTCATGCGGCCAACTGCAACGATTGAAATTTCCCCGGGGTGCTGCTTCACCAATTCGATGATGGCGTCGGCGGCGTGGAGTGGCTCGGCTTGTGACCTAACCTCGGGTATCTCAATATCCCCGAGGCCGTTTTTGCCGTGAACAAAATCCGGGTATGACTTTATTGGACCGTTAAATGGGAACTCATCGGCACCGGCAAACACAGGTGCGGCGATGGCAAACTTCTCTTTCACATAGAGGGCATTGCGAGTGGTATCGGCGACGCTGGCATTGCCATAGCCAGTGGTGATTGCAACAAGGTTCACCTCCGGTGAGTAGTGTAAGAACAGTAATGCCATGGCATCGTCAATGCCAATGTCGTTGTCGAATATGACGTTTTTCAAAATACAGTATTCAATTAACTATCAATCGCAGAGTGTACTGTAAGCGGCCATAAGGGGATATGGTGCTAGGCGTGGCGTTGTAAGGTTGATTTAAGTTGGGGCACGCTCACAGGTTTCGATAAATAATCAGTCATACCCGCGGCCAGACACTTTTCCCGGTCTCCTTCCATGGCGTTGGCAGTCATGGCGATGATGGGTATGTCCGTGTAGGTGCTGCCTGCATCTCCGTTGCGGATTCGTTCTGAGGCTTCATAGCCATTCAGGTTCGGCATTTCACAATCCATCAGCACTAGATCGTAATCATCTTGCTCCGAAAGTCGCTCCAGGGCCTCCAGACCATCATTTGCAATATCCACGCGAGTGGTGATGCCTTCTAACAGCGACAATATGACCTGTTGATTAATCATATTGTCCTCGACCAGCAGTACATGGGGATTATTGAGGCGTGCCTCGGCTCTACGTTGAGAAGTCTCCGGGCTCTGAACGGGGCGAGCCTGACCGGCTTTGAGTGGGATGTGGAATCTAAACGTTGCGCCATGACCTTTCTGGCTCGAGACCGTGATGTCACCTGACATCAATTGACACAATCGTTTGGTGATCGCGAGGCCAAGACCGGTACCGCCGAATCTGCGACTGGTACTTGCATCTTCCTGGGTATAAGACTTAAACAAGCTCTCCAGCCGATCGCCGGCAATGCCGATACCACTGTCTCTAACGGCTACGTCCAGTTGCGAGTTATCGCCCTGCGCAGTCACGGTGTAACTCACTTCGATGGCGCCGGCGCGGGTAAATTTGACGGCGTTGGACAGCAGATTGTGAAGAATCTGGCTGATGCGCAGGGGGTCGCCAAGGAAATTGGGATTTTGCAAATCAGGTGATTCGGTTAAAAGCCGTAAACCTTTTGCTTCAGCCGCGTAGCGATGCACCTGTATGGTGTCGTGAATCAACCTGGGTAAATCGAACTCGGTCTGTTCAACTTGCAGCTTGCCAGCTTCAATCTTGGAAAAGTCGAGAATGTCGTTGATCAGGCTAAGGAGCGACTCTGCACTCTGGGTTGCGGTCCCGACATATTCTGCCTGTTTAGGAGCCAACCTGGTATCGGCGAGCAGTTCGAGCATGCCGAGCACGCCAGTAAGAGGGCTGCGCAGCTCGTGGCTCATCTCAGCCAAAAAAGCGCTTTTTGCATTGGCCTGTGCGATGGCCTTGTCCTCGTTTTCTACAGCGATATCTCGCTCCAGTGCCAGTCTGTCCTGGTTGTCCATCAATTCTTTGCGTGCGAGATGGGCAAACCAACTGAGCAGTGTCGCCATGGCCATGGCGATGACACGCTTAATATCGGCAATATGGCTGCAAGCCGGACAGAGATGGAATTACTCCGGAC
>JBKAGC010000391.1:0-2234 GCA_046290215.1 Pseudomonadales bacterium | reverse complement strand
GCCGCACCTGGCGGACGCCGTCAGCTTCAAGCACTCCCTTTTCTTCACGACCCTTTTGATTCAGGGCGATGTATTCAAATGCTGCCAATTAACTACAACCAAATAATGATAATTAGGGTGCTGGTGATTACTCTTTGCTGGTAACGCGGAGTAATTCATCGATGGAAGTAACACCCGCTAGCACCTTAGCAATGCCGTCTTCACGGATACTGGTGGACTTGTGCCGGGCCTGTTGTTCGAGATCTAATTCAGACGCGCCGCTGTGGATCATGCGCCGCAAATCATCGTCCACGGTAACGACTTCATAAATACCCTGCCGGCCCCGATAGCCTTCATGAGCGCATTTCTCACAGCCAACATCACGATAAATGGTTGGTGGCGTGGCCGGGTCAACCCCTAACAAATTACACTCATATTCGTCTGCCTGATAGGCTTCACGGCAGTCTGGACACAATACTCGCAACAACCGCTGCGCTACCAACCCGACAATACTGTTACTCAAGAGGTAAGGTTGCACGCCCATATTGGCCAAGCGAGTTAAAGCGCCAATGGCGGTGTTGGTGTGAATCGTAGACAGTACCAGGTGACCGGTTAAACTGGCTTGTACCGAGATATCTGCAGTCTCAAAGTCGCGGATCTCCCCCACCATCACAACATCTGGGTCCTGGCGTAAAATAGCCCGCAAGCCCTTGGCGAAGGTCATGTCCGCTTTGGTGTTGACCTGAGTCTGACCAATACCCTCGACGTCATATTCAATTGGGTCCTCAACCGTGAGGATATTGCGACTGCGGTCATTTAACTTATCAAGGCAGGCGTACAGGGTTGTCGATTTACCAGAGCCAGTTGGACCAGTGACCAGAATAATCCCGTGGGGCTTCTTCACCAGTTCCTGCATGGCTTCCAGATCACCGCGGCTCATGCCCATATTGGTCAGATCGCGGCGCCCTTCTTGTTTATCTAGTAGACGCATCACCACTCGCTCACCGTTACTTGCGGGAATGGTCGATACCCGTACATCCACCTCTTTACCGCCCACTCGAACGGAAATACGGCCATCTTGAGGTAAGCGCTTTTCTGCAATGTCGAGTTTGGCCATGACCTTGATGCGAGATACCAGCAGTGGTGCCAGGGCCCGCCTGGGGCTGACGACCTCGCGTAACACTCCATCCACTCGAAACCTCACCACCAGACGGGTTTCATAGGTTTCCACGTGAATATCCGAGGCATCCACTTTTACCGCCTCGGTGAGCAAACTGTTAATCAACTTGATGATCGGCGCATCGTCTTCCTGCTCCAGCAAATCACTGCTATCTGGTAAGGCATCCACCAGAGTGCCCAGGTCCATTTCTTCACCTAGACCTTCAATCATTTGCATGGCTTCGCCGGAGTCATTTTGGTAGGTGGTGGATAAATGCTTATCGAAAGTAGGAATATCCACGGCGCGGGGCGCGATCTTACGCCCGGCCACCCGGCGCACTTCAGCCAGTACCTGGGGTGTCACACCGTCCTTATAAATCACTTCAATACCGTTTTGGCCTTCTTCAGGCAGCATCAGCACCCCATGACGCTTGGCAAAGCCAAAGGGCAAGCGTCGAGTCGCTCTGATTTCACTCATAATCCTGTTCCGTTACATGCTGCTCATGCGGCGCGCAGGTGATCTGCGGCGACGCGTATTGTCTCATTAGCCTAGCCCCCTGACCACACTTTGCCGCGTACAGTTCATGGAGAAAAACTGGGACTTCTCAAACCGGCGTTAATTGCATTACTATAAGGATCATCAATTCTATTTTTGATCCGTAATTAAACGAAATGATCATTCACCAGAGCAATTATGAAGCTTAGCGATATAGACCTAAACTTATTTGTCGTTTTCGACGCCATCTACACTGAAGGTAACCTCACCCGCGCAGGTGAAATCATCGGCATTACCCAGCCGGCTGTGTCGAACTCCCTATCACGGCTGCGCAACCTATTTAACGACCCCATGTTTGTTCGCACCGCTGACGGCATGGTACCAACGCCGGTATCACAGAATATCGTCGGGCCAGTACGCCAGGCGCTCGGCTTAATCCGCTCTAGCGTCCAGGAGAGCGAGGCATTTGACCCGATGGCTTCTGAAAAGCGCTTTCGGATCTCAATGACCGACCTTAGCCAATCTATTCTGTTGCCTTACATCTTTGGTCGCCTGAAACGAGACGCGCCAAATGTAGCGGTGGATTGTTATCAAATCCGGC
>JBKAGC010000390.1:0-2239 GCA_046290215.1 Pseudomonadales bacterium | reverse complement strand
TCACTACCTGGCGCTGGCTCAATCAAAGAGCAAATTCTTGCACTGGATGATGCCGCCATGACCATGCAGTACAGTTGTATTGAGTCCCCCATCCCGCTTGAGTCACACGTAGCCGAGATTGAAGTCAAAGCCAGTGCAGACGGCACCACCATGCACTGGCGAACCACCGTGGCACCGGAACAGTTCGAGCAGTTTATTGCCGAGAGCATGGATGGCGCCATCGAGCAGCTCCATACCATGCTGGGCTAACTATTTGGCTTTTGCCGCGGCAATGGCTGCTTCAAGACGTTTCTTTTCCGTGCCATCTAAACGTTCTTGGAGACCTTTTTGCATTTCCCCGAGCACCTTCGCAGCGTGTTCGTTGGTTTGAATTCGCTGCCAATAAGCGGCCACTTTTTCTGTGCCTAAAATAGGGTTTTCCACATCGAGCCTTGGCACAGTGTGCTCGCATAAAAACAACGCCGGCACTAGAGAACAGTCGGCCCGGGTCAGCTCTGAACCAACTGCAAAAGCAGAGTCTGTGAGGTGTTTTTCTAATGCGCCCATCCCTCGGTTAACCTGGCCGATTAATAAATCACGGATGGCCTCGTTACGGGTCCCCCGTGGAATCTGCGGCAGCACCATAAAGATATTGTTCATTAAGTAAATATCCGCAATGCGCGACAGCAAGCGAACCTGGGAGCGAGCGTATGGGTCTTTTGGCAATAGCGCTTGCTCGGGATACAAGTCGTCGAGATACTCAGCAATCACCTCAGACTCTGGGATTATTCCCTCATCAGTTTCCAGCGCAGGAATGCGGCCAATGGGCGACACTTCGGCCATTTTGCCCATGTAAAATGCCACCGGCAGCTCAAACTCAATATCATTAATACCCATGGCGTAAATTTGCATACGTACTTTCGCCGAGTACGGGCTCAGGTCTCCGGTATATAACTTCATAGTATTGCTCCCTCAAAATGGGCCAGCATACCACCTATACTCAGCGCTCTTTCAATGCCACACTCATTCACAAAACTAATCCAATATCCTATGAGTAAAGTACCCACGCTTGATTTAAACGCGCTGCTGCAAGGTGATCGCGAACAAATGCAACGTCTCGATCAAGCCTGCCGGGACCATGGCTTTTTCCTGTTGAGCAACCATGGGCTTGACCTTGACGCCATGTGGCGCGCCATGGCAGCGTTCTTCGATCTGCCAAGAGCACAAAAACTGGAATTACTTCGCACCGAACGTAACCCCCTTGGCTATTATGATCGTGAGCTCACCAAGCAAAAACGCGACTTAAAGGAAGTGTTTGATTTTAAGGCTGGCGGTTATAAGTCTAAAAACAATGCGATTCGCTCCCAATGGCCAGAGCAATTACCTGAGTTTAAACAGGTGATGAGCGACTATTTCCAGGCTTGTACAAAGCTGGCGGAAACCACCACAAAATTAGTCTACCAATGTCTCGGCTTGCCACCAGAGCGTGTGGATGTGGACTATGGTGAGCAGCACACAAGCTCAATGCGTTTAAATTATTACCCTACCCAGGACCCGCTTGAGCCAACAGAACAAGCCAGCGTCAATGCGCTGGGTGACATGGCATTACATCATCACACTGACCCCGGCACGGTAACCTTGTTAGTTCAGGATAGCACCGGCGGTCTTCAAGCCCTTTCCAATGAGGACGGTTGGATTGATGTGGCTCCGGTGCCCGGCACCATTGTGGTGAACCTTGGCGATACTTTGCAGGTGCAAACCAACGACGTTTATAAAGCCGCGGTCCACAGGGTTTTACCCATGACAGGCAAGGCCCGCTACAGCACACCGTTTTTCTACCAACCGCGTAATGATGCAGTGATTGAACCTCTCGGTTTGCATACCGCGGCGTCAAACCAGACTGCCAGGTATCGGGCCTTCTCCTGGCGTGACTACATTAAGGCGCGGGTGGCGGATAATTTTGCGGATCTTGGCGAAGACGACATTCAAATCGCCCGCTACCGAATTTAGCAAAGCCGGTTGTCACAAAGCCGCTACTAGGCAGCGGCAAGCTCACTAAGAAACTCAAAAGTGGCCGCCTTTTCTTCAGCAGTTTCCGCATACACCGTTGCGGAAAAATCCGTGGTGCCTGCTTGTGCCATCAAGGCAATGGCTTCTCGCACCTCGTCTTTAGTGCCTACCAGAGCCACATCACCTGGACCGTTTGCACCCTCGCGCTCAAACATCGCCTGGTAGGACGGCAATGCAGCATAGTTCGCAA
>JBKAGC010000389.1:0-2252 GCA_046290215.1 Pseudomonadales bacterium | reverse complement strand
CATCAGGAACAGCAAGCCCTGCAACTATTCAATGCCTGCAACGATGTTTGTCCCGTTGCGGTCATGGCGGCGGCTGACTTGGGCGAGGGTTTGACGGATATTTATGTTGCCGTGAATCACGGTTTTGGCGTAACTGCCGACAATCCAGAGGCTGGATTGGCTCAGTTTGTGCGGTCTCAGACTGTGCGCCCGTTGCTAATTCTGACGGGCTGCGAGCATGTGGCGGAAAGGCAACTGGCGATGATTTGTGCATTGGCCGGTAAGCTGGGCTTTGGCTTGACCTTGTTTAGCCAGACCAGTTTAGTGCGCAAACTGGGTGAGCGAGTGAATAACGTCCTCCACACCACGGTGCGGAAACTCGATGCGCGGGATGTGAAACAACTGCTACACCAGCGTGCTCGCCAGGAAGTCAAAGTTAGTGACTCGGACATCGATCGGGTGCTGAGCGAAAGTCAGAGCGATTTACAAAAAGCCGATAGCTTGCTGGCTGAACTAACCACCATAGAGCGTCGTAACCTCGGTCTGCCGCTGGCACACATGTCTATGTTGATACTGTTTTTGGCGGTGGTTGTGGGTGGTTTTGCCCTGATTCCGAAAGACAATACTGCTATTCAAACCGTGGCTATTGCACCCAAACATCCAGGGGATGAGGTTGAGCAGGTGAGTACCAGGGCTAATGCCAATGCGCCACTGATTAACAAAGGAGCTGGAACCAGTGCTGTCACAGATGCTGGGCCGGAGGCGGACCAGCCGAGTATGGTGACTAGTATGGTGACCAAGGCAGAACCTGCCGCCCTGGCAAAAGACCCCACTGTGGAAGAAAACCTGCCTCAGCCAACACCCGAACCAGTTCAGGAGGCCATTGCCAAAGAACTCAATGCACCAGTTCAGCTAGCCAATGAAGATCCCAACGCCTGGATAAACAATTTGCCGGCAACGGCGGCTGGTACGCGGCGCGCCACCAGTCAGCTAACACCCATTGAACCTGGCCGTCAGTTACAGCGAGAAGTATCAGCGCTGACCCAGGCGGATTGGCTACAGCAAGCAGATCCAGCAGCTTATACCCTACAAATTCTTGGATCCCACGATGAGGGCAGTATTCGCACATTTATGGCGAAGCACCCTGGTCTCGAGCACTTTGGTTATTTTGAAACTCGGCATTTGAATCAGCCGTGGTTTGTGCTCACCTATGGTCGTTATGCCGACCGTGATGCAGCTGTAAACGCAATTCCTCAGCTTGAGGCAGCTTTGCGGGCGCAAAAGCCCTGGGCCCGAGGGGTCAGAACCATTCGCGGTAGCTAGCCGCGTTCCATCTAAAAGCCTTACCGTTAGTCGTAATGATGCGCCGCCAAAGTGGATTTGGCGGCAAAATAGGCTAATTCCCGCGCCCTCAGATACAGATGTTCAATTTACTAGATTTTGTTCACGTTATGTCGCAACAAATTCAGTTAAGAACATGATTTTTATTGATAAATCCAAATACATCTTTTAAGGTTCGGTGAATAATATATCCAGCTCAAGGGCTGGTGAATAAGATTGTTTAGGAGAAAAGACGCATGCGCGGTCACCTGCCAAGGTTTTTAGTGCTTTCATTCCTTACCCTGTTTCTCGCTGCTTGTGGTGGCGGGGGCGGCGGCAGCAGCTCAGGGGGGGGCGGTGCAGGTGGTGGCACCGGCGGTGACGGTAATACCGGCGGTAATACAGGTACGCCAACACTAACACTCGAAATTGTTGACGGTTCAGGGGCTGCTACCAGCAACGTTAGCGGCAATACCGCGGTGACTATTCGAGCCACGCTACTAGATGGCGCTGGTGACCCAATAATCAATACGCCTGTTAACTTTACCTCTACAGTGGGCGTCTTAACGCCGGCAACCGGTAATGACTTAACCGACGCTTCAGGTATTGCCACGGTAAGTTTAGGTGCCGGTACCACTGCAGATGCTGGTACTGCCACAGCCACCGCGACTGTGGACGGTACGCAAATCACCAGTAATAGTGTCGGTATTCAAAGCGATGGTGGTGCCACTGGTGCTGGGTCGGCATCGGTGCAAGTGAGCTTCACGCTTTCGACACCGGATAACAGTTCTACCATCAGTCGAAGTAATCCAGGCACGGTGACCGTTACCGTTACAGACGGCAATGGCGGTGCGGTTGCTAATGCCATTGTGGCAATATCCACCACGGCAGGTACGCTGGATAACAGTCCTCGAACGGCCGCACGCCATGGAGGGCCTCGAACATGCTGACGC
>JBKAGC010000388.1:0-2273 GCA_046290215.1 Pseudomonadales bacterium | reverse complement strand
GGTTGCCGCTGCGGCAAATCCTTAGATTCCCTAACTCATTGAAAAATAACAACTAATCTTTTGGCACGGGCTTTGCTCTATACATGTTATCAGTTACAAAGCTGGAAACACCATGACCATCAACTTTGCAAACGCCCTTGGCATTCATACCTCCGCACTTGAGTACCGTGCGCGTCGCTCCGAAGTGATAGCCAATAATCTGGTGAACGCCGATACCCCTGGGTTCAAGGCCCGCGATATGAAGTTTGCCGATGTGCTGGCAAATGCCGAAAGCTCTCAGGTTAAGTTGCGCACCACGCGAGCAGGCCATATGAACGGCCGGCTGGAATCACTCAACTCCGAATTGAAATATCGCACGCCGCTGCAACCCTCGCTGGACGGCAATACGGTAGACCCGGAGCTTGAAGAAACTAACTTCATGCGTAATGCCATTGAGTTCCAAACCAGCTTCACCTTTTTGAGTAGCAAATTCCGCGGTTTGTCTAACGCCATTCGTGGCCAGCAAGGATAAGGAAGCGTCTAATGTCTCTGTATAACGTTTTTAATATCACCGGTACTGGCATGAGCGCGCAGTCAGTCCGCCTAAACACCACGGCTAGTAACCTGGCTAACGCCCAGTCTGTGGCCAGTAGCGTCAATGAAACTTATAAAGCGCGACATCCTGTGTTCTCAGCCATTTTCGATGATGCCTTTATCCGTGAGCGAGAAGGTGTGTTCGATACTAACGGCGGTGTTAAGGTTCTGGGTGTGGTTGAGAGCGATGCGCCTTATAACCTTCAATATGAACCACATCACCCTATGGCGAATGAAGAAGGTTATGTGACCTACCCTAACGTCAATGTGGTGGAAGAAATGACCAATATGATTTCAGCCTCCCGTAGCTATCAAATGAACGTAGAGCTCATGAATACAGCCAAGACTCTGGCGCAACGTGTGCTTACCCTCGGCCAATAAGCGGATTTAGATCAGGAATAACAACATGACCGATATCAATACCAGTACTGCAACCAATCCGCTGCTCCGGGAGCTCGCGATTAAACCGCAGGAGAACTCCAAAGAGTTGGATAAGAATGCCTTTCTCGAACTGATGGTGGCGCAGCTCAATAACCAGGACCCGCTCAATCCGCAGGAAAACGGCGAGTTCATTGCGCAACTTGCGCAGTTTAGCTCCGTTGAGGGCATTGAGAATCTAAACAACACCGTTGAGGTGATGTCCAGTAGCTTGCAGTCCAGCCAGGCTTTGCAAGCGTCTGCACTGGTGGGCCGCAAGGTGCACATCTTGTCTGACAAGAGCTTTTTGGCTCAGGGAAGTGAAATCTCTGGCAGCATTAAACTCGATCGCAGCACCACCGACTTAAAGCTGAACATCTCCAATGGTGCAGGTGTGCTTATCGACCAGATTGAACTGGGCAGTCAAACACGTGGTGACATTCGTTTTGCCTGGAACGGCAAGGATGCTGATGGTGTGCCTTACCCAGAAGGTGAGTATCAGTTCACTGCTGAAGCAGATATTGATGGCGCGACAGAAGAAATTGATCTGGCCCTGTCAGCCAATGTCGATAGCGTCAGTATTAACCCGGATCGCAGCGTGCTGCTGAATATTCAAGGGCAGGGCGCTGTGCCTCTGCTTGATGTTGAAGAAATTTTATAAGGGCGAGGAATAGACTATGCCATTTAGTACTGCATTGAGCGGCTTAAAAGCAGCCTCAAACGACCTGAAAATCACTGGTAACAATATTTCTAATGCCAGCACCGTGGGCTTTAAAGAGTCACGCACAGAGTTTGCTGATGTTTTCTCGGCCAGTAACTTTGCCTCTGGTGCTGACCAGGTTGGTTCTGGTGTAAAGGTAGGCAAAGTGTCGCAACAGTTTGAACAAGGCACCATTAGCTTTACCAGTAACAGTCTAGATGTGGCCATTGACGGTGAAGGCTTTTTTATTCTGGAAGAGGAAGGCGTCACATCTTACACCCGTGCTGGTTTGTTTGGTCTGGATAAAGATGGTTTTGTGGTGAACAATGCCGGGTCTAGGTTGCAGGGCTTTACCGCCAATGATCAAGGCACGGTGGGCGGCATTCTTGGTGATGTGTTTATCGAAACCGGCAACCTCGCGCCGCGTCAGACTACCCGGGTAAACTCTCAGGTAGAACTAGATGCCGAAGCGCCAGTGCTGGCCCAGTTTGGTACAACCATCACAGCACTAGGCCCACAAATTGGTAATGCCCAGGGCGGTGTACCGCTTAATACACCATCAGTATTAGCTACCAATGCCCCG
>JBKAGC010000387.1:0-2284 GCA_046290215.1 Pseudomonadales bacterium | reverse complement strand
GAAAGTTGCTATACCCAGCAACAATAAGCCAAGGGGTAACCATGCGTATCCGAGATGTAAAGCCAATAGCAAGGGTTCTTTTGCAGTTGCCAGACCACGCCAACGGCTAAGCCGATAAAAGTGCATGACGGCGACGCTGGTTAATAGCGCTCCTGTAATCGCATGGTCTGGCGCAATAGCCCAGGCGAGCAGAGTCGGCACTGTCGCAATCATGGTGAGCCGATCAAACTGATTGAACGACTGGGGCTCTTTGCCAGGTACTTGATTCAGCTTGAGCCAATTGGTTGTGAATGCCGGAATGATGCGGCCACCAATGAGCATTATCATCAGGCAAACCAGGGCGATGGCGAATCTAGCAGAATAGAAGGGGTAAACGGGGAAGATCATGGCAGTGGCACAAAATGCCAGTAACAATAAAACTACAACCAGATTTCGATGATTGCCAGCGAGTACAATCTCGCGACCGATCAAGGCTGTTAGTAGTAACCAGTATAGAGAATTAGTAACAGTGAGTAGGATCATGGGCATCGTGGTACCATAAGCCATGGCGATTCTGCCTAAGAGCCAGGCAAGTACGATCAAGCCAAGGGGATATCCTTGAATAGGTGGCCGCTTTGTCCAGTTTGCAACGGCAGTGAGCAAGAATCCGCCGATAGCTGCGCCAACGAAACCCAGCAACATTTCATGGGCGTGCCAGTAAACCGGAGCAATAGCCGGCTTAAAACCGGGCAGTAAGCTATTAAGGAAAGCTAACCAGAGCGCGATCAGAACAATGCCGGAAGCACCGCAAACCAAAAATAGTGGCTTAAAAGCGTAGTCAAAAATCCTGGTCACAGTGATGCCATCATCCAGCGTCTATTCTAAGCGCAATAGGGAAATGAACTCTTGCTTTTGTTTCTTGCCCATTAAGTCAGCCAGGGAAAACTTATCCAGATGTTCCAGGAATCGCTTCACGGCGTCCCCGAGCATGCCAGCCAAAGAACAAGCCGAAGTGATAGTGCAACTGCCTTCAGGACGAAAACACTCCACCACATGAAAGTCAGGTTCCATGTGTCTAACGACCGCACCCAGATTAATATCTCTGGCATGTCGTGGTAATCGGAGTCCGCCGCCCTGGCCACGTTGGGACTCAACAAATCCCCCCTGCGCTAGTTTCTGAACCACTTTCATCAAATGATTCTTGGAAATCTGATACTGCTCGGAGATCTCCTTAATTGTGGCAACTCGATCAGGGTGAATTGCCAGATACATAAGCACTCGGAGGGAATAGTCGGTGTGTTGCGTCAGTCTCATTGATGTTCCTTGGAGGAGTTAACTTCCAAAGATGTATATATTGTACATCTTATAATATGCTTTTAGAATACATTTAATAATAGTTGCTGAATGACCGGATTATAGAAGGTTCTATCACAACAAAAGCAACCGACTAACAAACAGGGTGATTTATGGATTCCTATAGCAGCACCTTTACGATTCGGCGTCTTTGGTGGATTCTCGGATTAAGCATGGTCGTGATGTTTGGAGTCTTGCTTTATTACGGTCAGGAAATCTACCAAAAGGCGCCGCCCATTCCCGTGGTGTTTCAGCAAGCGAATGGTGAAGTGGTGTTTACCAGAGACCAAATTATGACCGGGCAGAATGTCTGGCAGTCACTTGGGGGAATGCAGCAAGGGTCGATTTGGGGGCACGGCGGTTATCTTGCCCCGGATTGGACGGCAGACTGGCTGCGGCGGGAAGCGGAGGCCATGCTTGTAATCCTGGCGGAACATAAATACCTAACCGCCAGTAAGGAATATCAGCAAGATGTGCATGAAGCTGCTCTGCGCCGAGAAATGCGCCGCAATACTTATGACCCAAACTCTGAAAGAGTAACTCTCAGCGCAGAACGGGTGTCAGCCATCAATATTGTAGCCGAGCACTATCGTGCTTTGTTTCAGGGTGACGAAGACTATCTGGAGTTACGACGCGACTATGCCTTCCCATTACATCAGAGCTTGAAAGAAGACGAGGCCCGGGCACTATCGGCGTTTGTGTTTTGGAGTGCCTGGGCTGCGGTGACAGAGCGCCCAGATAACGATATCAGTTACACCAGTAACTGGCCCCATGATCCACTTGTTGGCAATGTACCAAGTGCCGGAGTGTTCATGTGGAGCATGATATCTATTTTGTTGTTGCTTGCAGGTATTGGCTGGATCGTCTGGTACTACGCGCGCCAGTACGATGACTGGGCCGTGTCCAGACGGCAATGGGGCCTGCCTTTGGGTGGCCGACATCGGAGACAACC
>JBKAGC010000386.1:0-2317 GCA_046290215.1 Pseudomonadales bacterium | reverse complement strand
GGGCGCTTCCGCTCATAATCAAGACCTAGGTTGTAAACCAGATCAAAGGTTGAGTCATCCTTTGGACAACGGCGGTACTTTTCAAATGCTGCGTCTAATTGGCCCTGACCCTGGAACGCTAGACCTAACATCCGGTTACTCTCGGCGGAGTCCGCGGCAGAAGCCAGCTGACTTTTCTCTGAGAGAATATACAAGCGAGTGCTGGAAACCAGCACGCAAAGTACCCCGGCGAGCAGCGCGTAAGAGGCAGAAATGACCAGGCCTAACATAATGTAAACCGCTGTCAGCGCAGCAAAGTAACCAGCAAACACCAGGAGAATGGCGACAAACCGACCGAGTAAGGAGCGGATGGCAGTTGTTAGCAGCAGCAACAAGAGTAGCGCGAGTGTCGCGCCAGCTTCAACCATCATGCTCGCTGGTCTCAGTGGCGCGCCGTTAAGCAAAGTATGGATCGTGTCGGCAATGATCTCGACACCATACACCGGACCTACCGGCGTATTGAATTTATCGTGGGTGACTTCCCAGGTATCACCCACCAAAACAATTTTGTTCTCAAAGATATAGCGGTATTCCTCGATTTCATCTTCCGCCAGTTCATAGTTGGCAAGATCCAGCAGTTCTAACGCAGAAAATCCGGCCTGACCTTCAAACAAGTATCGAGTCCCCGGATCAAGCCGTGGGAAGTCGATAAAAAGATCGCCAAACTGATCTAGCGGTGCCTGGATCGAACCGATGGTTAGCACATTGTCAGTTAGTCTTGGCTCTGCACCCAGATGCTGGGCAACGGCCTGCACTGCGATTGGCCAGCCGCCCTCATTATTGGTAATGGCCTTATGGATTCGAACCCGGGCAATGTTGTCGACAATGGCGCTGGTTGGCTGCAGATTCGAATAACCTGTGTTGGCCGACGCTTTCAGAACTTCATTGGGATATGACAAGCCGACAAATTTGCCATCGGAGAAATTCGCGTAAGAAACCAATAGGACGTTACCGGCATTTGCAAACATTTCCGCCGTGGGCTCATCCTCGCCATAGGAGCTTCGGAAGTCCATGAGAAAGTCCAGCACCACCACAGACGCACCGAATTGCGCCAGACGTTCAGCAATGGTGCCGAGATCAGTACGCCGGAACGGGAAACTGCCGTATTCCTCATACAGCGCTTCATCCAGCGCAACCACCATAATTTCTTCGCGCAGCTGGGTTTGTTCCGGGTCAGCCAGACCAACTCTCAGGATATGCCGAATCGAAATCGTTTGATCTTCGAGCAGGCTAAATATCTCAAAACGTTCCGCTGGAATGGTCGCCAGAAAGAGCATTAGCGCAACGAACACATCCCAACGTTTTAAGGGATTCTTCATAGTTGCCGTCCTAAGCTGCTTTGGGTCACAAGCGTTCCTTTTTTTACCTCGATTTTGCCCCGTCCAACCGGCCATGTCTAATCCGATAGGCTCGCGCCAGCGCCGCAAATCAAGTATTCTTCGGGGCCTTGTAAATTCTCCCAAGCCAACTGATGCTGACTGTTATTTCGCCGGCGAAAACCCTGGATTTCGAAACCGCACCCCACACCAAGAAAAATTCGCAACCACAGTTTCTCGATCAGTCCGCTGATCTAGTGGCTACCATGCGCGAGCAAACACCAAAGAAACTGGTCAAGCTTATGGGTATTAGCCCGAAACTCGCAGAGCTTAATGCTGAGCGCTATCAAGATTGGCAACTACCGTTCACCACGGAGAATGCCAAACCTGCCGTTCTGGCATTTCGTGGTGATGTTTATCTGGGGCTAGAGGCGGAAAATTACAGCGAGCGGGACTTCAACTTCGCCCAGAAAAATTTGCGCATATTGTCAGGTCTGTATGGCTTACTGCGGCCACTAGACCTGATTCAGCCTTACCGCCTGGAGATGGGGATCAAACTTAAAAACAGTGCTGGTAATGATTTATATGAGTATTGGCACAATATGATTAGCGATCATTTAAGCCAGGAATTAGACGCACATCGCAATAAGACGCTGATCAATCTCGCCTCTAACGAATACTTCAAAGCGGTGCGACCTGAACGTTTACCAGGCCGAGTTGTAACACCGATATTCAAAGACTATAAAAACGGCACTTACAAAATATTGAGTTTCTTTGCCAAGAAAGCCCGCGGATATATGGCGAGCTATATCGTGCATAACCGGATCAATAAACCCGACGACATTAAGTCATTTGATATTGATGGCTACCGCTTCAATCCAGATTTGTCCGCTGGTGATGACTGGGTGTTCACCCGCAAGGCGAGCTAACCAGACATGGCCACGTCGCTGGGTATCGTTGCC
>JBKAGC010000385.1:0-2334 GCA_046290215.1 Pseudomonadales bacterium | reverse complement strand
AAACGCGCCAGACAAGATGGCAAGAGTGTTTCCCATATTCATATCCGTCACATGTGGCCGTTGCCTCGCAACTTAAAAGAACTGTTGTCGGGTTATAAGCGCGTTCTGATCCCGGAAATGAATACTGTCAATTAGTTAAGATCATTCGCGCGGAATACCTTATTGATGCCCAGAGCATGACCAAGATTTCAGGGCAGCCATTTAAGATCAAAGAAATTGAAGCAGAGATTGCAGCACAGTTGGAGGCCTTATCATGAACGCACCAGTGCAAAAGTTAACCGCGAAGGACTTTGCCACGGACCAGGAAGTTCGTTGGTGCCCAGGTTGTGGTGACTACGCCATATTGAAGACCGTGCAGAAACTCATGCCTGAGCTCGGTGTGCCGAAAGAGAAGAGCGTGTTTGTTTCTGGCATCGGTTGTTCATCGCGCTTCCCTTATTACATGAATACTTATGGTTTCCATACGATTCATGGTCGCGCCCCGTCGATTGCCACGGGCGTTAAGTTAGCAAATCCTGAGTTGGATGTTTGGGTGATTACTGGTGACGGCGACGGTTTAAGTATTGGCGGTAACCATATGATTCACGCGCTCCGTCGTAACGTGAACCTGAACATCTTGCTGTTTAATAACGAAATTTATGGCTTAACCAAAGGTCAGTATTCACCTACTTCTAAAGTCGGTACCCGGTCACCATCAACACCAGATGGTTCTGTGGATCTGCCGTTAACTCCCGCAGTATTCGCAATTGGTTCTGGTGCCCGATTTGTAGCCCGCTCTATTGATACTGAAATGAAGCACCTGACCAGTGTCTTAACTGCCGCACATGCTCATGATGGTGCCTCGTTTGTTGAGATTTACCAGAACTGCCCAGTGTACAACGACGGTATTTTTGATTCCGTTAAAGACAAGAAGCAAGCAGCGGATACACGGCTGGTGCTTGAGCATGGCCAACCTATGTTGTTTGGTCAGGACAATCAGAAAGGCATCCGCCTTAATACCGCTTCACTGTCATTGGAGATTGTCACCATTGGCGAAGATGGAGTGACGGAAGCCGACATTTTGGTTCACGACAAAACCAATAAGGTGCTGGCGCAGATGCTGGGTGAATTGAAACAACCTGAGTTCCCGGTACCTGTGGGTATTATTTACGAAGCACCGGCTCCCGCTTATGTAGATGATGTCTATTCCCAGCGCATTGCCGTGCGCGAGGCGAAAGGCAAGCCTGATCTCAATGCGCTATTACGTACCGGGCACACCTGGACGGTTGAGTAAGCCATGGCGTTACCAAAGATTGGCGCTATGGCGCCGGCTTTCTCGTTGCCGAATCAAGCTGGTGAGACGATCAAGCTAAAAGACTTTCGCGGTGACAAGCATGTGGTGCTGTATTTCTATCCGAAAGCCATGACGCCAGGGTGCACCACCCAGGCTTGTGGTTTGCGTGATATCAAGGGTCAGTACACCCGGGCTGGTGCGGTCATTCTTGGCGTTAGCCCTGATCCGGTAGCGCGCCTGCAGAAGTTTATCGACAAAGAGAAGTTAAACTTTGACCTTTTGTCCGATGAGGACCACAGCCTTGCTGAAAAGTATGGCGTGTGGGGCTTAAAGAAGTTTATGGGCAAAGAGTACATGGGTATCAACCGCATCACTTTTATTATTGGTAAAGACGGCAAGCTCAAGCACATCATGGAAAAGGTGAAAGCCAAGACCCACCATGATGATGCGCTCGCGCTCGTGAAGTCGTTAGGTTAAGCCAAGAGAATCATCATTCAGTTTTGAGGGAAGATCATGAGTGACTTTGAATCGCTTGATAACGTGGGCACGATTCCGGTTCAGGAACACCATCGCTTTGATGTGGACGCGCTCCAGGCGTTTATGCAGCGAGAAGTGGAAGGCTATTCCGGTGAGCTAACCGTTGAAGAATTTGCTGGCGGCCAATCTAATCCTACCTATGCCTTGAGTGCCGGTGGCAAGCGTTATGTTTTACGGAAGAAGCCAGCGGGCGAGTTGCTCAAATCTGCTCATGCGGTGGACCGGGAATATAAGGTACTCACGGCGTTGCAAAACACTGACGTGCCTACCGGTAAAACCTATGCTTTCTGTGATGATGAAAGTGTGATTGGGACGATTTTCTACGTGATGGAGTTTCTTGATGGCCGGGTTATCTGGGATTCCACCGGCGGCAACTATACTCCGGAAGAACGAGGTGCATTTTGGGACTCCGCCAATGCTGCGGTAGCAAAGCTGCATCAAGTAGATATTGATGAAGTGAACATGGGCGACTTTGGTAAGCGTACCGATTACATTGCGCGGCAGTTGAAGCGTTGGTGCGGCCA
>JBKAGC010000384.1:0-2334 GCA_046290215.1 Pseudomonadales bacterium | reverse complement strand
ATCAGTGCTGCGCCGACCCAACAGAAGGCAATGCAGATCAACCAGTGCGAGTGGTGGGCAATGACGATGCCAATAGCAATGAGCACCACAATAATATTGGTGGCATGGATCAAATCAGCGGCGAGACCAATGTGAAGCAGACTGTTGGCGGTGGCGATCATCATCAGCAGCATCAACGCCATGGACTTATTCCGCTTGGATAACTTGTTGGCCCAGAGTGAAGTACCGAGGCAGATAAAAAAGGTAGCAAGGCTGGCTGCAATCAAGAACCATTTGTAAGACTCTGTGAGCAGCAGGAAGTGAGCAAGCGTCAGGCAAAAGTACAACAGGGCTAAAAACGCCGCAGTAGTGATTAAGAATTTGTGCTCATCACGATGCTGGTAAGTTAAGTTAAGTCCCAACACGGACACCTCGAAAATTGCCGTTTGCCACGCAGTGACCTTAGGTGCTGTTACCCAGAAAGTAAATCTACTTTGGATGACCTGACTGCAATAACAACGAGATGTCCGTTGAGCATAATGCCTGGCTGGATAGTGCCTGGTAATGCCGGGATGGTGCCTAAATAGTGATCACAACCTTACCTGTGGCCCGGCCGCTCTCGAGTCGTTCATGTGCCTTGCCCACTTCATCCAGGGTGTATGTGGGAGAATCGACAATGGGCTTTAGCTTGCCAGTATCTACCAGGCTGGCAAGCGTTGTTAAAATCTCACCATGCTGGCTGCGACCGACGTTGTGCAACATAGGGATTAACATAAATACGACGTGTAATGACAAGCCTTTAAAGTGCGCCTCTGTGAGGTCTAAATTCACCATGGCTACGGTACTTGCAACCTGACCGTTTAACTTTGCGGCGGCAAAGGAGTTTGCCATGTTCTCGCCGCCCACTGAGTCAAATACCACATCAAAACCAACACCGTTTGTATAGGCAGCCACATAATCTGCAACCTGTTCGTCACGGTAGTTGATTGCGGTGAAACCAAAGTCTTCTATCAGACCCTTGTGCTCGCCGCGACCATAAGTCGCAAACGTTTCAGCATCCATACTTTTGGCGAGTTGCATGGCGATGTGACCCACGCCACCACCGCCACCGTGTACCAGAACCTTGTGCCTTGCCGTGACGCCTGCGCGGGTTAAGCCTTCATAGGCCGTGATACCTACCAGAGGTATAGCTGCCGCTTCTGCCATGGAGATGGATTTGGGTTTATGGGCAGCGAGCCTTGCATCCACCAGCATGTACTCTGCCAGGGCGCCGGGCAGATCCGTGAGACCTCCGGCACATCCATATACCTCATCACCCTCAGCGAAGCCTTTTACATCGTCAGCCGCTGCGACCACTGAACCTGCGAAGTCCATGCCCAGGAGTGCCGGCAAAGCCGGGGCAAGTGGTAATTCAGCACCCATTGAGCGGATCATTGTATCCACGGTGTTAACGCTGCTGGCGGCAACTTTCACCAGGATGTGACCTGGCTTGAGTTCTGGTTTTGGGATGTCTGTGGCGGTAAAACCTGTGGTATCACCCCAGGTGGTGACCATCATTGCTTTCATCTACCTCGCTCCTTTGTTGTTTGCCACCACTTGGGTGGTATGGGTATCAAATGGAGCAGGCAGGTTACTTTAATGCAATATCGATGATAATCTCGATAAATAGAGAATTATATTCAATAAAATATATATAATCACCGGGGCTAAACCAGGGAAAGTGGATGTTTGAAGTTTGAATATTGATCATGTGCGATTGTTTACCCGGGTTGCCGCTCTGCAGAACATTAGTCAGGCTGGCAAAGAGTTGGGTTTATCCGCTGCGGTATCGAGCAGTTATCTGGGTAAGCTCGAGGGCGACCTCGGGGTGCGTTTGATTCACCGGACCACCCGGCGCGTATCCATGACACCAGAAGGTGAGGCATTTTTACCCCACGCCGTCACTCTACTTGAAGACATTGAAGTAGCACGATCCGCCGTGGGGGCCGGTGAACTAAAACCCCAGGGCAAATTGCGCGTGGCGGCATCAGCATCTTTTGGTCGGATGCATTTGATACCCGCCTTAAATGGTTTGTTTGGCCTGTACCCAGATCTTCAGGTCGACCTCCATCTAAGCGATAGGGTGATGGATATGGTGGAGGGCGGTTTTGATTTAGCGATTCGGGACGCCGAGCTCAATGACTCATCCATGGTGGCACGTAAACTTGCCCCGGTGGAGAGAATACTTTGTGCCTCGCCAGCCTATTTGGCGAAGCATGGTGTACCGAAAACCCCTGAAGAACTCACCGAACATTTTGCCCACCGCGCCGCCGCCATCGGTGACAAGGCAGCAATCGCGCACGGTCAGCGGGGTCG
>JBKAGC010000383.1:0-2341 GCA_046290215.1 Pseudomonadales bacterium | reverse complement strand
CTTACATGAACTACTGCATGGGCTGTCACAGCTTGCAGTACCAGCGTTACAAGCGCACTGCGGAAGACTTAGGCATTCCTGAAGATTTGATGCTTGAACACATCGTGTTCAATCCAGCCAGTCAAATCGGTGATCTCATGACTAACACCATGAGTGTTGATTATGCGAAGTCAGCATTTGGTGCCGCGCCACCTGATCTGACGCTGCACGCAAATTTGAAAGGTGGGCCTGATTGGCTCTACACCTACATGCGCACTTTTTATCAGGATGACACACGTCCTCTGGGTGTCAACAACCTGGTATTCGAGAATGTTGGTATGCCCCATGTGCTCGCCGACTTGCAAGGTATGCAAGTCCGACCTGAGTGTATGCAAGTACCCAAGTTGGCTGCCAATGGCGGGCAAATGCGAGATGGTAACGATAATCTGATTACCACTGAAGTTTGCGGTGAAGAGATTGTTGCTGGTGGCCACTACCCACTGGAGTTGGTTGAGGGTTCTGGCAAGTTAAGTGCAGAAGAATATGATCAGGTCATCTATGATCTGGCTAACTTCATGTACTACGTTGCTGAGCCTTCTCGGGCCGAGCGCGAACAAATGGGCATCTACGTGCTGATGTTCCTGGCATTCTTCTATGTGTTTGCCTGGTTACTAGGTCGCGAGTACCACAAAGAATTTCATTAAGCTTGACCCTGCCCGCTTAGGGTCAAGTACCACAAAACTTTAACCATACGAGGTGCCTGATGGGGGTAGTTGCTAAACACTCATCCATGACGTTTTATTCCAACGGTGATGACCATTATTCGCAGCGCGTGCGCCTGGTGCTTGCAGAGAAGGGTGTAGCGGTTGAGATCATCGATGTCGATCCAAAAAACCTGCCAGAAGATCTGGTGGATTTAAATCCATACAACACGCTACCCACGCTAGTGGATCGTGATCTAGTGTTGTACGAGTCACAGGTCATTATGGAGTACCTTGACGAGCGCTTTCCGCACCCGCCATTGCTGCCAGTTTACCCGGTTGCCCGTGCCCAAAGCCGCCTGTTCATTCACCGCATTCAGAAAGACTGGTGTGGTCACGTGGATACCATTATCGCGGGTCGTTCTAAAGACACAGTGATTGATAAGGCGCGCAAAGAGTTGCGCGAAGACCTGATCTCGATTGCACCAATCTTTGCTGAGAAACCATTTTTTATGAGCGAAGAGTTCACGCTGGTGGATTGCTGCGTAGCGCCAATTCTGTGGCGTTTGCCGCAAATGGGTATTGAGCTGCCACCTAAGCACGGTAAGCCAATCCTCGATTACATGGATCGAATGTTTGATCGTGATTCGTTCCAGGCAAGTTTGTCCGAGGCCGAACTCGATATGCGCGACTAAGTAGTCGCGTTGGTAAGTACCATGGCAATGACATCATCTGTGCCGTATCTGCTCCGTGCAATTAACGAGTGGATTATGGACAACGATCTGACGCCTTACTTGATCGTTGATGCCAATGTGCCTGAAACTTCTGTGCCCAGCGAATATGTTAAGGACGGTCAGATCGTCCTTAACATTAGCCCCACTGCAATAAGAGACCTGGCCATAGGTGATGAATATGTCGCTTTTAGTGGCCGTTTTGGCGGTGTGCCCCATGAAATATTTGCGCCCATTGAAGCGGTGATGGGCATAGTAGCCAAGGAAAACGGCGAAGGCATGTGGTTCCCCAGAGAAGAATCTGAGCCAGAGCCGCCGCCTCAGCCGACCAAGAAGAAAGGTCCTCCTGACCTGAAGGTCATCAAGTAGCAGTCCTCGCTAGTTGATGTACTCAAAGACTTTAACGATTTTCTGAACGCCGTACACCTCGCGTGCTTTCGCTACAGCAGCGTCGGCTTCATCGCGGGTTAGTAAGCCCATCAAATAAACCACGCCGTTTTCTGTCACGACTTTAGTTCGCCCCCCTTCTGTATCGTTATCGGCGAATAGGGCGGTTTTTACTTTAGTGGTTAAATAGGAGTCATTCATCCGCGAGGGGATGGAGGTTGGCCCAGCAACTTCAAGCTCGTTATGTATTTTTCTGACGTTACGTACGCCGTCGATGGCTTTTTCTGCTTCCTGTTTTGCCTCCTCAGATGGCACCTGACCGGTGAGCAGGACGACGCCATTAAACGACGTCACGTCGATGTGCGCCTTGCTCAAAGTTTCATTAACACTGCGAATATTGGACCGTGCTCGTGATGCTAGCATCACATCATCAATAGACGTGCCCAGGGTGCGCTTACCCCGGTCATCGGCTCAACGATAGTTGTCGTGACGAGGAAGAAGATCAGGAGCAGGAAGGCAATATCGGCCATTGAGCCTGCATTG
>JBKAGC010000382.1:0-2368 GCA_046290215.1 Pseudomonadales bacterium | reverse complement strand
ACCGCTCGGCAGGTGGTGTGGCAAGTCGTAAATAGCATCCCAAATGGCAAGGTTGCGACTTATGGCCAGATCGCACGGTTAGCGGGCATGCCAGCAAAATCGCGGCTTGTGGGCAAAATCCTGTCCCAGTTACCACCCGGGACCAAACTGCCCTGGCACCGGGTTATCAATAGCGCCGGTAAAATCACCAATCCGAACTCAAAAATTCAGATCGAGCGGCTTAAAGACGAGGGCATCACCCCTATCAATGGCAAGGTTAGCCTGCGCGTTTATCAGTGGCGAACCCAGTAGCGCCCTGGGCGAGAATCTACGCTTTTGTTGTGAGACTTGCATCGTGCCGCGTTAGCACTCCAACCAAAATAATCGCGGGAATACCCAGCGCGGCAGCCACCAGGAAGAACTCGAAATAGCCAAAGTTATCCACCACCAACCCCGAGAAGCCACTCATAAATTTACCGGGCAACGTCATCAATGAACTAAACAGGGCGTATTGGGTTGCAGTGTATGCCCGGTTGGTCAGACTCGAGAGGTAGGCAACAAAGGCCGTGGCAGCAAAACCGCCGCTAATGTTGTCGGCGCTAATCACCAATGCCAGATAACTGAGCTCCGGACTCGCCAGCGACAACAATGCAAACGACACGTTGGTTGAGGCCACTGCCACAGCACCAACCATTAAGCAGCGGAAGATACCCCACTTCACCACCAGCAAACCGGCAATGGCCGCCCCGGCAATAGACATGAAGAAGCCAAACACCTTGGCAATATCTGCAATGTCGGTTTTGCTGTAGCCCATATCCAGATAGAAAGGATTGGCCATGATTCCCATGGCAATGTCGCTTAAACGGAACACGGCGATAAACAGCAGAATAATGAGCGCGAACTTACCCTGGCGGCGGAAAAACTCGGCGAAAGGTTGCACCACGGCGTTGACAAAACTGATCCTGGTGGCAGCGTCTTGTTCCGCTTGATCGATCAACTGGTCACGCTGGGAAACTGGCTCAGCAATCAAAAGACAGGTGACAATACCCACCAGCATGGATAACGCCATCACTTGATACGCCACCACCCAGGAAAAATGCTCGGCGAGATAAAATGCCCCGGCCCCGGCCACCAACAAGGCCACTCGATAACCAAAAATATAGGTCGCGGACATCGCGCCTTGAAAGCGATCTTCCATGGCCTCAATGCGATAAGCATCTATCGCGACGTCCTGGGTAGCGGAGGAAAAGGCCACCAACAGTGCTGCCAGCGACAGCAACAGCAAGTCATCGGGCCCGAGCCACGCCATGGCAAAAAGCCCAGCGGCAATACCGATTTGCCCGGCCAACATCCAGGAGCGACGTTGCCCTAGACTTCTGGTGATCAACGGCAGGCCGTAGCGATCAATAATTGGTGCCCACACCACCTTGATGGAGTACGTAATACCAATCCAGGCAAAAAAGCCAATGGCGCTTTTACTAACGCCTTCATCCCGGAGCCAGGCGGTTAAAGTGGAAAACACCAACAGAAATGGCAAGCCACCAGAAAAGCCCAGGAACATCATGGCAATGACCCTTGGCCGGCTATAGATTTGTAGCAGCTCAGCCCAGCTTTTCGATTCCTGCTCGGATGCCGGCAAGGTCAATCCCTGAAGTTATTAAATTGCAGCGGCTGATCAATATCGTCATCTGCCTTTAGCATGGCCATCACCTGCTGCAGGTCATCGCGCTTCTTACCGGTCACGCGTACCTTGTCACCCTGGATAGCGGCCTGGACTTTCATCTTTTTGTCTTTGATCTTTTTGACAATCTTCCGCGCCATATCCGTTTCGATACCCTGGCGAACCGCAACATTCTGGTGCAATAGCTTACCGCGATGACGGACTTCTTGAACGTCGAGCACGCGAACGTCGATCTTTCGCGCCACCAATTTAGCGCGCAAGATATCCAACATTTGGTCAAGCTGAATGTCCGCTTCCGCAGTCAACTCAACCACTGCTTCCTGGCGAGCAAAACTTGCCTCGACCCCACGAAAGTCATAACGGGTGGCAAGCTCACGATTAGCCTGGTCCACGGCATTGTTAAGTTCATGCATTTCTACTTCAGAGACTGCGTCAAAAGATGGCATAGCCATGACTCCAGCGTTTCATTAAACTGCGGGTAAAACAAATACTATGCCGCAGAGCATACGAAAATTCAGGGGCGAGTGCACTTCTACACATGTTCGACAATCAAATCATTATTGTGCGCCATCCTGATTCAGACCCCACGCCCTATGAGCGCGCCTTAGCAAAATTCACGGTAGCGGCGGCGGTTTCACAAGTGCCGCATATGCCCAATCGGTGCGAGTTGTCCCGGAAGGCAACAGATACCGCTCTCAACCGAAAATC
>JBKAGC010000381.1:0-2387 GCA_046290215.1 Pseudomonadales bacterium | reverse complement strand
GCGCCTGACAAATTTGCGCTTCCGCCGCGCTCACTTCATATGGCCAAGCAGCAGTTCCGCGACCAGTTTGCCATGCGTGTTCTGTAAAAAGTGGCCGGCATCTGGAATGGGATCAAACGAGGCATTCATTCGACTTGCCCACTCCCGACCCCAGGCTTCTGTAAAAACATCATCGGCACATCCCCAGATGAAGTGCACAGGTTTTTGCCAGTTGAGCAGAATGTTGTAGTGCATCTCTTGCGCAGCAGCGTTGCCACTATGGTAATCATCCATGGGAATCGACAGCGGAAAACGGCGAGCACCGTTATAAGCCTCATCCCCAAGCCCCTTAAAGGGGGCAAGATAAGCATCGTGCATATGCCGCGCCGCATCGGAGTCAAACTCCGGTGCTTCTCCTGAGACGAGTGCTGGGAAAGTGGTTTCGCGGGACTGCAAACCTGCGCTCATCGCCATCAGCAAACCTAGATTGGGTTTTTCCCGGCAGAACAATCCCCCTTCATGCCAGTTTTGGTTCCAATTACGAATACCCTCTGAATAGATGAAACCCTCGTGGTGCAACCAGGTATTCATAATCACCAGGCGACTAAAGCGTGAGCCCATGGTGGCAGCCTGAGCCAGGCCAATAGGCCCGCCCCAATCCTGACACACCAGGGTGATGTTTTTCAGATCGAGAGTCACCAGCAGCGAGGTCAGAACTTCTGTATGCCGAGCAATGGTATACCAGTGAATATCCGTGGGCTTATCCGACTTGCCAAAGCCCAGGTGATCTGGCGCAATGCAGCGGTAACCTGCCGCTACCAGGCTCGGTATGATGTCCCGATACAAATAGCTCCAGGTCGGCATGCCGTGCAGGAGCAATATGACGGGGGCATCTTTCGCGCCTTCATCAAGGTAGTGCATCTGCATATCTTGCCAACGATGATAGTTTGGCGCGAAGGGATAGTCCTTAAGACCTGCAAAATTATCTTCCGGGGTGGTGATGTATTCTGTCATCAAGCTCTCTCGTTATGAGTTCGTAGCTGATTTTCGAGCTCAGCAATTCTAAGTCTTAAAACATCGACCTCAGAATCGCTACTGCGGTGTCTTTCTAGCTCTGCATGGGCAAGCTCCAAAGCTTCCTCAAGATCATCAATTTCCATCTCAAGAATCTCTTCCATGGAAGGCTCTGTCTGGTGTTTATGATTAAACGCCGCCACCTGATCACTCATGGTCACTAGATCGTAGAGCCAGCCAACAATAAAAAGGCCGGCCGTAAAGAAGTACAACACGCCCAACACTGGTTTACGCAGGTAAAACTTATGGAGACCGAACCAGCCGAGCGGCGGAATCGCCAGCATATAGGCAACTGGGGTACGGCGAGGTTTTTGCGGCAGTTTGGCCAAAATAACGCCCATCTGTGACTGAATCCACGGGGATTATTGCACTGGCCGGGGGCAATCACCAGATCCGCCCCAGAGCCCAGATGAGGACACACAATTTGGCAAAAAAAAACCGGATGCCTTTGCAGGCATCCGGCTTTATAGAAGCTAGCGAGTCGAGGGAAACTTAGCTAGCTGAGAACTCAGGGTAGGCTTCAACACCACATTCGCTGACATCCACACCCTCGTATTCTTGTTCTTCGCTAACACGAATACCGATAGTGACTTTGAGGATCATCCAGACGATGGCGCTGGTAACAAATACCCAACCAAAGATGGTTAATGCACCGATGATTTGACCAGAGAAGCTGGCACCGTCATTGGTGATTGGCACCAGGAGAAGACCTAACAGACCCACTGTACCGTGCACAGAGATGGCACCTACTGGATCGTCAATCTTCAGCTTGTCCAGAGTCACGATAGAGAACACAACCAGAACACCACCGATAGCACCGAAAATTGTCGCCATTAAAGGTGTAGGTGTAGAAGGTTCTGCAGTGATAGCAACCAGACCAGCGAGGGCACCATTTAGGAGCATCGTCAGGTCAGCTTTACCGAACATTAAGCGTGATACCAGCAGTGCAGCAATCGCACCACCTGCGGCGGCAGTATTAGTATTTAAGAACACCATGGCCACAGCGTTGGCGTTGGCAATGTCACCCAGCTTTAGAACCGAACCACCGTTAAAGCCGAACCAACCCATCCACAGAATGAATGTACCCAGTGTTGCAAGCGGTAGGTTTGCACCCGGAATCGCTTGTACTTCACCATTCTTACCGTACTTGCCTTTACGAGCGCCGAGTAGGATCACACCAGCGAGGGCAGCGGCCGCACCAGCCATGTGCACGATGCCAGAGCCAGCAAAGTCAGAGAAGCCAAGATCACCCAGTGTGTACATACCAAACACGGCATTACCACCCCAGGTCCAGCTACCTTCCATTGGGTAGATAAAACCAGTCATAACAACGG
>JBKAGC010000380.1:0-2406 GCA_046290215.1 Pseudomonadales bacterium | reverse complement strand
CATGAACTTTACCAACGGGCCTTATCGATCCTCGCCGCGGCAGACGAGGCAGAAACCGTGGTGAGTAATCTCGGCAGCGACCCGCACGGTGAGCTTAAAGTGGCATGTTCCGATGCTTTTGCCAATTTAGTGATCGTACCCATGTTGGAGCACTTTCAAGCGAACTATCCAAGAATCCGCGTGCAAATCATGCAGGGCGACGGCCCCATGGATCTGGTGCATGAGCGCTTTGACGTGGCCATTAGATTCGAACCACCACAGCAAAAAAGCCTGGCTGCCACACCTCTCGTTAACGACCCCTGGGTGATTTGTGCTGCGCCCAGATATTTGCAGCAACACCCTCTCCCCGAAAAACCCACTGATCTAATCCACCATCGATGCCTGAGCATCTTTGCCAGAGAGCGACTTGATGACCATTGGCAGTTTCGCGGTGGCAAGCGTCAGCTTATTAAAGTGGAACCAGTGTTTTCTGGCATTGGCCTGGTGGTAAAGGCAGCGGCTTTACAAGGCTTGGGCATTGCGAGACTCGCCAATTTTCTGGTCGCCGCTGAGATTAAAACGGGGAAGCTCGTACCGCTACTAACCGATTACCAGGTCAACGATAAGCGGCAAATCTACGTGGTAACCCCGGACCGGAACTACATCCCGGCGAAGACGCGCGTCTTCGTGCGCGCCTTAACCCAATACCTGCAATAGCCTGGCGGCGTTATTGCTCGGCCAGGGCGTCTACCCAGTGCTCTTCAGAAATAATCGCGATTTTTGCGCCGCTTTCCCGGAGTTCTACGGAGCGTTCAATGGCGCGACCAAATGTGGTGTGCACCCACTCTGGGCTGCCCATTTCACCAATGACGAGATAGTCCGTGTCTTGCGTTGGCGTGTCACTAACGTGGCCGCCCATTTCAAGAATGGTGTCTTCACAATCTAGATTGGTGCCGTAGACAAAGCGACCGGTTAAGACAAAATTTTTGCCGCTGAACTGTACTGCAGGTGCGGGCTTATCTAGCGGAAGTGACGTGGAGCGATTGGGCTCCTGATACATGGTGCTTTCGCCCGTGAGATCGCGCAGGGTTTCAAGCAGTTGTGACTGTTCCTCAGTATTTAAGATGCCATCTTTAAGCATCTCAACCACTCGAGAGTAGAGTATGTTCACCGGCCAGCGGTCAGCAATCTCGCGGTGATTTTCAATCCACTGGCCGAGGAAAATAGCTTCCCGTTCATCTACATGGCCATCGGCAATGACGCCACGACAAATGCCGATAAGTTCATCGATCAATCGATCTTGCACCCGCTGTGATGCTGCTGCTTTTGCTCTTTTTGCCACGCTATAACCCTTTTGGCTTAATCTTTAAATAATTCCATTTGCGTCCCCGAGAGTTCACGCAAAATATCTTTCGCTCGCTGTTGCCAGCCCAATTTGACGGCCAGGGAGCGCTTCCACTCCATACTTGGCTGATAAGCCAGGCGGCTTTTAAACCCGGCTAGCTGCAAATCCTCTGTGAGGTAAACGCTGTACTCGTTACCCTCTTCTTTCTCTGCGACCCAGTAAATCTCGAACACCGCATCCGGGCACCAGTATCTGGTCAAGCAGTCATAACCTTCAATGTCATCGCCGTCATCCCACTCATGCAGTTCCGTGCGCAACTCCCGCCAGGCGGCGTTGTGCAAATCATCCGGATCTAGTTCTAACTGGGCCACTGCAAAATACTCGTCAAAGTGCGTTCAAGCGGCGAACCGCTGACTTGCTAGTGTGCATTGGCGTAAACAAATGCGCCAATTGCCAAGGGTGAAAGATACTGGATTACGCGGGCCGCTGAAAGCAGGTAAGCGCAGATTCCGTCTGATACACTGCATTTTTTTTAAGTTATTGCACCGTGATTAACGACCACCGCCCGCTCTACATCAAGCGGCTCTTTTCCGTTTATGAACACTGGTATGTGCGGCACTTTATCGCGCCTCAGTTTACCCGGTTAGGAAGCAATCCCACCATCCTGAAGCCCTGGCGGCTGGATATCCACGGCGCGCATATTGCAGCGGGTAATAACCTCCATGTGATTACGGCTGCGGATCGGCGAGTGAGCTTATCCACCTGGCAATTCGAGGAATATCAGGGACATATCAACATTGGCGATCACTGCCTGATCTGCCCCGGGGTCCGTTTAGACTCGGGTTCAGAGATAAAAATCGGCGACAATTGTATGTTCGCAGCCGGCAGCTACGTCACAGACTCTGATTGGCATGATATTTACGACCGCACTAAAACCGTGGGTGAATCGAAACCTGTATCCATTGGTGACAATGTCTGGATTGGCGACGGCGCCACGGTGTGCAAGGGCGTTAGTATTGGCGACAACTCGGTGATTGGCGCTGGATCACTGGTTGCCTCTGATATTCCGGCCAATGTGATCG
>JBKAGC010000379.1:0-2418 GCA_046290215.1 Pseudomonadales bacterium | reverse complement strand
TTTGCTTGCGGGCGAAGTCGCCCCGCTGGCGAGAAAGGCAGCAGAAGAAGCGGAATCAAGTGAGCAACTGACCAGTGACGATTGGTTTGATCTCGGCGTGGACTTAGAAGCGGTCAGCCCTGAGGATGCCCCCGCGGCCTATCAACGGGCCCTGGAGCTCGACCCCGACCACTCTGACGCCCATGTGAATTTAGGTCGTCTGCTTCAAGAAGCGGGTAACTATGAAAATGCCGAGCGTCATTACCACGAGGCCCTGGATGCGGAACCTGATAATGTTCTGGCGGCATTTAACCTCGGGACTTTGCTTGAAGATGTAGGGCGCATTCATGATGCCATTGGCGCTTACAAAAAGGCGACTTCATTTGCCGATGCCCACTATAATTTATCGAGGCTGTACGAGTTAATCGGCCAGCATACCGAGGCGCTGAAGCACTTAAAAACCTATCGCACCCTACTGGATCCAAAATAGTCACTGACGTGACCTGACGAATTTAGCAACATTTGAGACATACACCCGAAACAAAGGCTGGTAACTAAAATGAGCATGGACAAACGCATAGAACCAAGGGTTCCCCATGAGGTGAAGTTCTTTGTCCATATTCAGGAATGTGAAGAAGATCAGGAACTCGTGGGTTTATCCATAGAATGTGTGGCAGTGGACGTATCCACTCGCGGTATGCAGTTCCGTACCGACCTTGCGCTGCCTGCGAAAACCGAACTCGGCATTACCATTGGCATTGGTGAGCCCTTCTCTATGTATGAACTCTACGGTGTAGTGCGTTGGGTCCGACCGGATGCTGAAAACAACCACATGGGGGTATTGTTAGAGGAGCGGCCGAATACGGATTACAATCGTTGGGAAGCTGATTTCGATCGGCTGTTCCCGAAGAACTAATCCCCCAGGTATTGATCCAGCAATACCAGCGTCAATTGATAAGCTTCTTCTAAATAACGCAGCGTGACATTGCCCGGTTTGTCACGGCGATGATGAATTCTGCGCCGGGTTTGATTGGTCACAGAATGCAAGCCAATGGCGGGCATATCTCGATCAGTAAATCGCTCCCAATCACTGCTGATGTCTTTCCAGGTGCGTTTACTAGTTTTAATGCCCAGAGCTTTAGCGATGGCGCGGGTCTGGCAAATTAAAGTGGGGTCTGAGCGCCCGGCAACCACCAGATCTGTTAAGCCGATGGTATCTAGATTGATCATTGCCACCACCGGTGCTTCAAGCTGTTTGACGTACTCTTTTGAGCCATACAAGCCATCCTCTTCTGCCGCAAAGGCGACAAACTCGAGCGTGTATTTTGGCCTGGCTTCAGGCTTCGCACCGCTCGAAACAACGTGTTTTAGTAGCGCATCAATTAGCACGATGCCACTCCAGTTATCCGCGACGCCCTTGCCTACGCCAACCTTGTCGAAGTGCGCGCCAATCACAATAAGTTCTTCTGATTCCCCCGGAACCCGGCAAATCAGATTGTCTTCACGAAAACGAGGCACATTTTGTTGCCGAAATTCGGGGCATGTTGTTTGCCACCAGGCAGTGATGGCTTCTTGCCTGGCGCGGTTGAAGGACGGTGCCTCATCCACA
Source organism: Pseudomonadales bacterium (assembly GCA_046290215.1). Lineage (GTDB taxonomy): Bacteria > Pseudomonadota > Gammaproteobacteria > Pseudomonadales > Azotimanducaceae > JAHRVQ01. Next base: position 830 of record JBKAGC010000379.1, on the reverse strand, counting down.
TGGGCGAAGTCTGGAATATCGACCGGTGCTGAGGTGATTTCTTTGCGCAAACAAGTTTCAGCTGCACTCAGCGGCACAGCCATGCTCGCACATAGCAATAGTGTCAGAGTCTTAATGAATGATGGTGTTAAGGGATTCAAGCGAGATTCTCATTACACGTTGGCCCAGAATAATAAGGGCACCCATGCGCCGCTCCACGCCATTTTCTGAATACTCAAAACGGTACTCACGCCAGACTCGCCAACGACCGTCTTGATCGCGACTCAAAGAGATATGATTCTGATGTACGGTTTGATCCAGTAGCTGCACATCATGACGATTACACTCCCGCCGTGCGGTGCTAATGGCCAGTTCTTTACAACGCATGGCGGCAACCCAATACAAGCCACCAACGGTCACCAGAATGATAAATAGAAGTTCTTCCATGCTTCATCCTCGCATAGAGCTGAGGGCTATGCCACATGGGAACTTGATGATGAATTTGGCCTTAACAAACCTGCCGCAATCGCGTATATTGCGCGCCTTACAACGCGGTGCGGAGAAATGCGCTGTGTCTTCGGAGGGGTGGCTGAGTGGTCGAAAGCGGCGGTCTTGAAAACCGTTGAGTGTAATAGCTCCCAGGGTTCGAATCCCTGCCCCTCCGCCATCAAAACTAAAAAACGGGCCTTGTGCCCGTTTTTTGGTTCTGAAGAGGGTCTTTGGGTGAGGCTCCCCGGTTCGACAAAAATGCGGGATAGCATTTTTGGTCGCTGGAGGAACGACAGCGCCCGAAGGGTCGGCGTCCGTTTAGGAGGACGCTGAACAATCCCTGCCCCTCCGCCATCAAAACC
>JBKAGC010000378.1:0-2428 GCA_046290215.1 Pseudomonadales bacterium | reverse complement strand
GACCGCAGTCTTTTTATTCTTGTTAACCTGAACGGATCAAAAATCACGCTCAACGGGAAGGCGTCATGATAGAGCAAATACCTTTTGGTGCAACTGGTCACATGAGTAGCCGGCTTATTTTTGGCGCAGCAGCTCTAGGCGGTATGAAACAGTCCAGAGCTGACAGTACCATCGAACTAGTGCGCGGCTATGGTCTAAATCATTTTGATGTGGCAGCGAGCTATGGCGATGCCGAGTTACGCCTGGCAGACTTTCTTCAAGATCATCGTCATGAAATATTTCTTGCGACAAAAACTGGTGATCGTTCTGGGGATAAAGCTCGAGCCAGCATAGAACGCTCGTTAGAACGAATGCAGGTGGAGAGTGTCGATTTGATTCAGTTCCATAACCTCTCGACCGATGCTGATTGGGACATCGTGATGGCAGAAGGCGGCGCCTTAGAAGCTGCCGTCCAGGCGCAACAAGAAGGTCTAGTGAAGCACATTGGTGTTACCGGCCATGGCACTCGTATCGCTGAGATGCATTTAAAGAGTTTAGCTCGATTTGATTTCGCCTCAGTACTGTTACCTTATTCCTACATGTCGATTCAGGATGAGCAGTATGAGAGCGAATTTGAGACGCTGTATAAGTTGTGCCAGGAAAAACAAGTGGCGATGCAAACCATTAAGGCAATAGCCCGTAAACGTTGGCTGCCTGATGCTGAAGAAAAGCGTTTTAGCTGGTATGAACCGTTACGCGATGAAGACGCTATTAAGAACGCGGTTCACTGGGTACTAAGCCGCCCAGGATTGTTCTTGAATACGAGCAGTGATGCCACCTTGCTAAAGGTTATACTAGATGCGGCGGAATCCTTCGATGCCGGGGCGGCAGATCCTGCAGCGCTGACCAGGGCAGTGGCAGCAGACGCCCAGGAACAAGGTCAGGAACCGCTGTTCTTTCGCGGCGAGCTCGATGATGTGCAAGGACCTAATGGAGTCTCGCGATAAGCGTTAGTTACTGGTTGAACTGATTTAGGATGCGCAGGGCTGCGCAGGCAGCGCCAAATCCGTTGTCGATGTTAGTCACGGTAATCCCCGCTGAACAACTTACCAACAGCGATTGCAGGGCTGTTTCACCGTCTTTGACCATGCCGTAGCCAACGGACGTTGGTACCGCAATTATCGCCGAGCCCACAAGACCACCTAAGACTGTGGGCAATGCGGCATCCATACCAGCCACAGCAATAATGATTTTGTGAGCTTTGATGTCATCAAGGCGTTCCAGCAGCCGCCACAAACCCGCGACCCCAACGTCATCAATCAACGTGCTGGGTTTGCCATAAAACTCGAGGGTTCTTGCCGCTTCCCGTGAGACGCTTACATCGGAGCTGCCTCCTGTAATGATCGCCACTTCCGTGTCTGCTTCAAGAGGCGCCGGATTTAACCAGGCAGTTTTCGACACTGGGTCGTAATCGTACTTCGCCGGATCAGCAAATTGCGCGAACTGCTCCTGTTCCAAACGAGTGAACAACATACTTGTTCGTGGGTCGAGTTGCTGACATATGGCGTTGAGCTGCGCTTGTGATTTGCCTGCGCAAAAAATTGCTTCACCCAGGCCTATTCGTTCAGCACGCTGTAGGTCGAGCTTTATCTGGCTAAAAGTATCTTGATCCATATTGTCCTAAGGTGTTGCAGGTGGGGTAATATCAACTGCCAGGTTGCTCGTTAGGAAAGCGCTGCCTTGTTGATATTTTGCCAGGGTAACATGGTTTGAAACTGGCGCTTTGGTCGCAGCAAATAGTCGCTGGGTTAGTTGTATAAGTTCATTTTGTTGAGTCGGGCTTAGCTGATCAACCTGATCCAGTTCCAAAACGATGCCTTTCTGTCGCACGCGACAACGTACATTAGTTAACTCAGGCAAGTATTCCCGGACTGCCTGCTCAACGTCGTTGATCACAGGCAAAATGGTCGGGTCGATTTCTATACCTGTTTCGACCCGACTAGATAAACAAGGTGCAGCAGGTAGATCCTGCAAATCCGCTAAGCCAAGCTCAGTGGCGATGCCTCGCAAGGTAGCTTTGTTGATTTGGCATTCCACATAAGGATGCATAACTTGATGTTCTTTAGCCGCGATCAAACCTGGCCGATAATCACTAAGGTCATCCAGATTAGTGCCAGAGATCACCTGGCTGCTAGTTCGGGCGACAATGGCGCTAGTGACAATTGAGTCATAAAGATTAGTTTTACAAAAGTAGCAGCGGTTGGCAGGGTTAGCGAGATACTGCGGGTCAACAATTTCCCCAGCATCGATCTCTTCTAAACACCATTTCTCTTGTCTAGCGTAGGCGCGCACCCGCTCTGTCGCTTGCCTGGGTACCGCCGGCGAAATGGCGTGGAACATGACTGCATCTGGATTTACCCGGTGACTTAAGACAGCCAGCGTCATACTA
>JBKAGC010000377.1:0-2434 GCA_046290215.1 Pseudomonadales bacterium | reverse complement strand
CCCGCTGAACCCAGGTACCGCGATGGTGGCAGTGATTGCGGTAGGTATTGCCATTGACGGCACCATTCACTTGTTGGCGCGCTATAACGAGCTGTGCCGATCAACCTCAGATTATAAAAGTGCCGTGAACCAGGCTGTGAAAGAGGTGGCCACGCCGCTGATTATCTCTAGTATCGCGCTGGCGCTAGGCTTTGGCATTTTACTCTTTTCTAACTTTACCGTGGTGGCGCAGTTTGGCGCTTTGGCAGCAGCGACGATGCTCATCTCAATTTTTGCCAATTTGCTAATTACCCCCATCATCATGGCGCGCATTCGGCTCGTAGGTTTGTATCAGATTATCTCAATGCAGGTAGATGAGGCGGTGTTGGACGAAAGCCCATTGTTTAAAGGTATGACCCGCTACCAGCGCCGGAAAGCAATTTTGATCTCAGAACTGCATGAGTTCGAGCCGGGGGATAAGATTGTCGAGCAGGGTACCATTGGCCGCAGCATGTACATGCTGCTAGCTGGCGAGGCCAATGTAATCCGCCGTGATGGCGATGTAGAGCGGGTGCTTGCAGAGCTACCTGCCGGACAAATCATTGGTGAAGTGGGCTACATTCAACCCATTGAGCGAACTGCGGATGTGACTGCCAGCACCCATGTGTCAGCGCTACGGTTTGACTACGATAGAATGCAAAAGGATCTGAAGTTCTTCCCCAATATTGTGGCGCAACTGAACTTTAATATCAGCGCAATTCTCGGCGGACGCCTTGCTGACGTCCTGGCCGAACAAAAGTCTTAAAGCGCACTAAGACATTCTCTGTGGTGTGATCACGCCCGGGCTCGTTCAAAAGCGACCTGGGCGAGAATGATCGTTGCGACAATGGTAAACAGCATCGCGCTGCCGCCACCAAGAAAGGATAGCGTCCCCCAGATGTCCCCCGGCCCAAACGGGGTTTCTGCCACAGATAGACCACGATTCTGGGAAAAGTTACCGGCAAAATAAAACAGCGTGTTGCCCCAGCCGGTAATGATCATGCCCCAGCCGACCCAGGCCAGACGTTTGCCGCTTAGTTCAAAACGACTCATGAGCAGCGCTACGCCTGCCATCATAATCCCGTTCATGATGCCGCCCACATGGGCCGCCTGCCAGCCACGGCTGGAACCTGGAATTTGCACATCAATGGCTGGCAGCGGCCAAATGGCGATGGCTTCCATGAGTGAGAAAACCAGGCCAAATCCCGCCAGCAAACCAATCAGCAGAATAATCATGCCGTGGCCAATCACCCGGTTGCTGAATCTTTCTGTGTCACTCATATCAAACCCTTATTATTGTTGTTAGAAATTTCAAATGTTTAGCTGATCCCACTAGTGAGTTGGGCCATGACGTCATCGCTTAGGAATTCAGTGTTGCCGCCGCCCTTGTGATATTCGCGCCAGGCAATGGCAATCGGGTTCTGTGATGACGTACAAATGGGATGGTTACGCGGATGGTAGTCGCGCTTAAATACCGGCAATGCCGAACGAAAGAAATCCCAGGCGAAACCGCTGAAAAACTTCCAGGCACTTAGACGCTGGCCCCATGAAGCGTTGTAGCCTTCTTTCTTGAGTATGGGTTTATAAGCTTTGAAGGTTTCCCAGATGATGTGGCTGAGGGCGTACATGACCATCGCCTTTCGATACCACTCGTGGTCCCCATAGAGCACCTTATAAAACTCAAACGCCACCGCGCCATGCTCTACTTCTTCAACCTGGTGCCAGACCCAAAGTGCACGCAAGATTGGATCGGCATCCGCCATCAGCTCCTGATAGCGATCCAAAATGATGAGTCCAGCGAGAAACGTAAAGGTTTCGTATCCTGCGGTAAAGCCAACTTTAAAGCGCTTGTCTTTATCGAGTGCTTCGGTGAAATAAATCTGGGAATCTGCCTCTAGTTGCTCTAGCTCTGGATACCGTGCCACCAGATATTCGTTCCATTTGACGAAGTTGAAGGCGTGGTGGGCTTCCTGACCAATGATGTTTTTTATATCTTCCTGCAGCTTTGGATCTGCAACTTCGCCGCGGTATTCGCGCATGACCTTAACCAAAAACCGCTCAAAGTAGGGTACATGCACACCCAGGGCGTTGATGAACATGGCAAATTCTGGGCAGCTGTTGCTCCAGACGGGGTGGTGGTTATTGACGTCGTCGAACTTGAAGCGCAGTTGGCGAACGGGAATCTCGTCCATCGGATGTGGTGTGACCGACATCGTTCCCCCTATTTTGTTGGTAGCTTCTGTATTTAAACGCTAACTAAGGCGATGTTCAATTTAGAATGCGGGCACATATTCGTGGTGTTGGGCGCCAGAGAGAGGTCGAGATTGTACCGATGCGCTTCAGCGGGGGGCGAAATGCCTCGGGCGTAAAGCCGTCGGCACATACCCCCCGCAGCGGGCGCTTATCATCCACCGCG
>JBKAGC010000376.1:0-2436 GCA_046290215.1 Pseudomonadales bacterium | reverse complement strand
GTAACACCTGGCCCAAATTGGAGGGAACAAATTCATGGCAAAAATTATTTTTGTAGCACACGATGGCGAAAAGACCGAAGTGGATGCTGATAGCGGTACTACCATCATGAACGCAGCAATCGACAACGGTGTCTCTGGCATCGACGCTGACTGCGGCGGCGAATGCTCTTGTGCTACTTGCCACGTTCTAATCGACGAAGCCTGGGGCAGCAAAACAGGTTCACCTTCTGAGCAGGAAGAATCCATGCTCGACTTGAACCCAGACCGTGAGGCACGCTCACGCTTGTCTTGCCAAATTGAGGTAACTGACGAGTTAGACGGTATCGTCGTTAACTTGCCAGAATTCCAGTACTAACCATTTGGTACTATCGCAGGGCTCAGCAGTGAGCCCTGCATTACAATTTATTTGATCTCATCAATATTACGACGCAGGTAGATAGACATGAGTGAAGCAGAAAATACGACACCTAGAGTGTTCGACCCCTACTCCATCCCACTCGATGGCAACTTTAACCCCGCCGATGGCTATGTATTCCAGGCCGATGCTCACTGGGCATGGTTTGAACGCCTCCGCAAAGAATCCCCTGTACACTACACCGAAGACAGCGAATTCGGTCCTTACTGGTCTGTCACCAAGTACAACGACATTATGCACGTGGATACCAACCACGACATCTTCTCGTCAGAAGGTGGCATCACCCTGGTTGACCAGGACGAAGACTTCCCGCTACCTATGTTCATCGCTATGGACCCACCGATCCACGATGTTCAGCGGAAAACCGTAAGCCCAGTTGTCGCGCCAATGAATCTGGCAAAGATGGAAGGCCTGATTCGCAGCCGCGTTTCTGACATTCTTGATAGTCTCCCAGTGGGTGAAGAGTTTGATTGGGTCGAAAAGGTCTCTATTGAGCTAACCACGCAAATGCTCGCCACTTTGTTTGACTTTCCTTTTGAGGATCGCCGCAAACTTACGCGCTGGTCAGATGTTGCCACGGCAAACGAAGAATCCGGCATTGTAGAATCTGAAGACCAACGCCGCGAAGAGCTGCTGGAGTGCCTTGAGTACTTCACGAAACTCTGGCAAGAGCGAGTTGGCAAAGAAGGTAATGACCTGATTACGATGTTAGCCAACGGCGAAGACACTAAAGATATGTTGGAGCGTCCTGCTGAGTACCTTGGTAACTTGATTTTGCTCATTGTCGGCGGTAACGACACCACACGGAATTCATTGACCGGTGGCGTGTACGCGCTAAACCTGTTCCCTAAAGAGTTCGAAAAGCTCAAAGCAGATCACAAACTGATTAACTCCATGGTGCCAGAAATTATTCGTTGGCAAACGCCGCTAGCACATATGCGACGTCGTGCCCTGGTTGATACCGAGTTAAATGGTCAGAAGATCAAGGCCGGTGACAAGGTCGTCATGTGGTACGTGTCTGGCAACCGCGATGATGAGGTCATTGAACGACCTAATGAATTCATCATTGATCGGGCCAAACCACGTCAGCATTTGTCCTTTGGTTTCGGTATTCATCGCTGCATGGGTAATCGTCTTGGCGAAATGCAACTACGCATTGCCTGGGAAGAAATTCTCAAGCGCTTTAGCCACGTAGAAGTCGTGGGTGAACCAGAGCGCACTATTCATGCTTTTGTTAAAGGCTACACACGCATGATGGTAAAACTTCACAAGTGATGTCAGCGGCGTAATCTAAGGCCCCACCTGCCCGGCAGCTGGGGCCTTTTTTATGCCTGCGGTTTTTGCCTTAAAGAGTAACCACAGCACTGCAGCGCCCAGACACGCTACTGGGGAATGCTTGTACCCGCAGCATTGTGACTGACGGCGTTTTGCTTAACACCAGGAAAGATTTCTCGAAACAGCGCTAACATTGCCACGGTGGAGCGGCGATCCGCCGGCTCATAAAGTCGTCCCGGGGGGCCTAACGTGGGCGGTAAAGCAAAACCGTGGGGCGTATTGGCATAGTGATGGAAAGTCCAGTCAACACCGGCTTCATTCATTTCTGCAAAGAAGCGTTGCTTACTCTCATCTGGCACCAATTCATCGTTAGCGCCGTTTTCCACCACCACCACGGTATCGGTATTGTAGTGATTCGCGCAGGTTTTGAGCGGCGGTCGCTCCGCGCCATTCCGCGCTGGATTCGGATCTTCACCGGTTTGTAGCAAACCATGTAAGGAAACCACGCCACCAAGGGGTAAACCACCTCGCACGGCTTCCAGCACTGCCATGCCACCAAAACAATATCCAATCGCTGCTGGTGGGAACTCTTCATCCACAAACTCGTGGGCTTGCCCTTGCTGCAACCACGCCGCCATCAGATCACGAAATTTCTGGTGATCGTGATCCATTGCCACCATGCCTTCAAAACAGCGCTTCTAATAGTCAGCAATTTGCTCAGGGTCAGCAGGGAACACCCGTTGATG
>JBKAGC010000375.1:0-2460 GCA_046290215.1 Pseudomonadales bacterium | reverse complement strand
GCATTGGTGGCGGTGGTGGTGCTTATACCAACCTTGATGGTTGGCAGCGAGTGCTTGGCGTTAACCTCTGGGGGGTTATCCATGGTTTGCAAACCTTTGTTCCCGACATGGTCGCGGCGAACCAGCCAGGGATCGTGGTTAACACCGGTTCGAAACAGGGGATCACCAATCCGCCCGGAGATGCTGCCTACAATGTCAGTAAGGCGGGAGTGCGAGCGGTTACCGAGCATTTGGCCCACGAGTTTCGAAACACGCCTAACTGTCAGCTAAGCGCCCATTTGTTGGTACCTGGGTTTACGTACACAGGCATGATCAAGCGTTTTGCTGAAACTAAACCACCCTCTGCCTGGACGCCAGAACAAGTGGCGGAGCGGTTGTTCAACAGCATCGAGGCGGGGGATTTTTATGTGCTTTGCCCCGATAACGACGTGACTCCTGAGATGGATGCTGGGCGTATACAGTGGAACACCGATGACCTGATTCAGAACCGACCGGCTTTATCCCGCTGGCATCCTGACTATGCTGATGAGTTTGCGGAACACATGAAAAAGTATACCAGCTGAACCCTGATGATCAGGTAGCTAACGTACCGGGTAAACAAGCGAGTACCGCCGGTTATCGGTCTGATTTACCAAAGCTCCATTTTGTTTTTACAAATTGTTAATAAACCCTCAATTTGCTGCTGGCGATGGCAGGAAAGCATGACCCACGCTACACGCCAGCAATAGATGTTTGTAGACTTGAGCTTTTTGCGGAGAAAGCCATGAAAGTAGCGACAGTACACCCCGGTGGTTTAGGCAACGTTCAAATCGAAGATCGCGCTGAGCCAGAAGCGGGGCCGGGCCAAATTCTGGTTAAGGTCAAAGCGAGTTCTCTGAACTTTCACGATTTTGCTGTGGTCTCCGGGCTCATCCCCACCGAAGAAGGACGAATCCCGATGTCAGACGGCGCTGGTGAGGTAGTCGCCGTGGGAGCGGGGGTTACCGAGTTCGCGGTTGGCGATAGTGTTGCCTCACTGTTTTTCCCATCCTGGGAACGGGGCGAACCGGATTTGGTTAAACTGCTTGGTGTACCTGGTGACCATGTTGATGGTTTTGCAGCAGAAATGGTTGCGGCACCAGCCAGTGCATTTACCAAAGCGCCGCAAGGTTATTCCATGGCAGAAACTGCAACCTTACCTTGTGCGGCTTTGACCGCCTGGCGGGCGCTCATGACCGAAGCACAAATCAAACCCGGTGACTGGGTGCTAACCCAGGGTACTGGTGGCGTTTCAATCTTTGCTTTGCAGTTCGCCAAGGCAGCCGGCTGCCGCGTGATTGCCACTTCTTCCAGTGAAGAGAAGTTGGCTAAGTTAAAGGAACTGGGTGCGGATCACTTGATCAACTACAAGGAAACGCCAGAATGGGGTGCAAAAGCACGGGAGCTTACTGGTGGTGTGGGCGTCGATGAAGTGGTTGAGATTGGCGGCGCTGGCACGCTCGGGCAATCCATTACGGCTTGCAGAATTGGTGGCCACATTTCCCTAATTGGTGTTCTAGCGGGTTTTGCTGGCGAGGTACCCACTGCACAACTGTTCTCCCAGAATATTACGCTAAAGGGTATTACGGTGGGTTCAAGGCAAGAACAGCAAGATATGGTGAAGGCTATTGAGGCCAATAACATTAAGCCGGTGATTAGTGACGAGTTCCCACTAGAACAAATCCAACAAGCTTTTGAACTGCAGGCGGCGCAAAAGCACTTTGGTAAAATCGTCCTAAACCTTTAGACTGCATCGCTGCAATTTAACTCAAAAGAGGTACAAGGTGAGCGAGGCCAAGCAGCGCAGTTTTAGTGACGAACAAATTCAGGTATTCGACGATGTAGTGAAAGCCCGGCGATCCGTGCGCGGCTTTCTTGACAAGCGAGTACCTGACGACGTCATGCAGGCGATTTTCGAAACTGCGCGATGGTCTCCATCTGGCACTAACGTGCAACCCTGGCACACTTGTGTGGCTTCCGGTGAATTGCGCGACCAACTGCGCGCTGAGTTTTTAAGTCGCGTTGATAACAAAGTCTCTGCTAATACTGATCACAAAGGTGACGGTAAGCTTGGTGATCCGTGGCGGGAACGTAAGCGCGCCTGTGCCAGAGCTTTGTACGGTGCCATGGGTATTGAGTGGGAAGATATGGCCGGTCGCGGTCGTGCGGCGCGCCGTAACTTTGAACTGTTCGATGCGCCACACGTCGCGTTTATTTGTATGGATGAAGTGTTTGGTATGCAGTCGGCCTGTGATGTCGGTATGTACACGCAAACGCTAATGCTGGCGATGGCAGCACATGGTGTGGGTAGCTGTGCCCAGGGCACCATGCGTAACTATCCAGATCTGGTGCGAGAAGCTTTTGACTTACCGGATTCCATGAAAGTGTTGTTTGGCATTAGCTTCGGATATGAAGACCCGAATGTGCCCGCCAATGCCGCCC
>JBKAGC010000374.1:0-2475 GCA_046290215.1 Pseudomonadales bacterium | reverse complement strand
AACTTAATGCCAAACTCTCAAAACCACCTGGTAATTTCTCTACAGCCCTTTAAAACAGCGGCATTAAGAAATGGGGTTGGTAATTACTCGTACCTCTATCCGGCCATGTGCGCACAAAAATGATGCGCTCGGTTTTGGGTCGCCCAATTTTCGGGCGCGCACAAAAAAGGGGGCCTATGCCCCCTCCCCTGCGCGTTTCGATGCTTAGTCGAGACGTTCAATAATGGTGCCGGTACCTAAACCGCCACCACAGCACATGGCAATCAATGCATATCGACCGCCGGTGCGCTCAAGCTCATGCAGCGCGGTGGTGATCAAACGTGCACCCGTGCTACCGGTTGGGTGACCCAGGGCAATTGCACCACCATTGACGTTTACCTTGGCGGGATCGACGCCGAGATCTTTCTCCCAGGCCAATACCACGGACGCGAAAGCCTCGTTGACTTCAAACACATCAATATCATCAATGGTCAAACCGGCCCGCTCAAGCGCTTTGCGAGATGCTGGGATCGGACCTTTCAACATAGTGACTGGGTCAACACCCACGAGTGTGGTGGCAACAATCTTCGCCCGGGGCTTTAGGCCCTGTTCTTTGACAGCCTTCTCAGAGGCCATAATGACCGCAGCAGCACCGTCAGAAACCTGAGATGACGAACCCGCTGTGTGGATTTCCTGGCCAGGTACTGGCTGTAAGCCAGCCAGCGACTCAAGGTCAGTAGCACGCAAACCTTCATCACGGTCGATCATTCGAGTTTCACCGGTTGGCTTGAAGTCTTCGCCCAGTACCGGCGCTTCCACAGGTACAATTTCACGTTCAAAGCGATTTTCTTCCCAGGCTTTAATGGCTTTCTGCTGGCTTTCAAGGCCGAACTGGTCCGCATCCTGGCGCGTGATCTGATATTCCTCTGCAATCATGGCGGCACCAGCAAACTGACTGGTAGGCTGATAATGAGAAGCATAGCTTTCACCCATGGGGTTGCCGTCTTTCATGGCTGCGCCCAGAGGTACACGGCTCATCATTTCCACGCCGCAGCTCATCACCACGTCTTCAATACCCGCCGCAATCATCGACGCACCCATGCTGGTGGCCTGCTGAGATGAACCACACTGGCTATCCACAGTAGTGGCAGCAACTTCAAGAGGTAAGCCTTGAGATAACCAGGCAATTCGGGCGATGTTGAAGGTTTGCTCACCCACTTGTGAGACACAGCCGCCAACAACCTGATCAATCTTAAGGGGATCAATGCCGCTACGATCTACCGCCGCCTTTTGCACCGCGCCCAGCAGATCGGCAGGTTTTAAACCGGCCAGACCTTTGCCACGCTTGCCAATCGCACTACGGCAAGCTTCTACTATATAAACATCTCCCATGGGATTTCCTCTTGGTGATATGGTTCACGTTTTAATTTACCGGCTGCGAGCATACCAGCGAAGCTTGCGGGATTGAACTAGACCAAAAGCGATTTCAACATGACCCCGGCAATACTAAATTTACAACGCCAGAAGGCGAATTTTACCATTCACGAGTACGCCCACGACCCTTCCGCACCCAGTTACGGGCTTGAAGCCGCAGAGGCGCTAGGTACGCCCCCTGAGCAGGTTTTCAAGACTCTAGTGGTGGAAGATCAAGAGCAACAATTGGCCGTGGCAGTGGTTCCTGTGTCGTCTGAGCTGAATCTAAAAGCGATGGCAAAATCCCTGGGTAGCAAACGGGTCAAAATGGCGGATCGGGAAAAAGTAGAACGCAGCAGCGGGTATGTACTAGGTGGTGTTAGTCCATTTGGCCAGAAGAAACAACTGCGCACTGTTATGGATCAGTCCGCCCAGGACTTCGCCACGATATTTGTCAGCGGCGGACGACGCGGTCTGGAAGTGGAGATTGCGCCATCTGACCTCATCAAGATCCTAAACGGCAAAGTGAGCCTATTGTGCGCCTAGGTCTCACTGGGAATTAGCAGATAGTGCCCATGGCAAGCGGCAATTGGCCTGGCCTTTTCTTCTTGCCAGATTTCAGCTCGCACATTGGCAACTCGTCGCCCTTGCCGCGTCACAATCGCTCGCCCATACATTTCCCTTGGTTTGCCCGAGCGCAGGTAATCCACGGAAATATCGACGGTCCGGGGCAAGGTTTCACATGAAGTTTGAAATAGCAGTTGAATCACCGATGTAAACTCTAAAAAGGTGCCGAGCACACCACCGTGGATGGCGGGTAACAGTGGGTTACCAATCAAGTTATCTTGAAAAGGCAATATGGTGGTGAGCTCATTGCCTTTGATCTCAGCCTGGATGCCCAGAAACTTCGCATAGGGGATCTGGTCCAGCAGTGCTTGCATATCATCCGCGCGATTTTGTTCACGTAAGGTCTGTAAAAACTTCATAAATTGCGCCCCTGCTGATTCGGTGTGCCCAACATAAACGCACCCACGGAAGTGGCAACCGGGTCGTTCTTATCCTGGTGATAAGCTAACGCCCTGA
>JBKAGC010000373.1:0-2492 GCA_046290215.1 Pseudomonadales bacterium | reverse complement strand
GAACAAGTAATCGAGGAAGCAAGAGTAGTCCGCCAGCTCGATCTGTGGGTCAGACGCTGTCAGCTCGCCGTCGATCGTTTGTACAGGCACACTGACAGTCGCTACGTCTGTGTCGTCCGGGCACTCGATAACCGGTGCTGTCTTGTCTTCGCCGGTAACAAAGCCCCAGCATGGCTCGAAGCCTGCTACTGGTTGTGTTGACGGCTCAAAAGTGAAGTTAGAAACTGTTGCTTCTGCCCCAAGAGGGAAGAAGCCATCAACCTGCAGGATGAAGACAAGTACGTCACCCGCATTCAGGTCGAAAGATTCTGAACCTTCTGCTGTACCATCTGGGCCAACAGTACCAACAGTACCATCGCTAGCTAAGATAGTCTCAGTAATATTACCGTTTGCATCAATTACGTAACCAAACAGCTCAAACAGTGCACCCCCTGGGAACTCATTTGTGAAGAACGTCCAGTCGAAGGATACAGTCCCTGACTCTGGCATGGCGATAGCTGCATTAGCTACACTGGTAGTAACGGGGTCGCCAGGAGAACCAAGCTCAAGTACATCACCGTTGAAGCCAACAGTCATCGCAGGATCGTTAACAATCAGGTCCCAATTGCCTGGCGCAAAATCACCAGTGAAGCCAATCGTTGGCTGAGCCTGGTCAGCAAGTGCAATCTCATAAATGAACTGGCCGTGGCCGTCCAGGATATTGCCGTTCGCAGGGTTGTCGTCGTTTACGATGGTAACCGTAAAGTCAGACTCCTCAAAGCAGCCGAAGTTGCCTTCCAGTACCATATCCGCAGTGATTACGCGTGAGCAGTTGTCGTCAAGCGTAACGTTAATATCATCGTTGCAAGCCAGGTTCTCCTGTGGTGCAGGCGCCTGAGTTACGTTGATAGCGAAGGACTCCGTGCGGCTGTTGCCAGCTGCATCAGTCGCTGTAATTGTAATTGTGTGCACGCCAGGGCCGCCCATGAATACATAGCCGCCTGGGATTGTAGCCACAGAACCTGTACCTGAAGAAACAGTTACAGTCGGGGCAAGATCGCCATCGCAGTTGTCAATCGCTGTGATCTGGAAAACCTGAGAAGCTACTGCGTTCTCAACACATGGGTCCAGTGCAATATTGATATTCTGAGATGGGTATACGATAATTGGAGCAGAGTTGTCAGGCTGGTCTGTTACCGTGAAGGTAGCAGTGCCTTCTGATACTGCACCGTTGCTATCTTCAAATGTAGCAACCAATGTGTAAGAGCCCGCTGGGATACCAGACAGGTTCCATACATACAGACCTGCTTCCGGATCAGATGCACCTGCATCGATTGCTGGAGCAGTCGCACCGTTCAGCGTGAATGTAGCACCGGAAAGGTCAAAGTCACAATCATCTGTGATCTGCACCTGGAAGCTCAAATCAGCACCAGCAGTACATGCAGGCTCCAGGAAGCTCAGGTTACCAGGCATTGTGATTTCTGCAGGCTGGTTGGCATCCTGTACAACAGATACAGAATGATCAACAGATACATCGCGGTAAGAGAATACAACGAAATAATCACCAGGAGTCATCACACCCGCTACCTCAAAGTAAGCGAAATCTTCCTCTGCCTCAACATAAGTCACGAAGAGATCAGCCTGAGCATCAGCGGTCAGACCAACTGCATTAATTTGAATATCTCCAAGTGTTAGACCACCTGGCACAATATCGCAATCATAGATGTTACCAGAGAAAGTAGCCAACACATCATCAGCACAAGCAGGTACTGAGAACTGCCCATTGCCAGAAATGTCTACAATTGGAGCAGGGCTGGCAGCCTGAGTTACATCTACTACAAAGCTGTAGTTAGAGCTGTTGCCGTAGTCGTCAGTAGCTGTGTAAGCTACGTCATAGCTACCCACACCGAGTACACCACCGCTACCTGTGATAGCAGGATCTGTGTTTCCAGCATCGATAACCAGGTCTACGTCAAGGTCACAATCGTCAACAGCAGAAACAGTCCAGTTTACCGGAACGCCGCCATCCTGACAAGCAGGAATTTCCACGCTGATATTGCCTGGGCCGTAAATTTCAGGTGCAAGTACGTCAAGTACTTCGATAGTGAAAGTCAGGGTCGTGTTGTTGCCATTCTCATCGGTTGCGCTAAGCGTAACAACGTTCGTGCCCACTGCAGCGAAGATATTCACAGCATAAGCCACGTCTACTGCATCCTGAGTTACTGAAGCCGTTGGGAATACGCTAGGGTTGTCATTGGTCACACTCGCTGTGAAGTCAATATCAGATGGCCCACCGCAGTTGTCGAATGGGAACACAGACCAAAGCAGCTGTACGCCGCACTCGCCCTCTGGCGGAGTGTACGTAAGCGTCGCGCCTGAGCCCAGATCAACACCACCGGCTGCAGTCACGTCCATACCTGGTGCCTGGCTGTCGGATGGCGTCAGCGTCTGAGTTGCTGAAACAGAAGAAACACAGCCCGTCTGGTCTGTGTTAAACTGGCAGCCGCCTGCTG
>JBKAGC010000372.1:0-2505 GCA_046290215.1 Pseudomonadales bacterium | reverse complement strand
TTTTGTAGTTCACTGCGTACTGCGGCGCACGCCGTCCATGCGCGCTACCGCAAAATACTTCTGGGTGGTGACATTACTGTTCCTGGGCCAAATGTTGTTAGGGATCGTGACAGCCCACTACGCAGTGGAAGGTCAGGGGTTGTACGGCTTACCGCTGGTGGATTACTTGCCTTACGTGATTACCCGAACCTGGCACACGCAACTTGCGGTGCTGTGGATCGCAACAGCCTGGCTGGCAACTGGTTTGTACGTTGCACCATTACTCTCCGGGCACGAACCTAAGTGGCAGCGCCTCGGTGTGAACTTCCTATTTATCAGCTTGTTAATCATTGTCGTGGGTTCGTTTGCAGGACAATGGCTGGCGGTACATGGGTTTATCGACGATCTAAAAGTGAATTTCTGGTTTGGTCATCAGGGCTATGAGTACATTGACCTGGGTAGGTTCTGGCAAATCTATTTGTTTGTCGGGCTTCTGCTTTGGGTATTGTTGGTGCTGAGGGCACTTTGGCCAGTGTTCAAGAAGACGGAAAGTAACTCATTGGTGTTTTTGGTGGTGGTTGCCACGGTTTCAATTGGCTTACTGTACGGCGCCGGATTAATGTGGGGGCAGCATACCCATATCAGCGTTATGGAATACTGGCGCTGGTGGGTCGTGCACCTCTGGGTTGAAGGTGTATTTGAAGTATTTGCCACCGCGATAATTTCAACTTTGTTCGTCAGGATGGGTTTGTTACGTGTGTCCGTGGCGACCACGATGGTGTTATTCGCGACGATCATTTTTCTTGGCGGTGGTGTCCTGGGTACTTTCCACCACCTCTATTGGTCTGGCACGCCCATTGCGGTATTAGCGCTTGGTGCAAGTTTTTCTGCGCTGGAGGTTGTACCGTTGATGGTGGTAGGTTTTGAAGCTTATAACCATGCCAGGTTAGAGAAGCAAGCTCTCTGGGAAGAGGCTTATCACTGGCCATTTATGTTTTTCACGGCGGTGTTGTTCTGGAACATGGTGGGTGCAGGGCTATTCGGTTTTCTCATTAACCCACCCATTGCCTTGTATTACATGCAAGGTCTTAACACCACGGCAAATCATGGCCATGCCGCGCTGTTTGGTGTGTATGGCATGCTTGGCATTGGCTTGATGCTTTACTGCATGCGCGGCTTAACTGATCCGGCGTATTGGAATCAAAAACTCATCAAGTTGGCTTATTGGTCATTTAATATTGGTCTGGCAATGATGACCTTTCTTTCCTTATTGCCCCAGGGTTTATGGCAAACCTATGCCAGCGTGAAGCATTACTATGCCTATGCGCGGTCGGCGGAATTCATGCATAGCAATTTAATGGAGGCCTTTGTCTGGGCTCGTGTGCCAGGAGATGTTGTGTTTGCAATCGGCGTGTTTGCTTTTGTCCTGTTTGTCTATCAGGCTTTTGCTGGCCGGCAGCGAGCCTAGCGGCCAGGGTAGTCTACTCCAACGAGTAGCCGTTACTGAAAGTGGTCAGGGCGGCTACAGCGCTTTAGAAAATCGCCCTGGTGCGGCAGATGGTAAATGCCGATCAAAGACCATACATAGGTTCCTTACTAGTAACCTGCCGCGATCGGTGACTTGTAAACCGTCAGTGCCGATGCAAAGTAAATCATCAGCGGCGAATCGCTCAAGGGCGTCTAGCTCATTGGCAAAGTAGTCCTTAAAGTCGACGCCGTAAGCGCCAAAATCTACCCGGAACTGACACATGAGATCGGAGATCACCCGGGCTCTTAATTGGTCATCCTGGTCAATTTCCAGGCCGAGCTTTACTGCTGATTGGCCCTGTTCGATTTGGCTGCAGTACTCCTCAAGATCTTTGCTGTTCTGCCAGTAGCTGTGACCGATTTTGCTAATAGCCGTCATACCAAAAGCGAACATATCACTGTCAGCGAAGGTGGAATAACCCTGGAAGTTACGATGTAGTTCACCAGCCGCTAATGCCAGCGCCAGGCTGTCGGTCGGTTTCGCAAAGTGATCCATACCAATGCGTACATAACCTGCCGCTTCGAGATGCTCGATACATAACTCAAGAATGGCGAGTTTGGTTTCTGCCGCCGGCATGTCTTCAAGGTTGATTCGGCGCTGCGGTGGAAAGCGGTCCGGCAAATGCGCGTAGTTGAATATAGAAATTCGGTCGGGCGACAAGGTCACCACTTGTTCTAATGTACGGCGAAACCTCTCCACAGTTTGTAGCGGCAAACCGTAGATCAAATCCACCGATATGGATTCAAAGCCATGGCGCCGCGCAGCAGCGAAAACTGCCTCAGTATCCCCATAACTTTGAATTCTGTTAACGGCTTTTTGCACACCTGGGTCAAAATCTTGAATGCCCATGGACAAGCGATTGAAGCCAACCTGGCGCAGGTGTTTGATGCGTTCTGGGTCCACCGTACGGGGATCAATTTCAATACCAAACTCGCCTTCGTGGTCATCGGCAAGGTGGAAGTGTTTATCCATCACCTGCCACAGGGATTCAATGTCCT
>JBKAGC010000371.1:0-2511 GCA_046290215.1 Pseudomonadales bacterium | reverse complement strand
GCACTTACCAAACGCAATTCGCTGCGTTGAGGCGCAAGCGCAAATCGCAACAAGGCCGCAATGGCCCTCGGTAGCAGAACAATCAAGCAATCTATGGTTCTGATGCGGTAGCAGGCGTTGCCAACTTCAAGACCCGCGATAACTTCGAAGGCTTTGAGGTTCGTGGTAACTACATCGCCACTTCCGAAAGCGACGATCACCGCGATACCGAGATCTCTGCTATTTTTGGCACATCCAGCGACAACGCCAAGTTTGTCGTCGGTATGAGCAAAATGCAGCGTGATGGTTTATATCTGGGTGAGCGCGACAATCTGCCCACCAAAACAGAATCGTCTTTCGGCCAGCCAGGTTCTTACCTGCTGCTAGCCCCATCTACAGCCATTCCAACTGCGGTACCGGGTGCATTCAATGCTGACCCAGCTTGTGGCACTGCAACTGGTACACGCGTGGTACCAACAGGTGGCGGTAGTTCACTGTGTTTCTTCGACTTCGGTCCTAGCTTCTCGCTGGTACCAGACGAAGATCGTCTTTCTGCTTATGCCATCCTTGAGTACGACATGAATGACTACGTCACCATTCGTGCTGAAGCTGGTACGGCTCGTAACGAAATCCAGGGCGGCTTCTCGCCTTCTTACCCTGTCCTAGCATTCCCAGTCATCGCGGCTAACCACCCAGGTAACCCATTTGGTGTGCCTGTTGCTGGTCGCTTCCGCGCAATTGGCGACGGTCTTGGTGCTCCGGGCGAAAACCGCGTGGTTAACTTCGCGAATCACGATACTGACCGTTACGTCATCAGCGTATTCGGCGATATCGGTGATACCGGCTGGAGCTACGACGTGGCATTTACTGATTCCCGCAATGACTTAACGTCATCTGCCGGTGATCAGGTGGGTCAAAACCTAACCCTGGCTCTAGCAGGTTTCGGTGGCGCAAGCTGTAACCCTTTCACCGGTACTGCTGGTGTTGGTGATTGCTTGTACTACAACCCATTTGGTACTGCCTTAACAGCTGCGCCGGGTTCTGCTCAGGCGAACAGCCAGGAAGTTCTGGACTTCATCTCAACTCGCAATATTGGCCAGACTGAATCAGATCTGAAAACCTTTGAAGCAGTTGTCACAGGTGAGTTGTTCGATGTTTCCGCTGGTACTGTCTACGGCGCATTCGGTTACCAAAACCGTGAAGAAACACGCAAGTCTATCAACTCACTAGAAGCCAACCTCGGTGACTTACTGTTCTTGCAGGGCGACGCTGATAGCACCGGCCGACGTGAAATCGACGCTGTATTTGGTGAAATTAACGCGCCAATCTTCGACAACGACCACGGTGCTTTAGAGCTGTCTTTGGCCGTTCGTTATGAAGACTACGACACCGGTTTTGATTCCACTGATCCAAAGATCGGCTTATTGTGGCGTAACGTTGACGACAATCTGTCGTTACGTTTCACCTACGGTACTTCGTTCCGTGCGCCGACTTTGTTCCAACAGTCTGAAACTGCGACTTCTTTGAACCAGACGTCTGACCCTCTGACTGCTTCAGTTGCATTCCTTGGCTTCACCGCCTCTCCGAATGTTAACCTTGAGCCAGAAGAGGCAGACACTTACAACATTGGTTTCACCTGGTCTCCTCTGGATGAGCTGACATTGAGTCTCGACTACTACAACGTTGAGTACAATGATCGTCTATCCTCTGAAGCAGGTCAGCAGTTAATCAATGACGAAGCCGCCGCCCTGCTTGCAGCTGGTTGTACCCCAACCACTCTGACTACGCCTGCTTGTGCAGCATTGCGTAATCCTCAGATTATTCGCGATCCTGCTACCGGCACTCCGCTGCGTATTTTCGTGAATCGGTTTAATGCAGTGTCTTCTGAAACTGACGGTCTCGACTTCGAAGCGTCTTACTTCTGGGATACTGACTTCGGTAGCTTCTCGCTGTTGAACAACACCACCTACATTGCGTCTTACGAAATTCAAGCAGTATCTGGTGGTCCTACCATCGATGGTGCTGGCAAGCGTAACGAAAGCAATTCACTGGCACGTTCACTGCCTGAGATTCGTTCTAACACTTCAATTGGTTGGATTCGTGAAAACCACTCTGCCAACCTGGTACTTCGTTATATCGACGAGTATGAAGAATCCACTGGTAGCGATGTAGACGACTGGTGGGTTGCTGACCTGCAGTACAACTACGACACTGAAGTGTTTGGTGGTCCTGCTCAGTTCACCATTGGTGCGCAAAACATCACTGATGAAGAGCCACCTGAAGTTGCTGGCGGTACTAACGAATTTGGTTACGACACCAAGGTTCACGACCCACGTGGCCGCATGTTGTACCTGCGTTTGAAGTACAGCATCGAGTAACATCGATTGCAGCGAAACAAAAAGGGCGCCACGTGCGCCCTTTTTTTTCGTCTTATGTCTCGTCCTGAAATAGGTTTACACCTTGGAGACTTATTTCATGGAAACCACTACTAAACCAACTCGAAAGCGAACTCAGCGTGATTACACAATGGCC
>JBKAGC010000370.1:0-2528 GCA_046290215.1 Pseudomonadales bacterium | reverse complement strand
GATCAGGGAGCCAGATACCGCCACCGCCTTGGCATGATATTCAAGGCGTAGCGCCTGTGGGAGTAGATCCAGTTGCGTCATAAAGCTAAAACCCAAGATAGTCATCGTGCAGATCACAGACCACACCAGCGCCTCTCGCGTGTTACCCAGAAGATGGGCGAGCAAGACGACGGGAAACATCCAAGCCCAGTTACTGGTATTCAACCCACCCTCATAGATGAGATAGGTGGGCGCAACCCAAAATGCAGCGATCGCACCGTGAGCGGCCGCCGTATGCCAGCCAAACATTGCGCGCAAGAACAACGCCACCACCACAATCACCATAGCCAGAACGATGGGGCTATTGTCCGTGACATCGTGAAAAAACCACGTATTGGCAACAATTAAGGCGCAGGCAACAGGCAGCAGCAAAAACACCGTGGTTCCCACCAGGCGTCTCTGCCGAAGCTCCGCTGAAGGCGTTTCCTCAGTTTCAGGACCACCGCTCCATAGATAGCGCACCAGCGCTTTGAGCCGCTGCATTTGTTCCTCGCATCGATAAGTCTATTAAGCATAGCCATGATTACGAATAATCGTAGGTTTGGCGGAGATATGGAGACGACGGCGGCGACAGCCAGAACCACACATTGATGGGTATTTGGGTGTAGCTCTTGGACCTGACCCTTGGACCTGACCCGTGGTCCTGACCCAGACCCTTGGACCTGACCCGTGGTCCTGACCCGTGGTCCTGACCCCAATGATACATATTGGGTGGATGTTGCGGGGAATTTGGCTTCTGGGGTCGCATTATTTGTACTGACAAGATTGAATCTTTACTTCTCAAGGCGACTAACGATTTAATAGGCGACTTCAAAATTGAGTCCACTTTTTAGCAACAGGAACACACCATGAAAACCAGATTGACCGAACTCCTAGGTATCGAATATCCAATCATCTGCGGAGGTATGATGCGGGTCGGTACCCCAGAACTTGCCGCAGCGGTCTCTAACGCTGGCGGCCTTGGCGTCATGACGGCACTTAGTACACCATCTGCAGAAGGTCTCAAAGAAGCCATCGCCAAAGCACAATCACTGACAGACAAACCTTTCGCTGTGAATCTGACCGTGGGCGTTGTTTCCTCGCCAATCGATTACGACATCCTTGTGGACATTATTTGCGAAAGTGGCGTCAAGATTGTTGAGACTGCTGGTCGCAGCCCTGAACCTTTTATGGAAAAGTTCAACGCCGCCGGCATTAAGGTCATTCACAAGTGTGTGGCTGTGCGACACGCATTGAAAGCAGAAAAGATCGGCGTGGCTGCCGTATCTATTGACGGCTTTGAATGTGCGGGACACCCAGGCGAAGAAGACGTACCTGGTCTTGTACTATTCCCTGCTGCCGCAAAAGCGCTCTCAATTCCAGTAGTGGCCTCCGGTGGTATTGCTGATGGCCGGGGCATGGCGGCGGCCCTTGCTCTGGGTGCTGACGGTATCAACATGGGGACCCGCTTCCTCGCCACCAAAGAAGCTCAGGTCCATGACAAGGTTAAACAAACCATCGTCGACATGAAAGAAACCGACACAGCGCTGATCTTCCGCAGCTTCCGCAATACCGCCCGGGTCTTTAAGAACGACGTGGCGTTGAAGGTACTGGAAGTAGAAGCTGCCGGCGGCGACTTTAGTCAGGTACACGGCCTGGTTTCTGGTGAAAATCAAGCGAAAGCCTGGGATACCGGAGCGGTCAACGATGGCATGGTGACATTCGGTATGTGCGGCGGCTTGATTGAAGACGTGCCGACCTGCAAAGACGTGATCCAAAACATTGTCGCTGAAGCTGAAGGTATTATTAAAGAACGTCTCACTTCAATGTTCTCTGCCTAGGCACTACACGGCACAGGAACAAGTTACGGATCTCGCCCAGAAATTTACTGCAAAGCTGCCGCCCGGGGTTACGGGCGGCACGCGCTTTAATATAGCAAATCAACCTATTCCGCTATGACGTCGGGATGATCCGACCTGGCACTTGGTCCTGTCCCCTGGTCCTGTCCCCAATGTTCTATGGGCGGTAGACGGAACGCCAGGTGTTGCGCATGTCGTCTTCGTACCAGTGGTTGGTGTTTTTCCAGGGCTTTAACTTTTCGATAATCTTTTCCACGCGCTCTTTTCGCGTTTTGAGCGGCACGCCAATTTCTCTTAGTTCCTTAATAAGGTCTGCATACTGCTCGGCTTCTTTTCTGCGAGCATGGTCTCTGGCTGTGACCCGGTCGCTATAGGACTGGGCGATATAGGTGGCGATATTGTGTCGCTCGTCAACCATGCTGTCAGGCTCGATCAAACCCTGCTCGAGCAGCGCGATGAGCGAGTCAAACAGTTCCGCCTCGATAATGTACTGCGCCACATGCACACCATTCAGTTCCTTAGGAATACTCGAGAGACTGGTGAAGGCCGTTTGATCCTGCGCCGTGTGCAACAATCCTTGTAGTGCGGCGGCTCGAGCAGTGTCGCTAGCGCCATGTTCTATAAAGTAGGCAAGCAAATCAGTGTCGCCAA
>JBKAGC010000369.1:0-2541 GCA_046290215.1 Pseudomonadales bacterium | reverse complement strand
CGTTTCGGGAATAGCTGGCGCCGGTAAAGACGATGATCGGTGAAAAATCGCTGCTACCTCAACCGCTTCATCAGCGGAGAACACTACCTGGCCTGTTGCACCACCTGGGCTAGCAGGCAGGCCTTTGGCCACAATATCGGTTTTTGCTTTAGGGTCCACCATAGGGTGGAGGAAAGATTCCACGTGTTCCGGCGAAACCCGAAGCAGGGCTTCTTTTTCTGTAATGAGTTCCTCGTTCACCATATCCACGGCGATCTTTACCGAGGCCCGTCCGGTGCGTTTGCCAGCGCGGGTTTGCAAAATATAAAACTTCCCAGACTGAATTGTGAATTCAATATCCTGCATATCTCGATAGTGGCGCTCCAGCAGTGCCTGGGTTTCAAACAGCTCGTCGTAAACTTCCGGCATACGCGCCTTCAACGCTTCAATAGGCTCAGGGGTACGAATACCTGCGACAACATCTTCACCAGCGGCATTAAAAAGTACCTCGCCAAAGAATCGGCTTTCCCCGGTGGAGGGGTCGCGGGTAAAAGCCACGCCAGAACCGGAGTCATCACCAAAGTTACCAAACACCATGGACTGCACGTTTACCGCAGTGCCGAGGGACTCTGGAATATCGTTCATTTCTCGATAAACGTGCGCTCGCGGTGAATACCAGGATAAGAATACGGCCTCCACGGCCTTCTTTAGCTGCTCAAACGGATCCTGAGGAAAGTCTGTAAAAGACTTAAACTGCTCGATGACGGCTTGCCAGTCCTCGGCAGTCATCTCTACATCGAGGGTTTTGCCGCTATTTGCTTTGTACTCGGTGATGACATGTTCAAACTTTTCCCCGGGTACGCCCAGTACCACATCACCAAACATCTGGATAAAGCGGCGGTAAGAATCATAAGCGAATCGTGGATTGTCCGTGCGCCTGGCCAGGCCCTCAACAATCTCGTCGTTCAAACCCAGATTCAAGATCGTATCCATCATGCCCGGCATAGACACAGGAGCCCCGGATCGCACGGAGAATAGCAGTGGGTTTTCTGGGTCACCAAAGCGGGCACCCATGCGTTTTTCCACCAGATCCAGGGCAACTCGATATTCCTGCTCAAGCAAAGAAGGCAAGGTATTACCGCGCTGGAAAAATTCCAGGCAGGTGGGTGTGGTAATCACAAAACCAAACGGCACCGGCAGGCCCAGATTGGTCATTTCGCAAAGGTTAGCCCCTTTACCGCCCAGCAAGCTGCGATCGTCGCGGCTGCCCTCAGAGAATAAATATACGCGTTTTGCCATGATCTACCTGGTCGTTGAATTGCTAAGAGCCCCGCTGGACGCGACGCCAAAGGGTAATAATCCCATTTCGGGGGGGTGAATGGAATGGCCGGTCAGGCCGCTGAGTCAGCCAAAGGTACGAATGGGCTCAGAGCCATCCCAGTTCAACGCGGCCTTTTTCACATAAGCGAAGGTTTTGCCTTTGGTGCCGCTGATATCGGATATTTCAATCACTGAACCAGGGTGGCTTTGTGTATCAAAATAAGCGAAGCGGCCTTGTTCACCACCAATTGCGCCTTCATGACCCACCTTGTAGCCAAGAGCAAGGGCATGGTCATACAAGGTTTGATAGTCCTCGGTCCAATAGGCCATATGTTGCAGGCCTTCATAGCCGGCATCGAGGAATTCCTTATACATAGATGGGGCGTCATTGCGCTGCTGGATTAACTCGATTTGTAAGTCGCCGGAGTTGGCAAGGGCAATGGACATTTTTACGTCTGAAGCCGCGCCGCGATGCTTAAACCAGTCGGTTTTCACATCCTCTATATAGAACCAGGGGCCCACTCCGAGAACGTTGATCCAGTGATCCATGGCGGACTTTATGTCGCGCACTACATAACCGTTTTGTCTGACGTTACCAAAAATTCTGCTCATCGCTGCAACACACCTTCTTCTTCCAGGGCCAAATGGGTCAAAGTTCTCTCGTCGTTTTCCATGCGCCAGCTAATCATTTTTTGCGCGTACTGCAACATGACCTGGGCGTACTCCGGGTTGTTGGCCAGATTATTGAGTTCCTCTGGGTCAGCCTTCAGGTCAAATAGCAGCGGCGGCAAATTGGTAAAGTGCACATACTTGTAGTCGTGGTCGCGGATCACGTTAAGGCTGCACTGATTCAGGTTCAAACCCAGCGCTTGTTCCATGGGCTCGCCGTTTTTAACGCTGCGGAAGTCGTATTCCCAATGCACTTCGCTGCGCCAGTGGGCAGGGGTGCTGCCGGATTGCACGGTATCAAGCAGGGACTTGCCATCGCACTGATTGGGTACCGGCAAATCTAACCAGTTAAGTAAGGTGGGCATAATGTCGATGTTTTCAGTGAAGTCACTGATAATCGCGCCGCGACTCTGGTTCGCGTCTGGATCCCGAATAATCATCGGGATATGGTAAGACTGATCGAAGTAACCCATTTTGCCCAACAGGTAGTGGTCGCCCATTTGCTCGCCATGGTCTGAAGTGAACACGGGTGCTGGCGTGGTTGCCCCTCGTCGCCTCTGCTCAGAAGGCCGC
>JBKAGC010000368.1:0-2554 GCA_046290215.1 Pseudomonadales bacterium | reverse complement strand
TCAGTCCGTGGCCGAACTCGTTACCAGCCCGGTTTGCCCCCACTGCAACTTCCGCCCTGCCAATGAGCAAGGCGACCTGCTGCCGGCAGCCAACGTGCTCAAAGTCCTGAACAATGAACTGGATCGCATGCTGGCTGACTGGCAACAAACCCTATTGGAAAATCTTGAGGACCCGATCATCCAGGCCAACTTTGAACTGCTCAAAGTTGCACAACGCGACTTGATTCAGGGCTTCCTGAAATCGAAGAGCCTGCCCGACCCGGTTACCCCGGATTTCGTGGCAAGCATCCAAGAAGCATTGTCCGGTCTAGAAAAGATCGTGGTTACCAGCGATGAAATCAAAAAGGTGCTATTGACTGGCGGATCCCCCGCCACACCGGAAGACCTACGGAAGCGCTTCGAATCGTTCCTCAACGAGCGCTGTAAGGGCAAAGATGCCGACAAACTGCGATTTGTGGTCGAGTGAGCCTATCGAACGACATGTGCCGACAAGAATAAACTAAGGAATCGCGATAATGGATCAACTATTACAGAATCAGGCCAACGGCCCGGTCGAGTGCTTGGGTCAAATGTTTCCTAACGACCAGGCACGCCGGGAACACTTCTTAGAGCTGCTCGCTGAGAAGCTGAAGGACCCGGAATTTCGGAAGCAGGAAGGTTTTCCACAGGGAACGAATGAAGCCATCCTCGCGATGTCCGATCCACCGTACTACACCTCTTGCCCAAATCCATGGTTGACGGATTTTGTCGCGCATTACGGCAAGGCCTACGATCCAGAGATAAAGTATTCCCGGGAACCACTAGCTATCGATGTTTCAGTAGGCAAAACCGACCAACTCTATCGAGCACACAGTTACCATACCAAGGTACCCCATCTGGCCATCGTGCCATCGATTCTGCACTACACCAAACCGGGGGATATTGTACTTGATGGGTTTGCAGGCTCGGGCATGACCGGTGTGGCGACTCAATGGTGTGGCTCTGCCCCTGCAGCGTACCGCCATGAGCTGGAGATGACCTGGAAAAAAGAAGACCACCCGGCGCCCAAGTGGGGCGCACGACGGGCCATTCTCAATGACCTGTCACCTGCGGCTACCTTTATCGGCGCCAACTACAACCTTCCGTTTGACGTGGAAGCCTTCGCCAAAGCAGGTAAAAAACTACTCAAAGAGGTTGAGAACGAGCTTGGCTGGATGTACGAAACCTTGCACTCTGACGGCACGACCAAAGCATTTATTGAATATGCGGTGTGGAGTGAGTCATTTTCATGCCCAACCTGCTCAGGTGAGTTTATTTTTTCTGATGGAGCACTTGATGAAGAGACTCAGCAGGTCTCTGATATTGTCACCTGTCCACACTGTGGCGCACAAGGCAGTAAGGAGCAGATGGACCTCAGATTTGAGGCATATCTTGACCCTGTAACAAAAACACAAGAGAAACGACCTAAGAGAGATCCAATTTGGATCCAGTACAGAATTGGTAAGCAAAAGTTCGGAAAAAAGCCGGACGAACACGACCTTGAAGTTCTGCGAAAGATTAAAGATCTTCCAGTGCCAGATTCCATCCCAAAGGACAAGCTACCTGACTGCCAAATGACACGCGTGGGGCGAATGCGCACTACCAATACGTTCTCTATCCAAGTAATGTTTTTGGCAAGGGCCGCTCATTCGATGGCGTTTCTTTGGGAGCGCGCAAAACGCCATCCGGATCATAGAACCAGACAGATACTCCTGTACTTTATCGAACAGGGCATCCGTGGCATGTCTACATTGAATCGGTACAAACCTATCCAACATGGGCGTCTTGGTGGTTCACAAGTGGGATTAGATCTGCCCGGTGTCTTCTACGTTCCGTCGCTTATTTCGGAAGTTAGTCCTTGGGCCCAGTTTGGAGGGAAATTAGATCGATTAGAAAAGACGTTCTCAGCTTTTAGTGCACAGTTTGGTAACTCAATAGTTTCGACGGGAAGCGCTAGTATGTTTTCGCTACCAGATGACTCTGTTGATTACATCTTCACTGACCCACCTTTTGGCGAGAATATTTACTATGCCGATCTTAATTACCTGGTTGAGTCATGGCATGGTGTCAAGACAGACCCTAGTCCCGAAGCAATCGTGGATCGCGTTCGGCAAAAGGCAGTCCCTGACTATCAACACTTAATGCATCGATGTCTTAGGGAGTTCTTCCGGGTGTTGAAACCAGGGCACTGGATGACTGTCGTCTTTTCCAATAGCCGTGCTGCGGTATGGAATTCAATCCAAGTAGCACTTCAACAGACAGGTTTTGTAGTTGCCGAAGTTACAGCGCTTGATAAGAAACAGGGAAGTTTTCAGCAAGTTGTATCACCGAACACAGTAAAGCAGGATTTGGTAATCTCTGTTTATAAGCCTAATGGTGGACTAGAGCAGCGCTTCACCGAGCGCGGAGCCACACCGGAGTCAGCTTGGGATTTCGTACAGACCCACTTGATGCAGCTCTCGGTGACTAAGTCCAGGGATGGGGAGCTTGAATTCATCGTCGAACGTGACCCACGACGCATCTATGACCGGATGGT
>JBKAGC010000367.1:0-2557 GCA_046290215.1 Pseudomonadales bacterium | reverse complement strand
CAATGGCAACAAACCCCTTTATGCCGATGCTTTCGGCACCGCGGGGCGCTACGATCGAACCACGCCCACCTCGAACACAACCCGGACGATTGGTAGTCAGGGAGCAAGCAGAACCTTCACATTGTCACCGGTTTTACAAAGCCCTCTCACCTTATCTGCAGGTGACATTGAAGTGCCGCTGTGGCTCAGCCGCGGTGTCTCCAGCTTTGCTGGTCAACGTCAGGTGCAAGTACAGCTCGGTTATGCCGGCGCCGCCAACGGCGTCATCGGTAGCGATACAATTACTATTCAACTTGGACCGGGTACCGCTTCTGCGCAATACATTCCGTTCAGTGTGAATTTGGCCTCCAACCTGGTGTTACCAGCAAACACATCATTGACGTTGCGAGTCACCAACACCACCAGTGTGGCAGGTGAATCTATTACCGTTCACACTTTTAAAGACGGTGTCCACCCGTCTCTGATCTCTCTTGATGCGGATGCTCCTCTCGAAATCACCGCCCTTGAGTTTCTCGATGATAGTACCGACAACGGTGGCACGCCTATCACTGTGGCAGGACCTGGCGATACTATTTGGGTTCGCGTCACGGCCCAGGACCCATTTGGCCGGGCAGATATTACTGGCGCTAGCGTCACCATTACAGACCCGTTGGCTAACCAAACCACAAGCGCGATGTCTGTGCCTACAACCCAGCCTGCCTCCACCGCGCAACGTTACTTCGAATTTAGCCAGGTCCTAACAAACGATCTTGGTACCTGGAATGCGGCCGTAACTGTGACAGAAGGCGTAGAGGGTTTCGTTACAGCCACGGACAATGCGGATATTAACGTAAACAATCTGAGCGAGGATATTTCTGGCTCGTACAAAATCGTCCAAAACATCACCACCAGCGACCTTGGCGCCACCAATGAAGGTGACACTTTGCGTTATACCATTGAACTGGTTGAGAGCGGAGGGCTTACCGCCACGAACGTCTCTATTAGCGATAACATCCCTGCCAACACCACGTTTGTGCCGGGCTCATTGACCATTGATGGCGTTGCCCAGGCAGACCCTGCGGGTACCACCATTAATTTGAACAGCTTAAACGTACCGGCCAGTGGCACATTAACCATCGAGTTTGATGTCACCATTGATGTGCCTACAGCCACGGCGACGGTAATTTCAAATACAGCAGACATTACCCACCCCAATGGCTCGCCAGCTAATTTTCAGGTGGCCGCTGAGGATGTGGTGATAACCGGTGTCGCTGCAGCCGGCATCAAATCACTTTACTTTGAAAACTTGAATACAACACCGATTCTGACCCGGGTCCAACCAGGCACGGCTGGCACCACGGATCGCATCACCATTGCCAACGGGGCTAGCCAGACCATCACATTATCTCCTGCCACCACCGGGCCAATCACCATTGATCCTGCCGATGGCGATATTCCTGTGGTGCTTCGTGCAGATAGTGCCGGTGGTTTTAGCTTCGGTAATGTTACCGTGAACTTTGGCTACCAGGTGGGCGCAACGGTGACAGCCATCGGTAGTGTCACGCAATTTGCGTTCCTTGGCTTTGGCGGCAATGCTATTCAAACCAACACCTACAACGTACCCGTGAACGCGATTGCTAACGTTCCTGCTGGCGCGCAGTTCCGGGTTACCATCACTAATGCCATGTCACAAGGGCTGCGTGTATATAGCTTTGACAGCGGCAGCAACTATTCCACTGTGGCATTCGACCCTGATCCTGTGATTAATGTGGATGACATCACGTTCTGGACGGATACCATGGGCGCAGGTACTGAGGTCACCAACCCTGACCCGAACGGCGTGGATGTAGATATATACGCTCGCATTGTGGTCAGCGATCCATTTGGTGATTTTGATATTCAGGCACCGGATGCGGCGGTGAATCCAAGCACGATTGTCATCACGGACCCTGATGCAGCTGTGACTGATGGCGGCACAAATACCAGTTGTACCGCCCCTTGTTATGCTTATGATGGCGAAGATACCAGCAACGACCCGCCGGGTAACGGCACCCGGACGTTCTATTACCTGATTCGCATTAACTCTGATCCGCCCTCAACTCGTGGTACCTGGACAGTGCAATTTACTGCTAACGAGGGTCTTGAAGTGGGGCAGGTTTCCCATACCAGGGCAAAGGGCTTTACCACCCTGTCGCAACCGAATCTCTCCACCTCGATCAAAACCTTTACTAACACTGGCGATGTGGATCCCGGTGATACCCTGACCTATGTGGTCACGTTAAATAATAGCGGTGGCCAGGATGCGGACAACGTACTGTTCAGCGACACGTTACAAAGCAGCCCGGTGGCATTAACATTTAGCTCAGCTAGTACCACCTGTTTAGATGAAACAGCGAGCCCTCTGCCAAATCCGGCTCATGCTGGTGGCGTAGTTACCCTCTCGAACATTTCTGTCGATGGTGGTGGGAGCTGTACCATCACGATTGCTGTGACGGTGGGTGCAGGTTCTCTTGTTTGATATCAACGCCGACTATAATGAGCCACTAGCAGCGGCTCATGCGCCTATTGATGACGATAG
>JBKAGC010000366.1:0-2563 GCA_046290215.1 Pseudomonadales bacterium | reverse complement strand
CTTTGGCACTTATAATGGCGATAGCGTGCTAGGTACTTCTGGTGGCTCGCTGACTACCGTGCAAGAAGTTCGTGATGGTTTGACTGACGATAGCACTGACCCCATTACCTTTACTTCACCTGATCACCTCCTGGTGGACCTTGGGGTGAACAGTGACATTGCTTCTTCGTTTGCTGTGGGCCTGGTGGATGAGAAGTTCTTGCTTGACCTTGAACTGTCCGCTTTTGTTTCTGAAGGTCGCGCAGAAGATATTGCCAGACCGAAAGTCATTACTGCCGATAAGCAGCAAGCTAATATTTCCTCAGGTGTTGAGATTCCCTTCCAGGAAGCTTCCTCCAGTGGTGCCACCGCCACAGCGTTTAAGTCGGCCACGCTGTCGCTCGACGTGACGCCACAAATTACGCCAGATGATCGGATCATTATGGAGTTGGAAGTGAATCAGGATACCGTGGGTGACGTATTTAACGGTGTACCGAGTATTAACACCAACAGCGTTAAGACCCAGGTTTTGGTAAACAACGGCGAGACGGTAGTCCTGGGTGGTATTTTTACGGTGCGAACTACAGAGTCGGTACAGAAGACACCGTTCCTTGGCGATCTGCCCTATGTGGGTAACTTGTTCCGCCGCAAGACTTCCACGGACAACAAGCAAGAATTGTTGATCTTTATTACGCCAAGTTTGCTGCGAGATTCTTTGACAAGTCGATAGAGACTTTTCGGGCACAGCCTGGCGCATGGCTCTCTAGTTTTCTGCGTCGGGCTTGGCTACAGTTCTGCTATGTCAGGTTCCAGCTCAACAAATGTATTCCTGGTAGGACCAATGGGCGTGGGTAAAACCACGATTGGTAAGCTATTGGCTCAGGAGCTGGATCTTACCTTTGTTGATTCCGATCTCGAGATTGAAGCCCGTGCTGGCGCGAACATCGCGTGGATATTTGATGTGGAGGGTGAGCAGGGATTTCGTGATCGCGAAACGGCAGTCCTCGACGAACTCACATCTCGGCAGGGCATATTACTGTCAACTGGCGGTGGCTCAGTGCTGCGGGAAGAAAACCGGCAGTTTTTACGTTCCCGCGGAGTTGTAGTCCATCTTGATACCTCTCTGGAATTGCAGATTCGGCGCACTGAAAAGGACAAGAAACGACCTTTGCTGCAGGGTAAAGACCACCGCGAAGTATTAACCAAACTAAAGGCCGAGCGGGACCCCATTTACCAGAGTGTTGCTGATGTGAGCTATTTTGTCGGCGATGAATCCAGTAAAAAAGTTGTTACCGGTATACTGCGCCAACTGCGAAACACCGTGCTGCCCGGCGAGGAAACATAAATTGGAAGTTGTAGATCTGGATTTGGCAGGTCGGGGCTACCCGATCTATATTGGCGAAAATCTTTTTACTGCAGAGCTATTTGCCCGTCATGTGCAGGGCAAACAGGTGCTGATTGTCACCAATGAAACCATTGCGCCTCTATACCTCGAGCCACTCAAGGCAGCCTTAAAAGATTTTCAGGTTGATGTCGTGCAATTACCTGATGGCGAGGCCTTTAAGACCTTAACCACACTAAATCTAATTTTTGATGCCTTATTAGAGAACAAGCACAATCGTAGTACCACCATTGTCGCCCTGGGGGGCGGTGTGGTTGGCGATATGGCTGGCTTTGCGGCAGCATCTTACCAGCGCGGGGTGGGCTTTATTCAGGTACCCACAACGCTGCTTTCCCAGGTTGATTCTTCTGTGGGAGGTAAAACCGCCGTGAACCATCCCCTGGGGAAAAACATGATAGGTGCGTTTTATCAGCCCCAGGCAGTGGTCATTGATGTGCAAACACTGAAAACCTTGCCAGAACGTGAGCTTAGTGCGGGCCTGGCTGAGGTGATCAAACATGGAGCGCTGGCAGATCACAATTACTTGCAATGGGTCGCAGCACAGATGTCAGAGATTCGTTCTCTGGAACCAGGTGCTGCTATCCAGATGGTGAAGCGCAGCTGCGAAATCAAAGCCAGCATTGTTGCTCAAGATGAACGTGAGGCAGGGGTGCGCGCGCTACTTAACCTTGGTCACACCTTTGGCCACGCCATTGAAAATGGTCTTGGCTACGGCGAGTGGTTGCACGGCGAAGCCGTTGGCGCTGGTATGGTTATGGCGGCAGATTTGTCCGCTCGTCTAGGCATGTTGTCCACCGCAGATGGTCAGTGGTTGAAAACGGTCATCGCCGCAGCAGGATTGCCGGTTGCACCTCCGGAGAAGCTTCAGGAGCAACTACTGGATTTAATGGCACGAGATAAGAAAGCGACCGATCAGGGCTTGCGTTTTGTCCTCCTGGAATCACTTGGTAAAGCTTGTCTTCGTGATGACATTGACGAATCCCAGTTGCGGTCTACACTTAAAGCGGGAGCAAACTTGCTCGAAATCGACTGAAGTTAAGGATGACTTCTCGTGGAAAATCTTCTCAAAGAAATGCCCGCCGCTGATACCCCATTAGAACTTGAGCCCATCAAACTCAGTGACAAACTGGCGTTTTTGGCTTGCTACAGTCAATACGTGATTGCACTGCAGTCACAGCATCA
>JBKAGC010000365.1:0-2571 GCA_046290215.1 Pseudomonadales bacterium | reverse complement strand
TCTGCTGGCGATAACGATCAATGGCGTTGATCGCCTCTTGCACTTCTTTTAAGTCTTGCTCAAGTGCCGCGAGACTCCGTTTGGTGGCCTCGGCTTGCACCCCTTGATCTTGCACCTGACCCCGCACCAGACTAATCGCGGTTTTCAACTCTTCGTTATCAGCGAGCAAGTTCTCCCGGGTTTGATTCATGGTATCACTCAGGCTTTTGAAGGCACCGGCAGATTCCTTCACCTGGCTGCGAAGGGCAATAATATCGGTGCTAAGTTTTTCGTTGGTGGTGGCCATGTCTTTAAAGCTGCTT
Source organism: Pseudomonadales bacterium (assembly GCA_046290215.1). Taxonomy (GTDB): domain Bacteria; phylum Pseudomonadota; class Gammaproteobacteria; order Pseudomonadales; family Azotimanducaceae; genus JAHRVQ01. Next base: position 2,269 of record JBKAGC010000365.1, on the reverse strand, counting down.
TCTAGCTTTTTAATGTTCGGCCGGTTTTCCCGGTAAGCGACCCGCCACAACTTGTCGATCTCGGAAAAGTTGGTGGCCTGTTGTTCTTTTAAGGTTTGCAGCTCTTTGGAAACATCAGTACCAGTGGCGGCCAATCGCGCTTCCAGATCCGCGACACCTTTGTTGGCTTGATCCAGCAGCTCATTGGATTGATTCAAGCGCTGCTGCACCTCGTACAGGGTGTAGCCACCAATGCTCAACACAACGCCCATAATCACCAGGCAAAACACCAATAAGCCACGAAAGTTACTCTGGCGTGGGGCGGACAAATTGCGCCGGCGCGAGTCTAGCTCGTCCTTTTCCGGTGCAATGGCGGGTATTAGGTCGAGGTCCTGATCTCTTGGATCCTTGCCTTGATCGGTCATAGTGTTTACTCGAAAAGGAGCTTTCTGCTCCATTAAATGGTGGTTGCGTAGTTTAGGGGGTGAAGTGACAAATGGCGACTTTGCTGGAAAATTCCCGCTGTATTTAGCAAAACTGTGTAGGTTAATGATTAGAAAAGAATTTTTCACCAAATGGGAGCACAGTTCAAGACCTGACACTACCGCCTATCCCCCTTGTGCGGGGCTTTTACCGCCAACTATTAATGGGTAGTATGCTTGGTTTGCCGCGCTGGTCTATTCCCAGCGCGATGATTCCATAACAATGATGAAGATTGCGGGCTAGCTATGCATAAATTTTTGACCCTCCCAGGCCTCGTTGCCGGTTCCTTGTTCGCGTTGAGCGCGTCAGCCGATGAGCAACCCTGGAAGATTTACTCAAGCCTGGACTTGTTTGCCTACAGTGAGCCTGTGTCTATTGACCAGTTCGCCTCGGACTTTGACGATGATCTGGAAGATGGCGAAACTGCCTTTACCCATGACCGCCTCGAGCTTGGCGTCCAATGGCGCGGCTTCCGCATTGGTTATGTCCATCGCTTCGACTATGTCACTGAATTTACTGAAGATACTGCCTTCTATCATCATTCTGAAAAGAACAACTTACCCATTCCCACAAACCGCAACTACGATCTGCTGCTCGACGTGGAGCGAGTAGAAGCGAAAGGTTTTGAAGTGGGTTATGAATGGGAATTCCACGAAGGCATGACGCTGGATGTGTCTTACTCCTACTACTCTGACTTATCACAACTGCAGTCTGGCTTTGCTGGCGTGCGGGGCGACCTGGAGCCATTTGACGCGCAACTGGAGGCAGACGCCCAGGCCATCATTGATGGGTTAAGCCTTACCAACCGCGATCTCACGCCGCTGATCAACCTGGCGCAAAATATTCAAGCTGACCTGCGCATTGACTATGCCTATGACGAGCCCAAGTTTGATGAGCCACTTTACCGCGTGCCGAATATTACCGGGCCACAAAACCCTGTACTGACCGGCGTTGATTTTAGCGAGCCTGATGGCACCGGTTACTCCGTGGATATTGGCTTTAACTGGCAAGTGAACGAACAGTTAAACGTCAATGTTGAGCTGATTGATATTGCCAACGAGTTTAACTGGGATAACGCCCCTACTACACGCACCACCTTTGACTTGAACGCCTTCTTGATTGACGCCCTGACCGTGGCGCAAGACCTGGTAAACGGCCAGATCGTCACGCCTAATGACATTATTGACCGTAACATTAACGTGGTGATCGTTAATGAAGACTACGACCAGGAACTAGAAGCTCGCTACGACGTCGAGGTGAATTACGAGCTAGGTTATCGTCCAAACTTGTTCGGCTGGGAGCCAACCCTCGGTATCAGCGGCGGCTATTACAAAACCGAGCACCAGGACTTTCCTCGTATTGGCGTGAACTTAAACCGCAACTTCTATCTCGGTTACGACATTGGCGCTGAGGCAGTGTCGCTGTCCTACGAGGGTAAATACGGTTTTATCCGCTTTATCTCTGACGACTTTGGTTATGAAGACGCGCGCACCTTTGGTATCGCCGCCGGCCTGAATTACTCCTTCTAGCCATTACTCGCCTGGCCAGGTTATTCCAACCTGGCCAGAATGAGCGCTTCCAGTTCCGCCGCCGCGGCCGATAAATCCTTAAATTGATAATAAACCGCTTGTAAGCCCTGCTGCTTCGCGCCGGCCACGTTCGCTTCACTATCGTCAATAAACAAACACTGGGCTGCTGGTAAATCTAGCTTTTGCAGTGCGGCCTGGAAAAACTCAGCCGCTGGCTTTTTCGCTTTGACCTCACAGGAATAAAAACTGTCATCGAACAGCGCATTTAGTCCTAGATC
>JBKAGC010000364.1:0-2615 GCA_046290215.1 Pseudomonadales bacterium | reverse complement strand
GCCCCGTGACTTACTCATCTTTTGCCCGTTGACGGTGATAAAACCGTGCACATGGATCCGCGATGGGGTCCGGTAACCGGCGGTTTTCAAAACTGCAGGCCAAAACAAGGCATGGAAGTTAATGATGTCCTTGCCGATAAAGTGATGAACCTCGTAGTCAGAAGATGACTTCCAATATTCGTCAAAGTCGTTACGGCCAAGCTTCGCGCAGTAGTTGGCGAAGCTCGCCATGTAGCCAATAGGGGCGTCCATCCAGACATAAAAGTACTTACCCGGCTCACCAGGAATTTCAAAACCAAAGTAAGGCGCATCACGGCTAATGTCCCAGTCCTGTAAACCAGCGTCTAACCACTCTGCGAGTTTATTGGCGACCTGGTCGTTCAGGGTGCCGCTACGAGTCCACTCTTTTAAAAAATCGGTGAAATTCGACAAGGCAAAGAAGATATGCGTGGACGCTTTTAACTCTGGCTTAGCGCCAGAAATCTTTGAGACTGGATTGATCAGCTCGGTTGCATCATAGGTCGCCCCGCAAGCTTCACAATTATCACCATATTGGCCTTCTGTTTTGCACCGAGGGCACGCGCCGATAATGAAGCGGTCAGCAAGAAACATTTGTTTCTCCGGATCAAACAGCTGATCCACATCCTTCTTTTTAATCTGCCCAGCAGCATCCAGGCGCTGATAAATCTCCTCGCAGAATTGTTTGTTCTCCTCGGAATGAGTGGAGTAGTAGTTGTCGTGGCTGATATGAAACGCTTGAAAATCCGCGGCATGCTCGGCGTTCACCGCGGCAATCAGTTCTTCAGGGCTGATACCTTGTTCCTCAGCCTTGAGCATGGTGGCAGTGCCGTGGGTGTCGTCAGCGCAGACATAGGTGCATTCATTGCCCTGCATGCGCTGGAACCGAACCCAGATGTCGGTTTGTACGTGCTCTAGCATGTGGCCCAGGTGGATCGATCCGTTGGCGTTCGGGAGGGCACTGGTGACAAGAATGTGTCGCTTACTCATGGGTGGATGGCGTCCGGTTGTTCGGCTGAATGAAAAGGGTGCTAAATATACCGATGAGGCCGGTTTATTTCATCCGGTTTACGTTGAATCACAAAATAGGATTTAATACGCGCCCGAATAGGTTTAGGAGAAGAGTCATCGCTGCCGGCCCCCAAAAAATGACGCTGCCAGGCGTAAAACGCATTATTGCAGTTGCCTCCGGTAAGGGGGGTGTTGGTAAATCGACGGTTTCCGCCAATCTCGCCCTGGCATTGGCTGCCGAGGGCCATACCGTTGGTCTGCTGGATGCGGATATTTACGGCCCCAGTCAGGGCTTGATGATGGGTGTGCCGGAAGGCACCAAACCTAATGTGGCGGGTGAATATCTAGAGCCGATTGAAGTGCATGGCTTGCAGGTGATGTCCATGAGTTTTGTCACCTCTGACCGCACCCCGGCGGTGTGGCGGGGGCCCATGGCGAGCGGTGCGCTCCAGCAACTGCTGGCCCAGACCTATTGGCAGAAGGTGGATTATCTGGTGGTGGATATGCCCCCAGGAACCGGTGATATCCAATTGACCATGTCCCAGCAGGTACCCCTGAGCGGCGCCATTATCGTCACCACACCCCAGGACATTGCCCTACTGGACGCTCGCAAAGGCATCGAGATGTTCCGCAAGGTGGAAGTACCGCTGCTGGGTATTATTGAAAACATGAGCATGCACACCTGCTCGAACTGCGGCCACAAGGAAGCCGTGTTTGGCACCGGTGGCGGCGATGCGATCGCCGCAGAGTACAACACCACGGTGTTAGCCCAGTTGCCCTTGTCAATGCAGATTCGCGAACAATCCGATGGCGGCAAACCGCCAGTACTGGGTGACCCAGAGGGTGAGATTGCCGATATATTCCGCGGCATTGCAGAGAAAATTCACAGCATGATCGAGTCGGTGCAGAAGCCCGGCCCGCGCATCCATATTGTTGACGACTAACGGTGCTTGCACCGCAGTTGCCCATCTAAATTACGTTTATTGGAACTAACATGAGTATTAAGGCTGATCGCTGGATCAAACGAATGTCAGAACAGGCGGAAATGATTTCACCGTTTGAACCGGGTCAGGTTCGGGAAGTGAATGGCGAAAAGATTATTTCCTACGGCACTTCAAGCTATGGCTATGACGTGCGTTGTTCTGATGAATTCAAGGTGTTTACCAACATTCACTCCGCCACGGTGGACCCCAAAAAGTTCGATGAGAAGAGTTTTGTGGATGTCAAAAGTGATGTTTGTGTGATCCCGCCCAACTCATTTGCCCTGGCAAGGACCGTGGAGTACTTCAAGATTCCGCGCAACGTTTTAACCGTTTGCCTGGGTAAATCCACCTATGCCCGCTGCGGCATCATCGTTAATGTCACCCCACTGGAACCAGAGTGGGAAGGGCATGTAACTCTGGAGTTTTCCAATACCACCACGCTGCCAGCGAAGATCTATGCTAATGAAGGTGTGGCGCAGATGCTGTTTTTCGAGTCCGATGAGGACTGTGAAACGTCCTATAAAGACCGCGGCGGTAAATATCAGGGCCAGCGCGGCGTGACCTTGCCCCGGGCGTGAGCTTGCGGGGTCAGAGTAAAGTGCC
>JBKAGC010000363.1:0-2671 GCA_046290215.1 Pseudomonadales bacterium | reverse complement strand
GCAACGTCATCGGGGTTGATGCTGTGCAAACGTGACAAAATTGCCATCACATCCAGACCAATACCCCGGCGATCCGCCTCCGGTACGGTAGCCCCCACCTGGGAATCATTTAGAACCTTACCTTCCACATAACCCATGACATAAAACGGCGCATCGTTCACCTCAACGTCCTGACACAGTCCCCAGGTTTTCGGTACGGGCACATCAGCGTCTTGCAGGGCGTGAATAATTTTATGTTCGCGCCCCATATCATGGGCGCTTTCTAGTACGTGACCCAGGGGTGGACGACGCAGAACGTAAGCCTCGCCATTTGCATCGCGGCACATAAAAGTTAAATTCGAGTGGCCGCCGGTAATCAGGGAAAACTCAATAGGTGCTTTAAGATCAGGAATGATGCCTTGCAGCCATTCCGTCACTTTTGCATCGTTAATACCATCAATCATTAAACTACTTCTTCTTCAGTGACTAAATCTGTGTGAGCCAAAAGCTCGTTGTAAGTATCCTGAATAAATCCGGAGAACACATCAGGATCGGGTACCATGTTACGACAGGAATTGAACGAAATGGTGATTTGCCCGCCATAACTAAACACCGGGAAGATAACACCCATGCCATCAAAAATCGGCCCAAGACCGTACTGGGTCACGAGCCGCGCTCCTGCCATGTAAAGTGGAAACTGTGGCCCCGGCACGTTGGTGACCACGCAATTAAATGCCTGGGAAACGTTTTCCGCCATGGCAAGCTCAGTGTACAAGCGGGTTGCTAGAGCGGCTGTCGTTGATGGAATAAACTGACTGAAGTCAGTCATCAACTTGGCACCAATGGCATTGGTCATCTCCTTCGAGGCCATGGCAGAGTCGTGCACATGGGCCAGGCGCTGTAAGCTATCGTCAATGTCTGTACCCAATCGAACCGTCATCGCGGCAACTTGATTACCCAGAGCATTTTTACCCTCTTTACCGCGCACGGAAATGGGCGCCATGGCAATCATGGTTTTGTTGGGTAGCTCTTTTTTGCTCTCTAGATATTTACGTAGAGCGCCACCAACAATAGTTAACACCACATCATTAACGGTGGCGTCCGGGACAAGATTTTTTATGGCTTTGATGTGACTCAATTCGAAGCTGCGACCTTCCACAACCCTATGACTAGAAATGACACCGCTAAACCTGGTGCGCGGGATATCGGCATTCACTGTAAACTTCTGCTCTAACAAACCACGATTGAAGCGCCCCATGGAGGGCACCGCCCTCGTCATCATTTCCGCAAAACGGAATGGCTGGGTCATATTATTGATCTGCGCCCGGGTCATCAGCTCGAGGGGATTCGGATTGTTTTCTCCTTTCCAGGGCTGCTCTGGTGGCGCTGGTTTCGGTGGATTCGGTTCCAGACTGTGAATAGCTTCAACAATGTCAGAACCGGACACGCCATCAATACAAGCGTGGTGAATCTTGGTCACAATGGCATAGCTACCTTTCGGCAGGCCGGGAATAGCATCCAGGCCCTCGATCACAGTGAATTCCCATAACGGCTTGGTTAAATCCAGAGGTCTGGCATGCAGCCTGGCTGCCTGGATACAGAGTTGCCGCCAATCCCCGGGTTCCGGTAAGCGTATATGACGCAAGTGAAACTCAAGATCAAAGTCACGATCCTCAACCCAGTAAGGATGATCCAGATTAAACGGCACGTTAACCAACTTGCGGCGAAACGTTTTCGCTAGATGAAGCCGATCCTCGATAAACCCGAGAATGTTTTTGAAGCGTTGAAACCCGCCTTCAATCTCGGAAGGGTCGTAGATCGCAATACCGCCAATGTGCATGGGGCTGCGCGGGGTTTCGGTGTAAACAAATGAAGCGTCTTGACCGGTTAGCTGTTCCATAAGTCACTCCGGGTTACTTATTATTATCTTTTCAGGATAACCCAGCCGTCCTACTGGTGGCTATTCCGGCGTTTGCCTGGTGCGCACCACGTTTGCAGCAACCAGTTCCGTTATGGCCGCTGCATCAAGGCCAAGTTCCGCGAGAATCTCTTCACTGTGGGCACCAATATCTGGCGCCCGGCGCACTGCCACCTTGTCCTCCCCGGCCATTTCAATGGGTGAGTTAACCGTAAACTGATAGTCAGGATCTGAATCACCAGTGGGGCGGATCACGTCATTTTCCAGGAGTTGCGCATCGGTGACCACATCCCGGAGCGGCTCAACCACGCTATAGGTGGCATCGACGTCATCCAGCGCTTGCATGGCTTCACTGGTGGTCATTTGCTGGAAAGCCTCAGCGAACAATGCCCGCACTTCAGCTCGATGTTGCATGATCGATTTCATATCGACAAAACGTGGGTCCGTTAACCATTCCAGGCCATTCAAAGCCCGGCATAATAGCGGCCATTCACGATTCGGGTTAGCTCCCACTAACATCAAGTAACCCTCATCGCGAGTCTGATAGGAGATCGTAAACGGCGAATAACCCTTTTCTTTGAGCAAGCGAGTAGGATCATAGCCGGCAATCATGCCCTGCACATGCATCCCCATAGACCAGACACCGTTAGCAGCGAGGCTTGTGGAAACAAAGCTGCCGTGACCGGTCTTTTCTCGCCGATATAGCGCCATCATAATCGCGCCAAACAGGGTCATGGCACTGGCATGATCACCAACCCCACCGGCACCATTGGG
>JBKAGC010000362.1:0-2674 GCA_046290215.1 Pseudomonadales bacterium | reverse complement strand
ATCAATGCCCCAGGAATCTGTGTAGGCCCGGTATTCTCCCCGTAGTGCAGCACGGTAAGGTAAGTAGTACATGGCGCGCACTGCCACCGCGTCGCTGTTGCGGGTGCGGGGGTAGTTCTCAGCTTGATAACTAAAACCGTTGGCAGCACTAGCATCTTGAAAACGAACAGAGCGGTATGGATTGTTCAGGTAGCCTTCATCGGTCACTGCTTCTAAACCAAGATTGACGATCAAGCGCGTGGTCACAATTTGTGACAGCTCCAAACGGAATGACTGGTGTTGGGCTTCATCTTCAAAACTCTGGTCACCATTTCTTCTGACGGTGTCATCGCCGTAGGCATAGCCAAGTGACAGGGTGGTGAGGTCGCCGAAAAAGTCCTGACTCACCGAGAAGCGAAACGTCGAGGCAGAATAGTCGTCTTCTTCAGATTGGGTATAGCCGAATCCGAGGATGGTTTTATCGTATAGGTAGTCAACGCCAACGCTGAATTCTTCCCGGGTTTCTGAATATTTGGAGGCGGTCGCTTCCACATCAATTGACGCGCCGGAAATCATGTCCACATAGTAGTTGCCCCAGACTGAAATCTTGTCCTTGTAAGCCTTGCGGACCAGGACGGAAGGCCCCTGAATGGTTACGCCACCGCCGTCATAACCGTGGTACAAAATGTCGGCCCGGTCTTCAGGCAGAACTTTACCGTGGGCGATGCCCGTGGTTAACAGGCCGGCGACAACAATAGGATAGGTTAAGCAATGTGTTTTAGTTACAGCCACAACCACCACCTCCTCCGCCTTCAGCGCCCCGCGCACCTTCCCTCGCTTGTCTGACGTGATGCATATAAGCGGCGTCTGCGGGATTGCGGGAGAAGCTCATGATAGGGTCGGCTAGTTTGCTGCGTTCAAACGGACTTACCCAGGGTTCAATGGGTGTGAGCTGACTGCAGCCGCCGATGAATAAGGTGAGAACTAGAAGGGGGGCTTTAATCACTGCGAGTTTCATGGTCGTCTCCCGTTAAAAGAACACTGAAAAGCCAGCACTGAGTTCAATATTGTGTGTGGACTTTTTCTCGCCGGTGATTTCCGTGTCGAATACATGGTCGCGAACAGAAAAATGCACGGCGAGAAAATCATTGGCGATCAAGCGATAGCCGACACCGCCGTTGACGGTAAATCGTTCACTACCGGCAAATTCCGTGGCGCCAACGCCACCCAGCAAATAAAAGCTCGAGTTCACCGCCCAGCGATCCCAGATAAATGCCTCACCAGGGAAAACATTGATGCCAAGGGAAAGGTCGTAGAAGGTTACTTGATCGCCTTCTGTGCCAAGCAAACTGGCGCCGCCGCTTAAGCGATCAAAACTCGACTCACCAAGGTTGCTTTGACCGAAGCGCGCTTGAGCAAAAAAGTCTTCGGTAATGTGATAGGTAAGATGCGCCACGGTGAGTGGGTTAGACTCAAAGTCCTCTACCGAAAGAATGCCCCCGTTGATGCCAATCTCAAAATTTTCTGTATCGATGCCTGCGATCTTTACTTCACGCCTTTCGATCACTGGCGTCAGTCCCAGATCCTCAATGGCAATGCTTTCTTCGCCGTGAGCAGGCAAACTCGAGCTAATTAAGCCAAGGGCAAGACATCGCATAAGTAGCGTGGTTTTAGTTAAGGTCGCGCGGGTTTTTACAGTGATACGTTGATGCCAAGATGCCATTGGTCAATCTCCTCATTTTGATCTCGGGTCGTGAGCACGGTGTAGCGCCGGTAATCCATAAACAGGTTAAAACGCTGGCTCAGATGAATATTGATGCCGCCGCCAACAGATAAAGTGTTGTCTCTGCGGTCCTCGGCTTGCACCAGGGTTGCGCTGGGCTCGGTTTGCAGCACGCCCGCGCCAAGTTGCACGTAGGGCGAGATTCGCCACTGGGGAAAGGGGTAATGTTGGATGGTGGCGTTGAGCATTTTGCCATCAGAGAACTCACCAAGAATTTGTGAGCCTTCCAATACTAATTTGAAGTTCTCGGTCATTTGATAAATGACCGCGGCGGATATGGCCGAAGCGCCGCCGAAGTCACCGCCCGCTGCATACCATTGCCAGGTGGCTGGCTGGTCACGCTGATAACCGGGGAAGCTGGCATAGATCGTTTGCTGTGGTGTGACGCTAGCGGCGGTTTGTTGCATGTTTTCTAAGTGCGCCCAACCGCGAACGGGGCGTCTCGCCGTTGTCTCCACGAGAAACCAATTGGTTCGCTGCTTGATAATCTTGATTTCATCTTTTGCCTCAACCACATGAAAGATTGGGTAACCCCGGCCAGGTCCGGTGCGAAGGTCTATGTAAGGTTCCATCACAGTGACGATAGGGTGTTCGGTGTCACTACCGTGCTCTGGTTGCAATTGCCCGGGCGTTGTTTCCGCAAGCAAAGAGTTGCACGCGATACCGGTGGCAATGAAAAGTAGAAGACGTAGGATCATTGAGGCACCACAAATGGATCGTTGTAATATTGGCCGCCGATGTCTAACCACTCTGCGATCAGCTTGAGTTCGGCGTCGCTAAGGTATCCTGTGTGATCGCCGCCAGGTCGAAAGCGGTTGAAAAAGGTGCCGGAGGCAACAGCGCCACTGGTGTTTAACGCAGGGCTTACAGGAAAGGTTCTAAGCACTGGGACCGGATTGCCATCGCCATCTG
>JBKAGC010000361.1:0-2690 GCA_046290215.1 Pseudomonadales bacterium | reverse complement strand
CTGCCCACCCACAGAACATGATGCTGGGTGTTTTGGACCTGGCTTATGTCAGTGTGGAAGACATTATGGTGCCCCGTACGGAAATCTACGGCATCGACATTGAAGATGACATGGATGAGATCCTGACCCAGATTCGCGGCTCCCAGCACACCCGTGTACCCGTTTACAAAGAGCACATCGACAATGTCATTGGCTTCCTGCACTTACGCAACACCGCCAAGTTCCTGGCCCAGGAAGAGCTCACTAAAGCGGAGCTTCTGCAGTTTACCGAGGAAACCTATTTCGTCCCGGAAAACACGCCACTGCAAACCCAGCTCATTAACTTCCAGCAACGGAAAGAACGTATTGGTCTGGTTGTGGATGAGTATGGCGACATTCAAGGCATCGTCACGCTGGATGATATTCTCGAAGAAATTGTCGGTGAATTTACCACTGACATGGCCAACGCCAACGTGGACATCCATCCACAGGACGACGGTTCGTACTTAATTGATGGCAGCGCTCACAACCGCTTAATCAATCGCCAGTTAGATTGGCATTTGCCCATGGATGGGCCAAAAACCTTGAACGGTTTGATCGTCGAACATCTTGAAACCATTCCAGACAGTCTGGTGTGCATCAAGCTTGGTATATACCGAATCGAAATTGTCCAGATTCAAGACAATCGGGTGAAAACCGCCAGGGTTAGCGTCGAACCCGAGGCTTTCTAGCAGCGGCGGCAGAGCTAACTTAAAGGGCAGCAATCAGCCGCCCTTTAAGCCAAGACTTAGACCTTGTTTTGCCGTGAGCTAGCGCCACTTCCGATTGATGGCCGCGATAATCGACTTAAACGCAGCAGTGGTGGTGTTCTGGCTAATACCCACACCATAGAACTTGTTCTGATCTTCATCAGCGATCGACAGAATACAAATGGCCTGCGCCTCACTTCCCTCGTTGAGAGAATACTCTTGATAGTCGAGCACATTCAGCGGTTCATTTAAGGTTTCTACCATTGCCGCGATAAACGCATCAATGGGGCCTGAGCCCTCGCCTTCAACGGTGACTTCATTTTCACCGACGCGAACATTAGCTTTACAACTGGCGGCATCGTCGCCTTTCGAGCGCACTTTATAATCCAGTAGCTCGTATTCGCCTTTCACCTCAATAAATTCGTTAACAAAAGCATCCCAGATTTTATCCGCCTTTAGCTCGCCGCCATCGGCTTCTGAAATCTTCTGCACAATAGGGCTAAACTCCAACAAGAGCGGCCTTGGCAATGACACACCGAAGTAGTTCTCTAGGATAAACGCCACCCCGCCTTTACCAGACTGGCTGTTAACCCGAACGGTCTCGCGATAGGAACCGCCGACATCCGCTGGATCGATTGGCAAGTAAGGCACCTCCCACTCACCAGTACTACCGCTTTCTACAAACGCCATACCTTTACGAATGGCATCCTGATGCGAACCACTAAACGCAGTAAACACCAACTCACCAGCATACGGCTGGCGAATGTGAATGGGGATCTTGGTGCACTCTTCTGACACCGCAACAATTTTTGGCATGTCAGACAAATAAAGTTTCGGATCAATACCTTGCGAGAACATATTCATCGCCATGGTAATCACGTCGCAGTTACCGGTGCGCTCACCGTTACCAAACAAAGTGCCTTCGATGCGGTCAGCGCCAGCCATCAAACCCAATTCTGAGGCAGCAATACCGGTGCCCCGGTCATTATGGGTATGTAAGCTGATAATTGCCTTATCCCGCTGTGGCAGATTGCGGCAGAACCACTCAAGTTGGTCCGCGTAGATATTCGGCGTGGCCATTTCCACAGTGGCTGGCAAATTGATGATGACCTTCTCATCCCCTTGTGGCTGCCAGGTTTTGATTACCGCATCACAAATCTCAACGGCAAAATCCATTTCGGTGGCAGTGTAGCTTTCCGGGGAATATTCCAGAACGACGTTAGTACCCGCCTCACGCAACTTGTCAGTGTGAAATTTAACGCGCTCAGTTGCATCGGTTGCGAGCTTGATCACCTCTTCCCGACTCATATTAAAGACAACTTTGCGTTGCAAGGTGGATGTGGAGTTGTACAAATGGAACACAACGTTCTTGGCACCAGCCAACGCTTCACATGACTTGATGATTAACTCTTCGCGAGCCTGACAAAGGATCTGGATACTGACATCGTCAGGAATCAGCTCCTCCTCAATAATTTTGCGAACAAAATCGTAATCGGTTTGCGATGCCGCGGGGAAGCCAACTTCAATCTCTTTAAAGCCAATCTCAAGCAGCAAATCCCACATCTTCTGCTTTTCTTCTGGCGTCATTGGCTCAATCAATGCCTGGTTACCATCCCGCAGATCAACGCTGCACCAACGAGGTGCTTCTGTGATCACCTGATCTGGCCAGGTGCGATCCGGCAACGGAATACGTTTAAAGGGTTTGTACTTCTGATAAGGCATTGTCTTAGGTGACGATGCCGTGGATTGTGTTGCTGCTTTGTTAGTTTCTGCACTCATGATTCATCTGTCTTTCTGTGTTTCCAGCCAGGTTTGGTTGGGCTGGAGAGGTTAATTTGCCGCTTCCGTGTCCCGTTCTCAAGTTAAGAGCCCATGGACCATTAGCAATACAGTGACGATGTAGGAATTTAGACAGGCCGCCTACAACGGCAGTCTTAGCAGGAGCAGCAGAGCACGGCCAAG
>JBKAGC010000360.1:0-2706 GCA_046290215.1 Pseudomonadales bacterium | reverse complement strand
AGCTTTTGCGGAGTGAAGGAGCTTTCCAGACCGACAAGTTCCTTGTCGCCGTCTTCGTTATAAAGCTTCTTCTCTTTTGTGCAATCGCTAGATTGGCGGTTTGCTCACTTGCTGGGGATACATCAAACCATGCCACCTGCTTATCGCCAGATTGCACAACAATCGGATTTGCCTCAGCACGTAGACTGCCACCACCAGTACGGACTTCGATGACATGACTGCCTGGATCAGAAAAGGCAATGTCAGAAATCCTGGTTTCCGCAGACTGTGGCTCCACTCGACCAAAAAAGCTGCCATCCACCAGCACATCGAAAACGGGGAAGCTACTGGTGGCCAAATTACCGAACCGATCTGTTAGCCTCAAAGTCACATCGGCACTTTGACCACGGCCAAGTCTAGATGGCGCAATCAGCTCTACCCGCTCGGTGGGGCCGGCCTGAATGGTTAACTCAATACGCGGAGGACTCACCAGAATGGCTTGCTCTGGTGTTTGATAAGCAACCGGCAAATAAAATGCACCGGCCTGGCCAGGCAATTGCAACTGCGAGACATTAAATTCAATGGTTGCGCCGCTGAAAATCGTCGCACCTGTCACCTCAAAAGCCAACACCTCTGCCCCTTCAAACCAACTGGCAAATGGCACGGGGGCTGCAATTAGCCTGGGCATCAGGTCAGTACCCGCTGGCGCAGTGACGGTAAGAAAACTCTCGCCCTGGGGATCTGTGATCTGCAGTTCAGTCCCGCCTTGCCAGGGTATCAGCAAGGTCACAAGGCTGCCCACCGGCAGGTCGGTACCCGCCACATAACTCACTTGAATGTTTTGTCGCTCACCGGCACGGAGTGGTTCGTTGCGATAATCAATCGTACCCAATTGCCGGGGCGTGTTCAGTAGGGTTTCTGCCCACGCTTGATGTGCTGCTGACTCCGGAGTTTGCTGCAGGCCCCAGAGCAATTCCGAGGGCACGTCTGAGCGTCCCTCGAGTTCAGTAAGCCAGAAGCCCGGCGCCGCCCAGACACTCAAGGCGACGCTCATTGCAAGCAACGCCGCAGTCAATTTCACGCAGCATTTCATGATCAAGTGCTAGCGCGAAGAAATGCCAACAATGCGCCGGTGGGCACATCGCCTTCAGCACCCAGATCAACGTTCATGCTGCGATTGGTCTTGGAATTACCAGGAATCATGATGACGTTACCAGAAGCTCCCGTAATCGCCCTGGCAAATCCTTCCGCCTGTAAACGTGAACCTTCCTGGCTTTGCACATAAAGTAACGCAAACGCTGGCATGTCAGAGCCAGACGCCACGTGGGTTATGGGGGATGCCTGGCGCTGCACCTTCTCATCCTCACCAAACACCAGGCGATGTTGTCTGCGTTCAATATATGAACCAAGCTCTCGATGCACCCGGGGAATGTCGTAGCTAATACTGTCGATGGCTACCACGGCGCTGATATCGTTCAGATTGTAACCACCGCCTTTCAGGTGCCGGCCATCGGTCCCCACCAGAGAAGCCAAGTGAGCGCCTGACCCATGGCCCATCAGTACGATGCGATCAGGATCGAGGTGATAGTCCGCGGCGTTTTTGTGCACCCAATCCACAACGCTCACCACATCCTCGAGCTGGTCAAAGAGTTTATAGTCCCAACGCAGACGATAATTCATACTGATAAAGGCAAAACCTGCAGGGACGAAGAAGTCTGGCTTGTGATTGACCTCGGCCTTGTCGCCGAATGCCCAACCGCCGCCGTGGATAAAGATGATCACTGGCTGTTTTTCTTCATCAACCTGCCAGTAAATATCCAGGGTTTGCATGACGCGATCGGGACGATTGGGGTTGTCCCCATAAAAAATATCCGTCCGGGTCTGCGCTGCGGCAGCGACCAGGCCAGATGATAGCAGCAACAGCAATGCAGTAAGTATTCGAGTCACGTTTGCCCCTTTTATCTGCTCCGGGATATTGCACCGGGCCAAAATTCAACAACTGACCCCATATTAACCGAAAAGTCGGGACATTTTACCCATTTCACTGCGTCACCTGTAAATTAACTGTATTGACGCCAATTCGTTGCTTAAGGCCTGCTTCCCCCCTTAAAAAAGGTCCCAGAATGGTGCGCAACATTGGCTATGGAAATTTATGGTGATTGATGAAACAAACTAAGGTTTTGCTTTATTGACCTCAAGCGCACAGCCACATAGACTCCCGGCGTCGCTAGAACCAGCACAGAATAAGGCGCAACAAGCCATTGCGAATTCTAGCGGGGGGAACCGGCCCAGTGCCGGTATATGCTATAAACGGGGGAATTCAATGAAATATCCTAACTTCGGGTTAAAAACTCGAACTCTCGCTCTCGCGGTTTCCATGGCAGTCAGCTCAACAGCTGCACTGGCCCAGGACGACCTCGAGGAAGTCATCGTCACCGGTTCTTTTATTAAGAAGAAAGATCAGGCCGATACCATCTCTCCGATCACGAACATCGATCAGGAGTCCATCGACAACCAGGGTATTATCACCACCCAGGAACTGATCCGCTGGTTGCCTAGCAACACCGGTTCAGAAAACCAGGCGGATGCCCTGACCCAGGGTGGCACAGGTGGTACTGCTAACGTCAACCTGCGCGGCCTCGGTCTCGGTTCTACGTTGGTCCTGGTTAACAACCGTCGTCAAACTGTATCCAGTGCAGTTGCCAATGGCGGCGATACATTTGTCGA
>JBKAGC010000359.1:0-2728 GCA_046290215.1 Pseudomonadales bacterium | reverse complement strand
CGTTTAGTTCAAGTTTCTGACAAATGCGATCTAACTTGGCAATTGAGGCTTGTTCCATGGTTGTATCAGGCGTTGCAAAAAAGCCTGAGGAATAGGTCATAGTAGGATCGAGGAAATTTTTAAACAGTTCGTTGCCGAGGTCATAGTGCGCGGCGATGTTTTTCTTTGATCCACTAATGGAATCCCGATTAAGCCAATGGAGTAGTTTGTACAATGGCTTTTTGAATGCCGCTGTCCCGAGCCCATAAAGGACATTGGTGTTGCGGAGAAGAATCTTGATTAGCTCAGTCAATTGATCACACGTCCACAACCCTTGCATATAGGCTTCTGACGCGCCTACCGCGCCACCGGCTGCCAGCGTGGTATAAAAGCGATCATCATGCACTTCGACGGTGGTTAAGGGGCCTTCATTGTCACCGCAAAACATCTCGAAATCCCGATCCACAAATCGTATTCGGCCATGCTTTATCTGCCCCATGTTAGCGTAGAACTTTTCCTTAATGAGGTTCATCAGCCACGTATCTTTGCGCGTGACTGAGTCCGGCAGGTGATTTAGCGTAAGGGTTTTCATTGGTTCGATTCCTGTAGCTTCTTTTTATCGGGATGGCGAAAGAAAGGGACTTTCTTCCACCAGAGCTTTGCTGCTTGGAAGTAAATAGCTGACATGGTGAGAAAGGCTTGCCGCAATTGCCGGCGCGTGATGCGCGACATATTGGTATCGGTTAGTTCTTCTCTCATCATATGCATACTGGCCGTAAATAGTGGTTGTTCTTGTTGGGCCACTTTAATCGCTACGCTCAGCGTTTCACCTGGATCACCAAGTTGCCACTGATAGGTAGTGTTCATAGGCATGAACGGTGAGACGTGAAATGTTTTAGGGGTTGGGGCAACAAAATCTGGACCGTTTAACAGGTAGACATGTCGTTCATCCCAGGGGGTGTTGTGTACTTCCGCGAGAACATAATGCAAGTCACTCCCAGCAAAGCAATAAAACAATGAAATCGGATTCATGCAATGGCCGAGACGTCTTGGTGTTGTTAACAAGAACACGTCCCCATTGAACGCTTCGCCGGAAAGTGATGCAACGGTTTCTCTCACTTGATCGATCAGCGGTTGATCTGAGGGTAAATAATCCTCACGGCGAATTTCAATCAAATTACTTTGATCCTTCGACCAGAATCGTGACAAGGCCACCACTTCATCAAGTTCATTTAGGTCGAGATACAGATAGTCCATCTGGTACTGAAAAGCGTGCAGGGCAGGGGTGAACCGTTTGTGGAAAACCGTACCGCTGTAAACGCATGATCTCACCAGGTAACTCCTAACGCCTCGCAAACCCGTAACGCACTTTTAACGCCATCTTCGTGGAAACCGTAATACCAGTAGGCACCGCAGTAATGGGTGTTGCTATGACCGGATATCTCACTATGGCGTCCCTGAGCATCGAGCATAGCCTGATCATAAAAGGGGTGGGCATAATCAAACTCGGCAATCACATGCTCAGCCGGAATATCAGGGTCGTTTAACGTGACCAACACCTGGGTTGGAGTTTGGATATGTTGCAGAATGTTCATGTTGTAGGTTAAGCGCGCTTGATCAGCGGCCTTGTTGCGTGGGATGGCGTAGTTCCAACTAGCCCAGGCCTTTTCTCGTTGGGGTAAGCGGCTCCGATCAGTATGCAAATAAGCCGTGTTTGGCGTGTATTTCATCGCCCCTAGCGTGTTTTGCTCTGCAGGGGTTGGGTCTTGCAATAACTTCAATGCTTGATCACTGTGACAGGCGAAAACCACTTGATCAAAATCTTCTATGCCATGGGCAGTGCTTACGTTGACATGGTTATCAACACGACGAACTTGACGCACAGGGGTATTGAGGCGCACATCTTTAAGTAGCGGCGCTATTTGCTTCACATACTGGTTAGAGCCACCTTCAACCACATACCATTGCGGCCGGTTTTTTAGATCCACCAGACCATGATTAACGAAAAAGTCTACTAACGAACGAACCGGAAATTCACCAATGGCCTGATCACCAGTTGACCAAATTGCCGCGGCCATAGGATATAGATAACGGGACTTGAAGGTTTCACTAAAACCGTTCGTGGCCATAAACTCATCCAGGCTTTGGCTTCCTGCATATTCCAGCTGCTTCGCCATCTTGTTGAACCTGAGAATGTCTCGGATCATGATCCAGAATTTCGGATTCAAGCAATTGCTGCGTTGCGCAAAGAGCGTGTCGAGATTATGCCCGTTGTATTCAAAGTTAGCGGCCTCGTCTCTCAAGGAAAAACTCATTTCACTGGGTAAACCAGAGCAACCCAGCTCGGACAAGAGGCGCATAAAATTTGGATAGGTGCGATCGTTATAAACGATAAAGCCCGTGTCCACGGTGACAGGTTGCTCGTCGACCTCAATTTCGTGGGTGTGAGTGTGTCCCCCAAGATAGTCGTTGGCCTCGAACAAACTGACGTCGTACTGACGTCTGAGTAGGTAAGCGGTGGTTAATCCAGCGATTCCACTGCCAATAATAGCCACTTTGGTCATGAGGCGATGCCCAGATCTTGCTCAACTTTCAAGTAATACGCACACCAGGGAAAGATGGACGCAGTCTTTTTATTCTTGTTAACCTGAACGGATCAAAAATCACGCTCAACGGGAAGGCGTCATGATAGAGCAAATACCTTTTGGTGCAACTGGTCACATGAGTAGCCGGCTTATTTTTGGCGCAG
>JBKAGC010000358.1:0-2768 GCA_046290215.1 Pseudomonadales bacterium | reverse complement strand
TGGCCCTAGCGTGGCTATATTTATGACACCCGGCGTACCGGATCATGAGGTCACAGGTCCAATTGCGAGTTACGGCAGTACCGAGGCCCAGAGGTCTCTTGAGTACGATGTTTTGAGTCCACGCTATGGTGAATTTCTATTCTCTGAAATGATTCAACTCATCACCACTGAGCTTGGCATTAAGGTCAGCGATGAGCCAACCAGGCGAACCGTTTGCGGTATCAGCAGCGGCGGGATCGCTGCCTTCAGTGCCGCATGGTTTCATCCTGAGCAGTGCCAACGAGTCCTCAGCCACTGCGGGTCTTTTACGGATATCTGGGGCGGTCACAACTTTCCGACCCTGGTGAGAAAAACCCCGCGCAAACCCCTCCGGGTGTTTCTGCAAAGCGGCGCTCACGATGCTAACACGCCCTTTGGCGACTGGGCGCTAGCAAACAAAACCATGGCAAGCGCACTGACTTACGCGGGTTATGACTTTCGTTTTGAATTTGGCGAGGGCGGTCACAGCCTAAATCACGGCGGGGCAATTTTCGCCGAGAGTTTGCGCTGGCTGGGCCGCACGGATTAGCAGCGCTCAATCACTAACGCTACCGTCGTAAAGCGTGACGCGATTTCGCCCCTGATTTTTTGATTCATACAAAGCCGCATCGGCTTTCTCTATGGTCGCCTCAAGGGGATCATCTAACGATTCGACGAATGCCACACCAATACTAATGGTAATCGCGATATCACCCGCGTTGGTTGCAATGGGCACACCATCAAAGGCCGCACGCAAACGTTCCGCACTTTGCAAGACGCCGCCGGCATCACCCGCTAATAAGGCAATAAATTCTTCACCACCGTAGCGGGCGATAATATCTATCTCACGAAGAGTTGCCACCACTCGCTTCGCCAACATCACCAGCACCTCATCACCGGCCTGATGGCCTTTAGTGTCGTTGATCTTTTTGAAATGGTCGATATCGATCAATAACACCGCCAGGTCTTCGCCCGCACGTTTGGCTCGTAGCAGCTCAGCTTCCGCTCGTTCAAAGAACGCGCGCCGATTGGCAAGCCCTGTTAACGGGTCCGTTGTGGCGCGGCGCTCAAGTTCCTGCTCTGCTATTTTTCGCTCCGTAATATCCAGGCCTACCAGCACCACACCCATGGCTTCAGATTCTCGAACTTCTGAGGCACGAAAAAACAGCCAGCGATTACCGCTACTTGTAGCCACCTCAATTTCTTGCTCAAAATCCTGCTCAATGGTGAGACCGGCAAATTCTGGATAAGCCTCTTGTAACGATTTATCCAGGGGATCGTCCACACGGGAAAGATCAAAAGCGAAAGGATTGACTTCCAGTATTTGTCGTTTGTTATTCAACACAATGACGGCGGCAGCGATATTCTGGATCACCAACTCACGGGCGATTGGCAAAATCTCAAGGGCGCGATAGCGAAGCACAACAATGGCAAACAGAATTGAAGATATCAGGAGACTCAAAGGCACCTGGTCAACCTGTGGCAAGATTTTTAGACCTGACTGCTGCAGAACATCCGCAAGCACAGGCATTAGGCTGGCTGCCACCAGGAGCAGGTTGCGCGGTTGAAAACGATCTGCTGTGCGTCGATAAAAATCCACGTAACACACTGCACTTGCAACAATCAGCAGGTATGAGGGAATGGTGTAGAGGTTAAACAGTGGCCCATGCACCGTTCGCGACTCAATAAACCCCGGTTCAATATAGAACTGTTGCCAATACGCCAGATGCCATGAATTGGTTGCTACCACCACGAGTAGGGTAACGGCCCAGGTGCCCAGCAAGATACGCATACCTGTCGTTAACCAATGGGCCCGGCGAGTGAGGTGGAGTGCCAACGCAAACCAGAACACAGGTGCAAAAGCGGCCCCCACATACTTCAAGCTGGTCCAAAGCACTTTGTCTGCCACGCTTACGGACATAAAGGAGATGACGTAGCAAAAACACCAGGCGCTTAGAGACAAACATAAGAGACCGAAGACCCGGCGGACACTTTCACCGGGCCGAATTAAAGCGTAAATCCCCAGGCCAAGATTGCCGAGGCTGCCAACAATGAGGGGCACAATGTCCCAATAGAAGGTCATTGCCGCAAGTTACCCAATGCCTGAAGTATTTACTACTAGCAAAAGCCAGGGGGTATTCAATACCTGACCAGACCTCCCTTCGAAGCCGCGGGCCGGTAATACTGAATTCCGGTCTAATTCCATGAGGCACACTGCAAAAACTCCAAACTCTAGCAACGCACTTCCATAATCCAGATGGGGCGGCTTGTGATAGGGTAGCGCCTCAGTCAATCTGGTAACCATAGCGAGGCTAGCTTGTATTACGGCTGGAAAATTGTCGGCGCGCTTTTTGTCACCCTAACGTTTTGTTCCGGGCTTGGCTTTTACAATCACGCGGTGACCTTGCAAGCCCTGGTCGCCGAAAAACAGCTATCTGTGGAGTTGGCCTCCTCCGCTGTATCCATCTTCTTCCTTGCTAGTGGCGTTGTGGGTATGGCCATTGCCGCCCTGCTTGATCGCCATGATGTGCGCCTTGTGATTACCGCCGGTGCCTTGTTAGCTTCAGGTTCCTTAGTGGCCGTAAGGTATGTAAGTGCTGACTGGCAGGTGCTGGTAGCCTATGCTTTGTTTGGTGTGGGATTTGCGGCATCCGGGCTACTCTCTGCAACTACCTTAATTACCCGGTGGTTTGCAGCGAAACGAGCCCTGGCACTGTCCATTACCAGTACCGGTTTGTCAGTAGGTGGCA
>JBKAGC010000357.1:0-2778 GCA_046290215.1 Pseudomonadales bacterium | reverse complement strand
CAGGGGTTGAGTAGCACACCGCCATACACCTCAACGCCAATATTTAAATACCCATGGGCGCGCCGCTCCGGGTTGGGCTTAACCTTTAAACAGGGGCTATCAGTGTGGGCGCCAACAATACGCAGGCCGGTGCGTTCGGTGGGCTCGGTGCCTTTGATAAAAGCAATAATGGATGAGCCGTTGCGGGTCACAAAGTATTTACCCGGTTTGATATCCCAGGAGTCACCCTCGTTTAGCTTGGTAAAACCAGCTTTGGTGAGCGTCTCTGCCATGGTGCTCACCGCGTGGAATGGTGTGGGTGAGCGCTGCAAATAGTCTAGTAGTTCAGCGTTAAAGGCGTCTTGTTTCATGTGGTCTCAGTGGCAGTTTTGGTCAAATTTATGTGGGCAAAAGTATACCAGAGGCATGGCGATTGCGGTTTGTCAGTTGATTTTACGAGGGTACAGGCATAGACTTCACGCTCCTTAGCGCGCAAAGCGCGCTGGGCAAACAGAATTGGCGCCGATTTGATTTCAGCTTGCGGGCGCAGATATAAATTCAGCTAAAGAGGTCCAGGGAACCTACTTTAGCAGTAGGTTTTTTTTCGCCTGAAGGTTTTGCAGATTGGCAAACCAGGCGACTATGGAGGATGTTATGGCGGGTTTTAGTTCAAAGATTTTACATGCCGACCGGCGCGGCGGGGTAGAGCATGGGTCAATTCATAAACCGATTCACACCGCGGTGACCTATGCCTACGACGATGCCCGCGATCTTGCAGCAGTGTTTCAAGGTAAGGCGCCAGGTTATACCTACGGCCGCCAGGTGAATCCCACCGTGACCGCGCTACAAGACAAAATCACCCTGATGGAAGATGGCGTTGCTACTGCGGCCTTTGCCACAGGCATGGCTGCCATTGGTACGACGCTATTTAGTTTGCTACGCCGCGGTGATCATGTGATTTCTTCATCTTTCCTGTTTGGTAACACCAATAGTCTATTCAATAGCTTTGCGGCCCATGGCATAGAGGTGACGTTTGTCGACGCCACAGATGTGGAAAACGTTATTGCCGCAAAACAAGACAACACCCGCCTCGTTTTTGTAGAAACTATTGCCAACCCGCGCACGCAAATCTCTGACCTTGAGAAGATCGGTGCTTACTGTGAAGAGCAGGGTCTTGTGTATTTTGTTGATAACACCATGACCTCACCATATTTGTTCCAACCAAAAACGGTGGGTGCGAGCCTGGTAATTAACTCGCTGACTAAATACATCGGCGGCCACGGTAACGCCCTGGGCGGCGCCGTGACTGAAACCGGTAACTTCGATTGGTCAAACTTCCCTAACCTTTATGACAACTACAAAAATGGTGATCCATCTGGCTGGGCCATCACCCAGATCAAAAAGAAAGGCATCCGCGACTTTGGCGCGACGTTAGGCGCAGAGGCCGCACATCACCTTTCAATTGGTAGTGATACTCTAGCCCTGCGTATGGAAAAGGCTTGCGCCAATGCCAAAGCGGTCACCGAGTTTTTGGCCAGTCATGACAAAGTTAAGAAAGTTTACCACCCAGGTTTACCCAGCCACCCGCAGCACGAGCTTGCAGGAAAGCTCTTTCGCCACTATGGCGCCCTGTTTAGCGTTGAGCTTATTGATGGCGTTGACTGCTTCGATTTTATCAATAAGTTAGATCTGGTGATCTGCACCAGCAACCTGGGCGACACTCGATCCCTCGCTATCCCCGTGGCGCATTCTATCTTTTACGAGATGGGCCCAGAGCGACGTGCTGAAATGGGCATTGATGATTCGTTGGTGCGTTTCTCGATTGGTATCGAAGACACTGATGATTTGTTAGAGGATTTTGCTGGCGCACTGGGTTAGTTTTCATAATATCTTACTCGCCGAGATGACCGGTTTTTAAGCGTTATTTGAGAAAAACCCAGTATTTTGCTTAATATTTAACCAAACGGGTTAAGTGTTGTGGCGGTAAAGCCTGTATGCGCTTGCGCGGCTGTTGTAAGCTGTTGGCATGAAGAACCTTAACGAAATATTCTGCCATTTTTGCCTGTATTGGCGAACATTTAGTTGTTATGTGTACTTCAACGGTGTGGCAAGCTTCAAGTTTTTTACGAAGGGTACAAAGTCACGATCGGAAAACAGTAAGGCAACATCGTTCTCAATACAGAACGTCGCTATCCAGACGTCCACGGATTTCCGCACAGTAATTCCTCGTTTCCTCAATTTCCTATAGTTGTCTGCTGATGTAATAGCCAGCTCAGGGGTCATCATTTGATACACTGGGAACTCGCTCAAAATTGATTTTGCCGCTTTGTAGTCCGTGCCTGATCGAAATCCTTGTAGCACTTCAGCCAATACGATATCTCCAATACAGATAATCTCACTGGAGAGATTTTGATCCAGATACTCTGCTGCATCGGAATCTGTTCCGTTGAAGTAGTCAATCCATACACTAGAGTCGACGAGAATCATCTAGTAGCTCGTCGCTCCGAGAGGTCGCCGTCCCACTTGAGCTTTCCGCGAAGCTTTCGAAGCCTTTCTTGCCTCTTTAATTGGACCAGTGTGCGCAGTCCCAGCTCAACAGCCGCTTTCTTCGTTTCAAGGCCACTTACTCTCATTGCCTCTTCCATCAATTGGTCATCTATTACAATATTAGTTCTCATAGTTTACACTCCGGCGAAATATACACATAAAACTTCACTATGGTACACATAACATGTTGTTCAAGCCAGTCGCCCTTTGCTGAAACGTCGGACCGCCGAAGCGTCGGACCGACTTAACAGG
>JBKAGC010000356.1:0-2825 GCA_046290215.1 Pseudomonadales bacterium | reverse complement strand
TGGTTTAACCGTTAACCAGGGGAACAAGGTGTACTTTTGGAACACCATACCCCGGTCCTCGCCCGGCCCGGCGATCTCCTTACCATCCACCCGCGCAGTCCCGCTGGTGATGGTCTCTAACCCCGCCAGGATTCTTGCCAGCGTAGACTTTCCGCAACCGGAGGGCCCAATCACTGTGAGAAACTCGCGCCGGTGCACTTGCACCGAGACGTTCTTAAGAATTTCCAAATCCGGCCCGAACTGTTTGCCAAGGCCATCCACCTCGACCATCAACGGACGCTCTTTAAGACGATCTAAATGTTCCATGATTACGCCTCCAGGCCACGATGCCAGCGAAACAACCGCTTGCCGAAACGAGCAAGAATAAGATCTGTGATCAGGCCAATAAGACCAATCATAATTATGGCGGCAAACACGTTATCGAAATTCTTATACCGCGCTTGTTGCGTAATGAACCAGGTGATGCCAGAGCTGGTACCAATCAGTTCAGCAACAATAAGATAGGTCCAGGCCCAACCGAGGAGTATTCGACCGTCGCGAAACAAATTTGGTAGGACGCCGGGCACGATGACTTTAAACAGCACAGTGCGACCATTAGCCCCCAGAGTCTTTGCTGCCTCAATAAGCGCCGGGTCGATCATGCGCGTGGTATTAGCCACCACCAACACTTGCTGGAAGAAGGTACCTATAAAAATGATGGCGATTTTAGGCGCATCGTGAATCCCTAGCACCGCCACTGCCAGGGCTCCGAATACCGGCGCGGGGAAGTAGCGAAAGAATTCAATAAACGGTTCAAACAGCCGTGACACGCTTTTATAAGATCCGCATAGGACACCGAGAGGAATGCCAAACAATGACGACAAGAAAAATCCCGAGGCAATAATCGTAATACTGTGCCACAGACTTTCATGTAGCCATTGCTCACTACGTCGTTTTGGTTCAGTGGTAAATGCTGTATAGAGGGCAGTAACAACCTCATGGGGCGCGGGTAAGTAAACCGGATTCGCTCGATAACCTTGCGGTACCGCCTCACCAGCAGACGCCGCTTTACTGGCCTCTTCAGCAAAACGTTGCCGCTCAATTTGCATACCTTCACGGAAGTACCTGACGCCCCCTGGATCAGTGACAACGACGTTTGGGTGCCAGAGAAAGGGTAAGTAACTAATTGCCGACCAAACCAGCAGCGGCAACAGAAACGAGCCCGCCACCAACAGACGGTCGGATTGTGTCGTGGTCATCTTTAATCAGTCGTCCGCAGAAAGAATTAGACCAGGATCTATGTAATCTTCGATAACCTGCGCCTCGGAATAAGCTTTGTATTTCACGTTGAAGGCATCGGAGATTCGGCTCGAGCCATACAACGATTGAAACCCTGGCTTATCAACGAGCAAGCTGGCAGCTTCTTCTCTGCTTAAAATACGCGTGCCGGCAAGAAAGGGCTGGTATTCCTCAGGTGTCAGGCCAACCCGGGCCGCCATGATCTCAACAGCCGCATCGCGAGTTGCTGGATCGTTGATGTAATCCACGACGCGATACCAGACTTCAACAACCTTTTGCCAATCGTCGCGCCGTGCCGCCAGACTTGACGGAGACGCTACTAGCAAATCATAGATTAGGCCTGGTTCATCGGCAGAAGTGTAAATCGCCTTGGCACCAGGCAATGCATAGAGCGCCATTGACGAGCTAGGTTGCCAGGCAACGATCGCATCCACATCGCCAGAAGCCAGCACTTGAGGTGTTTCGTTAGTGGGTACATTGACAAGCTCCACATCAGCCTCAGACAAACCGCTCTTTTCTAGCGCGTTTAACAGCAGCAAATGTCCAACAAAACCAATTTCAACGCCGATCTTTTTACCTTCAAGATCAGCAACACTTTCAATACCCGGTGCGGCCACAATCATATCGTTGCCGTTACTATAATCGTGCAACAGGATCATAACGCCCGGCGCACCACTTGAACCCGTCACCAGAGTATCGCCATTGGTCATACTGACCGCATCCAATTGACCGGCAGCAAACGCATCCATAGAAGCCACGTAATCAAACCATTCAAATTGCACGTCGACGCCGGCTTCTTCAAACCAGCCATTTTCAATCGCCACCTCCCAACTCACCCATCCTGGCCAGTCACTGTAGCCAATGCGTAATGGCTCACCGTTAGCCTGGCTAACAGAAAATGCCAGCATCATTGCAAGACCAAACCGATACAACTTGTTCATCATCACTACATCCTTCTTTTCATTTCTGAGCCAAACTCATCAGCCAACTACAGCTAAAGAACGGTCTGGCGCACATAGTGATAAGACAAAGCAATTTACATGCCGCACGGTAAAACACCGCAGACGAAGAAATGCCTGATCAAGATTGATCCAAACAGGTGCAAGCGCCCTCCATCATGCACAACCACGTGGCGTGCGGATCACTATTGAGGAGGCGAGACTATTCGCGTTTAGCGAATCATGCGATCCAGAACAGCGCAGTTTCAAAACACAAGAAAATTGTTGGCGCTTTATTTTGGTGTCTCGCACTAATTTGGAAAAACCAACAACCCAAAAAGACGCGGCCAGAAACACCAGTAAAACTTTGCTTTTTCATCGGATAAATCTACCAGTGCACAAAAAGAGTGCTAACGGGAAAGTCGTTGCAGCTTTTTGTGAGTAGCCAGGCCCTTTGGCAGCGATGGGGCTTGGCACGTTCTTTGCGGAACCTCCTGCGACGCAAACTGTCGGGAGGCTTAAATTAATGCGCAACAAAAACATAACTCACTTTTCGTACCTCTCCCTTCTTTCCGCGCTTGTGGCAGGACTACCTGTTTACGCAAATGC
>JBKAGC010000355.1:0-2836 GCA_046290215.1 Pseudomonadales bacterium | reverse complement strand
CGGGCATGCAGCAGCAGCGGGTGCCATGTTACTTCTGGTGTCGGACTACCGGGTCGGTGTAAGCCGCAGTGGTAAAATTGGTTTCTCTGAAGTTGCCAACGGCCTGGCCTTGCCGCGACTAGCGGTGGATCTTGCCATCGATCGCCTGAACCGCACGGAACTTTTCGCTGCCACGGGTCTGGCTCGTATGTACGACCCGGATTCTGCGGTGCGGGCTGGTTTTTTGGATGTTGCCATGAGTAATTATCGCGATGCAAAGTACCATGGACTTGAGCTTGCGGAGCAAATTGCCCGGCTTGATGATGCCGCCTACCTTGGCACCTTGCAGCAGCTACGGCGGCACACGCTTGGCAATGCCTAGGGGATATTGATGATTCTTGAAGTAGCGGTGCTCAATGTAAAACCTTCTCAAGCTAACCGGTTTGAAGCTGCTTTTGAGAAGGCGCAACAGATCATTTCGAGCATGACTGGATACATTGAGCACGAGTTGCAACGTTGCCTGGAAGTGGAGAATCAGTATGTACTGCTGGTGCGTTGGCAAAGCCTTGAGGATCACACTGAAGGCTTTCGTGGTTCACCAGAGTATCAGCAGTGGCGGGCGTTGCTCCATGATTTTTATGACCCGTTTCCCACAGTGGAGCATTACGAGCCGGTGTTTGCTGGTAAGTCTTAATGCACTGTTGGCTTTGCGCCATTACCCAGAGCAAGTAGGCGTTTGCTAGCGAGCTCCACAGCCCGTTGATCGCCAGACTCCTGCACCACGGCGGCATAGGTTAACTGCGCCGAATTAAGGTTACCTTGCATCTCAAATAAAGCGCCAAGTTGCACCGTGTATTCATCTTCACCTGGCTTTAGTAACTGCTGGCGTTCAATACACTGACGGGCTTCTTGCCAGGCTTTATTGCGCCAGAATATTTGTTTTAGGTTATCAAGCATGCGAATTAAAATATCTTTGTTCGTCGCGATATTGAAATAGTCTGAGCGCAAGGCCGCCTTCGCCCCGGCGATTTGTTTCAGCAATGTGCCGCAATCTGCCTCGCTCAGCATGCGTCCAGAGAAGGGGTCGATCATAAGGCGGTTATCATTGCCGTATTTCACCAAGAAATGGCCCGGGAAGTTCACGCCGTATACCGGGATATCGAGGCGTTTTCCCAGCGCGATATGGACAATTGCCAGAGTGATAGGAATACCTACTTTAAGATCCAAAACCCGATTGAGATAGCTATTGGCTGGATCATAGTAATCTCGGACGTTACCGCTGTAACCTTCCTTTTGATGAATGAAGTCGATCAACTGCGACACGGACACCCCAAAGTCATGGTTTTGTGTTTCTCGCTCGAAACGCTGCGCGGTGGCGTTTAGTACCGCGAGGGAATGGGAGATGTCCACCGCATCATCAGTTTCCGCAGCGATGACCAGCGCCGCTTCAGCAATGTCGATGTCAGCGTCAGGCATTTCTGCAATGGCGGTAAACCTGGCGCGCGTGCTCTCCTGACTCATAGATGATCCTATGGAAGTATGACGGATCATCTTTGCAAGGTTGCATGGCATATGCAATCCTCCAGCAAGACCACTCGTAGCTCGTTACCGCAGCGATCGTGAAGTACAAGGATCAATCGATGACAGAAAACCTCAAGCCACCCAGCATAATGTTGCGAATGTTAGAAGGCCGTATTGGCATTGAAGCCAGTCAACTGCTGTTGCAATTACCATTGCTGCGATTACAGGCCAAGCGCGGCCAGGGCGAGCCAGTGATCGTGCTGCCCGGGTTTATGGCCGATGACAACTCCACCTATGTGCTGCGCCAGTTTCTTAACAGTATTGGTTACAACGCAGTGCCCTGGGACCTGGGGGTGAATCGAAAGCCCATGCTGAGCTTGTTACCAGCAATGCAGAAACTATTGGATAAACTCATCCGTGAATACGAGCAACCGGTGCGATTGGTAGGTTGGAGTCGCGGTGGTATTATTTCCCGCGAATTAGCCCGGGATACGCCAGAAAAGATTGCCCGGGTGATCACCATTGGCTCGCCGGTGAAGGGCGGGGTGAGCGCTTCGAGTATTGGTGCGATGGTACAGCGAACCGTCGGCATGTCTTCCCATGCCATGTCTACACTGCTTCGTGAGCGCAACCAGCGACCTATTAACGTCCCTGTGCGCGCCATTTATAGTAAGTTAGATGGTGTTGTAAATTGGCAAGCCTGCATCGATGACACCAGTCCCGATGTTGAGCACTTTGAAATCAGCGGCTCCCATGTGGGTATGGGAACCAATGCCGATGTTTTCAGGTTGCTGCCAAAGCTGCTCAGGGATGGTGCCTAATTATACTTTCCCCTCGGTAATATCGTCCCCAAACAGCATCCGCGAGAAGGGTTCGACATTGGGACCGCGGCGTAAGTGATGACCGCCGTCGACGCTTAAGGTGACGCCAGTAATCCAGCTGGAGTCCGGACCGCAAAGAAACCCTACAGCATTAGCAATGTCTGCCACCACGCCAGTTCTGCCAATGGGCATACAGTCCATGTAGTCTTTGTGAACTTCCTCGGTGGTCATGAGGCCTGCCGCAATTTCTGTATCCACAAGACCTGGGCAGACGCTGTTCACGCGAATATTGGCAACGCCCAACTCGTCAGCGCTATTGCGTACCAGCATATCGATACCTGCTTTACTGACGCAGTAAGGGCCCATAAAGCGGTGAGTGCGAACCCCCGCAATGGATGAAATGGCACATATTGCACCACCGCCGTTTTTTGCCATGGCCCGGCCGGAGCACGACCTGGAAGGCCGCGTAGGCGATCGCGATCACCGGGTTGCCGAAGCTCGCCGTCACCATCGCG
>JBKAGC010000354.1:0-2858 GCA_046290215.1 Pseudomonadales bacterium | reverse complement strand
GGAGTGGAATCCGCGTATATGACTCGGCCTCACTGAAGCGCCGCTTAAGCAGTTCGATGAGCTGTTCTGAAGTGGTGCTATAGGCAGCCATCAGCTCATCTGGAATAAAATCGTTAGCGAGCAGATAGCTTCTCGTGTCGATGGCGTAGGCTTGTACCGTGAGCTCTGGGCGATATTGAAAGGGCTCTGATGAACCAGCCGCGTGTAGCTTCCCAATATGGCGACCGAGAATTTCGAGATTGTCTAGATCGTCTAGATTGGGCGCTCTACCGCCACGTCTTGGATAGAGCGCAAACCGATAACCTTCAAAGTGAAACAGTGTGCTGTCGTTAATCTCAATAGGCGCTACCACAGATACATCTTCGGCGGCTAAACGTATGGTAAAGCGGTGCTCTTCAAGAATTTGCGCATCGCTCCAACGGTTCGGGCGATAAAACTTGCCAATCACCGGATCGTGGTCTTCCAGGCCAATTTGATAAACGCGGTTTTCAAAACTGTTTAGCTCAAGGTTACGAGCGTCACAGCGATAACCGAGGCTCTCGGTTGCGTTCATCACTCGATCAGGTGAGAGCGCAGCGAAACTTTGCTCGCTCATTGAGCTTGCAGTTGTTTGATGTAGGCATCAATCAACCAGCCAGAAATAGACACCATGGCGGGTTTGTTAGGCATTTCAGTGTAGTGGAACCATTGTGCATCGGCGATCTCCTCTTCTTGAATCGTGATCTCGCCGCTGTCGTACTCTGCGTGAAAGCCGAGCATCAATGAGTTCGGGAAGGGCCAGGATTGGCTAGAGAAGTACTTCAGGTTTTTGACCTTAATGCCAACTTCTTCGAATACTTCGCGATGCACGGTCTCTTCGAGACTTTCGCCAGGTTCGACAAATCCAGCCAGGGTTGAGTAAAAGTTTCCCCGGGCATGAGCGTTTTTCGCCAGCAGCAGTTCTTCGCCGCGAGTCACCAGGACGATGATCGAAGGAGAAAGCCGCGGGTAAAACATCTGATTGCAGGAATGACACTTTCGGGATCGATCCGACTCGGCACTGCCGGTAGGCTCGCCGCATTGGCCGCAGAATTTGTGA
This sequence comes from Pseudomonadales bacterium, assembly GCA_046290215.1. Classification (GTDB taxonomy): domain Bacteria; phylum Pseudomonadota; class Gammaproteobacteria; order Pseudomonadales; family Azotimanducaceae; genus JAHRVQ01. The sequence continues at coordinate 1,780 of JBKAGC010000354.1, read as the reverse complement.
TTGCGGAACCAGTCCACGATTTGCTTGGCCCGACCTACCAGATAAAACTCAAGCTGCTCCACCTGACCAAGAAAAGACCAGAGTGAGTCAAAGCTAAACCCTTCTGGTTCATCTGCTTCTGGATCAACTTCAGTGGCATATACAGGATGGCTGCCAATATGGCCAAGGTAATGCTGGCTTACCACTTCCAAACCGAGCCAGCGAAATTCGTCGCTGTGTGTGGCCTGCCAGGGGCCTGAGTCAGGACCAAGTATATCGTTGTCAGAAATGACGATATGGAATGCCTCGGTATCATCGCCATCGTGCGAAGTACCTGGTTCAAACATGGTTGCAATGTCGAGACTGCGCCAATCCATCCGGCTGCTCCGAGAAATTTATGTAAACCCCGACTTTAGCATATGCCCGATCAATGTGGGGCTGTCCTGGCAACACAGACAACTTCGATATCGCTAGCACCAGCATTAAGTAGCGTCTCTGCAAGTGCCGTGACAGTAGCTCCAGTGGTGATAACATCATCGACAATGGCAATTGTCTTGCCGGAAAAGTCCCCAGAAGTGTTAAAGGCTTTGCGCATATTTTCTTGTCTTTGCGTTCTGCTCAGTTGTTTTTGCGCCGCTGTCTTGCTGCTCCTTTGTACAACTTTGCTGAGCAGTGGTCGGTGAGTGAGTTTGCTGAGACTCACAGCCAAATCTTCAGCTTGATTAAAGCCGCGGGAGCGTCGTGTGGAGCTGTGCAACGGCACCGGTAGCCAGAGATCAGGATAACTCTGGTGGTGGCGTATGTAGCTGCGCGCCAGGAGCAATCCGAGACAGCGACCGATTGCTCTCTGGTTACCATTTTTGAAATTGTTAATGAGAGCGTCGAGTGGTGCAGCGTAGGCAAAAGCACTGAAGCAGTGGGAAAAAATCGGGGCTTCAGTGATACAAGCAAGGCAGCTATCAGCCTTTGTCGGAAGCGGCAGGCCGCACTGCCAACAGGGATTTCTAAGGCGCGGGAGATCCCTTTGGCAACCGGCACAAAGATCCAGATTGCGCCCCGAGGGTGCTTTGCAAAGCACGCAGTGTCCGGGGAATAATGTATAGATAAATTGTAAGAACTGGTCTGTCATCCTCTGGTTTTACCGTAAGGGGCAAAGAGATGAAGGAGACACTGACCTGGTTAACCGTAGGTAATTGACCCTAGAAGGTCTCAACCTCTGGTTCATCGGTACAGGGATGATCTGGTCGGGTGTTGTCGCACACGGTGATCTGACCGAAGTAATCCGCCCAGGAGGCGACCAGTTGCTCTGGCACGTTATTATTGTTTGCATCAAACGCGGGTACTCGGTGTATCAGTTTGATCAGGTACAGATAGTCGTTGCCTTGAATTGCTTTACTGATACTGATTTCACCTTCTCCAGTATGGGCGTTCTCGCCGCAAAAGGTTAACCTGACGGATGTTGGATAGCGGTTTTCCAGGCCGGAAAACAAATTAAAACTTTCTATCTTTTCGCAGTTTTGTCTCATGGTATCCAGTTCACCCATGAGAATAGAGATAGGGTCCATTTCAGCGAGAGCCTGGTGTGATTCAAAACTCAGTTTGGTTTTCCAGGCTGCATTACCATCTTCTGGATTAGCTGCTGCGGTTTCAGCGTCGGCCGCTGGAATGTAATCTACCAGGCGGGTTTTTTCCGTGTTAAGTCGGTAAGTCTGTTGCCAGTCCTGGGGTGGTGTGGCGAGGAGTTGCTCTCCGCTCGCCGGTGCCGTTAATGGCGCCGGCGTGGACGCCACTTCAGCGGCAG
>JBKAGC010000353.1:0-2865 GCA_046290215.1 Pseudomonadales bacterium | reverse complement strand
CATGGTGGGCCTTGGTGAAACCATGACTCCGGAAGATATTCTTGAGGGCATATTGCGCGTTACTGTTCTGGTCGCTCTAATTCGTCCGGCAGAATTTATCGAGATTACTTTCCAGCAACAAATGCAGAAGTCCTGATCGGGGACTGCATTCAGTCACTCAATAGTTAAGCATATAACAGGAGATTAGTTATGGCAGATGATGGTGCAGCACAATCAACGAGTGTATGGCCGCTTCCCAAATTTCATTTCGAAGTGAAATGGGATAGTGAGGTCATGTCATTTCAGGAAGTATCGGGGCTTGATGTTGAATCACAACCCATTGAGTACCGCCTTGGAGACAGCCCGGAATTCTCAACCGTGAAGATGCCTGGCCTTAAAAAATCCAGCAATGTCACCATGAAGAAGGGAATATATAAAGGTGATAATAAATTCTGGGACTGGTTCAACGAAATCCAGATGAATACCATCAAGCGGGTTCCGGTCACGATTAGCCTGCTGGATGAAAACGGTGATGGCACGATGGTGTGGACCCTGGCGAACGCCTGGCCAACGAAGATCACCGGTACTGACCTGAAATCTGACGGTAACGAAGTCGCCATCGAGACGATTGAAATCGTTCACGAGGGACTGACTATCGATAACGCTGGATAAACTCGTCGGAGCGATAGACGGCAGGTCCAATGACCGATTCGAACCACTTTGCGCACTGGGATGACAATGCCCGGGACTATGACCCGGCGCCAGCATTCTATTTTCGCGTCGTGTTCGATGGGGCCACGGGATCTGCCGCCGCCTCGCCGGCTGACAATTCATTCATGGAAGTAGACGGGCTAACGCCGTCTATTGATACTGAATCTGTAGAGGAGGGTGGCGAAAACCGTTTCGTCCACGAGCTACCAAAGGGTGTGAAGTACTCAAAGCTATCGCTCAAGCGAGGTGTTGCGGGATTAAATTCACCCCTTGTGGATTGGTGCAAGCAGGTACTGGAAAGCGGATTTATTGATATTATTCAGCCGAAGGATCTCTCTATTCGACTCCTGGATCGCAAGGGCGATCCGCTGCGCACCTGGGATGTGATTAACGCTTATCCAGTACGCTGGCAAGTTGAAAAGTTTGATTCCATGAACAATGCTATCGCTGTTGAAAAAATTGAAATGAGCTACAACTACGCACACCGAACAAGGTAAACACCATGACCATCGAAGTTAAGCAATTGGTAATCAAGTCATCGGTCAATGGAGATGAAGATACACCGCGACAAAGCGTCGAGTCGTCAGTTGACCTGGCGTCATTCAAGAAAGAACTGCTTGCAGAATGCCGGGAGATTGTATCCGAATCATTGAGCAGTTTGAGGGATAGGTAGTGGCGGCCGCAAGCCAGGGTTCCCTGGAGAAACTCACAATCACAGCTTGTACAGTGGACCGAAGCTCGGGAAAGATTTCGCCCGAAACCGGAGCCAGTGATGAGTTCAAGGTTATGCTCAATCCCAAGGGCTATGAACATACCTACACGATCTCCTACAACGAATCCAATGCGTTTGGAACAACCAGTTCCGATGCAAAATACAGTGGGACCAAACCGGACAATATTAACTTCAAGATCTGGTTAGATGGCACCGGCGTGGTCAGACCCGAAGGGCCGAAACCACAGCAGCCACTGCCACCGGTAAAGACTCAGATCAATCAGCTAAACAATGTGGTTTACAAATATGACGGTGAAGATCATGAGCCCAGAGTGGTGCGACTGCTATGGGGCAGCATGATTTTTTATGGTCGCCTGAAAACCATGAATGTGTCATACAAACTGTTCAAGCCGAACGGCGAGCCGCTCCGGGCTGAGGTCACCCTTGCCTTTACAGGGTTCGTCAGCAAGGAAGAGGAATCACTGAAAGCCTCCCGATCGTCACCTGACCTGACCCATATGGTTGAAGTCAAGGCAGGAGATACACTGCCCCTGCTGTGTAACAGGATATACAAGGACTCTGCCTATTACCTGGCGGTAGCAGAGGTGAATGGGATCGCACACTTTCGGGATATCAAGCCCGGACAGAAACTCTACTTTCCGCCGCTGTCCTGAGCCATGGCTGAATCCCCGGAAAAAAACGCCGAAGGAGTCGTCAGACTCACCGTCTATTGCAATGGCACAAAGCTGGCTGAGACGGTTGAGCTGGTGAGTGTGGAGATCGATAAAGAGGTAAATCTCATTCCGGTTGCGCGACTCGTTGTCCTCGATGGTGACATGCCCAATAAGGACTTCCCGGTCAGCAATACCGATGATTTCAAGCCCGGGAACGAAGTCAGGATAAGCGCTGGATACAAAGACCAGGAAGAAACACTTTTTGAAGGGATTGTGGTTAAGCACAACATGAAAATAACCGGCGAAAATTATGCCCGGTTGCATATTGAGTGCCGTGACAAGGCGGTTGCCATGACCGTGGGTCGCAAGAATGCCAACTTCATCGACCTCAGGGACAGTGAAGTATTTACCAATCTGGTTGGCAACTACTCTGGCCTTTCTGTGTCAGCAGCGAGCACAGAAACCCAGCATAAGGAACTGGTTCAGTACTACTGTACAGATTGGGATTTTATGCTGTCGCGAGCCGAGGTGAACGGCGCGCTGGTAATTGTGGACGATAGCGCGATAAAAATTGGTAGTCCGGCTGTGAACGAATCCGCCGTACTCTCGGTGACCTATGGTGAGGACCTGATGGAATTCCATGCCGAAATGGATGCCCGACACCAGTATTCCCAGGTCAAAGGGGCAGACGTGTGAGTCAGGAGAGTTACAGGCTATAGCCAGAAGGGCCATGGCTGCTACAAGTAGTTGTTTCATATTTTGCGAATTAGGTCCGTCAATAATTTGCAG
>JBKAGC010000352.1:0-2887 GCA_046290215.1 Pseudomonadales bacterium | reverse complement strand
TCCTGGCAACCAACGCGGATTATCAGGAGGCCTTCGGGAAACTGGATCTGAGTCAGACTCACCGTTGCTATCAGGTCTCACACGGCTACGACCGTCCCTGCGACCAAGCGGGTGAAGATTGCCCGCTGGGCGCGGCGCGAGCGTCTGGTCACAAAGAGCGGGTTCTTCATATCCACCAGACTCCCCGCGGCAAGGAACATGTCGATGTTGAGATGCTGCCTATTCATGGCTCTACCGGCGAGCTGCTTTATTTCGTGGAATTGTTACACCCGGTTCCACTCGCCAGCGGCGAAATAAGTGCCCAGGAACTGGTTGGCGAGAGTGACAGCTTTAACCAGATGCTGGCAAGAATCGCCCGGGTTGGAAAAAGCGACGCGTCAGTATTACTACTGGGCGAGTCTGGCACCGGCAAGGAACTGGCCGCCCGCGCCATCCACATGGCCAGCTCCCGCAAGGAGAAGCCCCTGGTGACACTGGAATGCGCGGGACTCACCGACGCCCTGTTCGAAACCGAATTGTTCGGACATGTTAAAGGCGCTTTCACCGGCGCCCATTCTGACAAGAAGGGTTTGGTTGAAGAAGCGGATGGCGGCTCGCTGTTCCTGGATGAGTTGGGCGATATACCCATGGCCATGCAAGTCAAGCTGCTGCGACTTTTGGAGACAGGAACTTTTCGTCGGGTCGGCAGTGGGGAAGTACGCTGCTCCGATTTTCGATTGATCTGCGCTACACACAGAAACCTGTATGACATGGTGGAGAGCGGCGATTTTCGTAGTGATCTTTACTATCGGATTAACGTTTTCCCGATCCATATGCCCTCCTTGGCGGAACGCATCAGCGACATACCACTGCTCGCGAAATCGCTGATTTCCCGTATCGCACCAGGCGACAACCTGCATATTACCCACTCTGCGATGGACCGGCTCTGCGCCCATCACTATCGCGGTAATATTCGTGAACTGCGTAACCTGCTGAATCGGGCCGTCGTGCTTGCAGACACCAATGTCATTGACGAGGAAATCATCAATGAAGCACTGGAAGATGGCATCCACAACAGCACATCACGCGTCGATGAGCCGCCGCAGGCATGGTTCGATCTCAAGACCAACGAGCAGCGCTACCTGAATAAGATCATGGCCGCTCACGGCGGAGACAAAGAACAGGTCGCGAAAATCCTGGGTATTAGCACTCGTTCGCTGTATCGAAAACTGGAAGGGTAACTTGGGGACACTAAGAATAACTGGGGGAGGTTCATAGTGTCCCCCATGAATCTTAGCTTTGAATTAACAACAGAGAGAATTTCATTGCGTGTAATAACATTCTTATAGCTGAACAGCTACTTACCTTTTTGTATCATGGTTCCATGCCAAATTAGTCCAGACATCTTTTTGTTTCCACCAAGCTCCTTCCGAGCGTCGCCAACAGCTTTGGTTGTTGTCGCTACTAGGCCATGTATTTCGTTCTCCAATCAACAACCAAACTGGATCCAGTTCATTTTTCTCGCAGAATTCGGTTAAAGTGTCTTCACGAATAAGAACTGCGGACTTCTGTTCAACCGGTTTCAGTACTTTTATCAGTTCCTCACCGCGCCTATCGGTCCACGATCTAGTACTGCTCTCAGACATAATAATTCCGAGACTTTCAGCTAACCAACGCTGCGGTAGATACGTGCCATAGCCTTCCGGGACTGTTTTATCTAAGTGGCTTTCCCAATAAAATCTAGCGACTGGGTTTAAGTGTTTACACCCAGACACATTACCGCGTGGAATTTCATTATAATTTTCAGATTCCCAGGTGTCCCTCCAGTGCGCCTCTAACAAGAAAGGACCATCTGTGTACTCTTGAGGGTTGAAATCCGAAACGTTCAGCGATCTACTTTTATCTAGTTCCGATATGAAATCATCACGGTCTTTCGACTCGACGAATACACAATAGAGAAAGCGAAACTCTTCGTATCGAGCTCCATGAGAGATTCGTTTAGATTCGGGGTAGTCTTGTCGTTCGCAGTTAAATTCATATAGCACTCGCCATTTCCGTCCTTCGCCATCGATTCTTACTAGCTTTTCATCTAGCCCCTGAGTTGGGTCTTCCTGAAATGGCCAAGACTTCAGATCTTCTTCTGCGACTTCTGGTAATAGAACGTCTGGTTCACTCATCCATTCCTCACTAGAATCGGATTCGAAATTGAACCGCGAGCTATCCAGAAGGATAGTAGGCTCAATATCTCTATAGAAGTTTTGATGAGTATACCGAAACTTGATCGGATGTTCAGGCCATTGGTTCAAGTACCAATGATTATCAGAAAGTCTCGCTGCAATCTCATCAAGCGCGATCCACTGATACTTTTTACCAATCCTTTCAAAATCATTCCCATGCCTTAAACCGGAGCTTACTCGATCATCTCCTGGAAAAAGATTCTTGGTCCAGCCAAGCTCATATGCACGCTTAGTAATCCAGAGCCTACACTGCTGAACATCGATACTATCGTATTGGGAATAACTCCGTCCTTCACGGAGATATTCGTTAGCAAACCTGTCTTTCTCTCCGACTGACAATAGATCTTCGAATTCTTTCCGTGCGCGTTGTAACTCTCTTTCAGCGTCGTCAATTTCTTCTTGTGCTCCATCATTAACGTCCTCTGCCCCACCAATGAGTGATCGAAAAAATGACCGCGGTATTCGCCGCAGTTCTTCAAACGCTTCAAGCGCAGCCTTTCTATTAGCCTCAACCGCAACAACTTCTTCTAAGAAGAGTTCCTTTATATCATCCGCGGAAGCCGGGGCTGGCTCATCTAAAGAAGCCGCTAGAAAACTGCTGACGCGACCAGGAATTACATATTTTCCGAAGTCCCCCCATTCACTAGAAGCAGAATCTAGAATTGCTATGG
>JBKAGC010000351.1:0-2892 GCA_046290215.1 Pseudomonadales bacterium | reverse complement strand
CTCTGCCAGGACCTGGGCACAGTTATCCGCGCTAAGGGCGCCAGCATCGATAGTCCAACCATTAAAAACTTCGCAGGCAGCCGCCAGGTTGGCGCAATCAAGTAAACGTTGGCCAATAACCGATGTTTTATCCGTGTATAGCGTATCCTCCCCTTTTCCCAGCCGTTGCACCAGCTCCGGCGAAAAATACTGCCTCCGATCATGCTGCAGGAAATATTCGTAGTCGGCGAAAAATGGCAGGAGTTCGTTAATGAAATCCGATCCCAGGATGCGCGCCAGCAACCGTAGTTCCTGCAGATATCCGGCGGCGCCCGTCTCAAAGAGGAACTGTGGAGTTAATGGCGCATGATCTGGCATAGGTATTTCGAGGTTGGACGACCAGGCAGTGGAAAATCGATTGGCAATCAGTATGTCTTTCTGTTTCTGACAGTCTCTATACTGAGGGGTTATAGCCGGTATTAAATTTTTGCGCAATGTAGATACAAAAAAGCCAGGGCACTACAAAGCCCTGGCTTTTTGTTGGCGGAACTGCAAGTAAGGCACAGCCAGCCGATTTCAGGCGCACTATCCTCCGGGTCGCCAATCCAGGGAAATAAAGAGTTGACGGTAGAAATTATCTGAAAGCCTTGTTTCGAAGCCACCGATCTGCCCGGTTATTTGCGGCTTGAATTCAAAAAGGTTATTCACACCCCCTGACAAGGTAATCTCGCTACCGAAGAAATCCTCAAACAGATACGCGTATCGTACGTCGACAATGGGGTCCGTGCTAAGCTCGTCCTCGACAGTGAACGGATCAAATGGATATAAATTGATCACGTTGTTATCGCGTTCAATCTCACTCCACCAGTTCACAGACACAGAGGCACTGTGATTGTTTCGGAACCAGTTGGTTTGCCAGGATAAGTTAAGTTCTGGCAGCGGCGGCGCAATATTGGTCAGCGCGTTCTGCTTGCCAAGTACGTCGACCTCTCCAGCCGTTCTGATATCCGAGAAAATATAATCAGTATAAAAGGTGGCACTTAGGCGCGTGTTGAACGTACCGAGGTCTCCGGGCGTAAAGCGATAGCTCGCCTTCATATCGATCAGTTCAACATCGAACGTAGCCACGTTTGAAGACTGGGTCAGCACGAGGTCCACCTTGCCGGTCTGCGGGTTACGGAAGATATTACCTCCAGACCCTCCCACGGGCTGGGAACCCAGCCAGGTATCCGCCAGGGTACGCGACTGGGTTCCGGGAGTTGGGTCATAACTCGCCTCCGACTGCCCGGTCGCTCTTAGCATATCCAGGAACTGGTTGCGCGTCACATCATCCTCGCTCAGGGTCCGGATTCGATCAGAGTATTCAATGCTCTGATAGTCTGCAGATAACTCCAATCCTTCCAGTACACCAGTTGGCTGCCAGGTAAAACCGAAATTCGTGATCTCCGCCGACTCGGGTGAAAGGTTGGGGTTACCCGCTGAACAGCGCTGACCACCTAGCAGTAGTTCGCCGCTGAGTGGGTCTATTCCGCTGAACATGTCACCACAATTTTCATCGGTTCGCGCCTCGCGAGTTTGAAAGGACGTCGGGGCCAGAAAACTCTCGCCCCAGGATGCTCGTAGCGCGAGTTCAGGCAGCAATTCATAGCGCACAGACACTTTCGGGACAGTGGCTTCAAGACCCTGATTCTTGAACTGCTCATGGCGCACCGCCGCCTTGGCGGCCAGCCCCGGCAGTATTGGCACCTCGATCTCGGCGAACAGGGCCCGAACATCAGAGACAAAGGTCTCATCAGGTGGCACGAATCCACCCACAGCGCCCCAGATGAAGTTTTCACCGGAAGCATTATACGGCTCCTGGAAAGTCCTTTCTGTCAACTCTCGCCATTGATAACCAAACGCCGTGAGTACCGGTCCGTTGGGGAGTTCAAACGCCTCGCCCGACAACAGAGATTCGAATACTTCCAGTTCGTTGCGGGCAGAGACAAAATTTGGATTTCGGTAGCTAATCCAGTCGTTCAATTCCTTGCTATTCTCCAGTCCCGGCTCATGGAAAGGTGAGCGCGTGTCCTGAGAACCGAAAGGGTTCCACCATTGATCGCCGGTTGGGCCACCACGCCCCGTCAGCGCCAACTGCAAGCGGGACGTAGATACGCCCGTGACGTCGGCCATCACCCGGTTTTCCTGCTTGGAATAATAGGTTTGACCCGACCAGGTATCCGAGACGTCGTATTCTGCGTAGGCCTTGGCATTCCAAAAACTGTAAATTGACCGATTGGACCTGGAGGTGTCCTGGTCAATTCCTTCAGGCAGGAATTGCTCCTGGGGATGGGTAAAAACCCGCCAGGTATCAGGAGCCACATCATAACCATAAGGATTGGCGGGATGCTCAGCCGGGACCAACAGCAATTGGCGGTTCGCGTTCGGATTAGGCGATGCGAAGGTCGTTTTTCCATCAACATGGCGAACAAAATTGTTCAGCATCAGGCCAAACTGAATGTTGTCAGTGGCCTCCCAGTTCAGATTATTGTAGAGGTTGTAGCGCTGGTTGTGGTTGATAACCTCCGCTTGGGCGCTGTATTCGAAAGTACAGAAGCCTCCAACGGGGTCGCCGAACAAGGTTCCCGATGGCAATGGACTGGGGCCGTGGCCATGGGGCGGCGTGCCTTCGTTGAAGGTGCCGCAGGACGGGTCAACCATTCGGTCGCCCACCAGTGTGCCGCTATGAGGCTGACCGGGTACGATGTCGTCAACCCCTACTAACTCTTTAAAAGTACCGGGGTTACCTGAGCTGGAAGTACCCTGAGACCTTGAATGCTCGCGAGGGCGCTCGTACCACATGATGGGAGTACGCAGATAGGATTCAAAAGCGCCAACATAACTAATGCCATTATCGAATGAGCGTCCCCAGAG
>JBKAGC010000350.1:0-2898 GCA_046290215.1 Pseudomonadales bacterium | reverse complement strand
AAAGCTAAAAATACGATCAGGGGTGCATCGGGTCAACTTTGGATACAACACCAATGATGTTGTGTTTTCCTCTACCTTGAGATCCGCCTCCAACGACAGCCGAACCCTGGGGTATCAAAGTGCTGCGTTATGAGGTGATGAATATCACGCCCTCGCCAACGGTTATCGATACCTTAGAAAAACAAATGGAAGCAGAGCGGCGTAAGCGCGCCGAAATCACCATGGCTAATGCGGAGCGGGACAGTACGATTGCCCTTAGTCAGGGTCAGCGCCAGGAAGCCATCAACATTTCTGAAGGTGAACGGCAGAAAAGAATTAACGAGGCGCGAGGGCGTGCCCAGGAAATTGAAATTCTTGCTAATGCCACCTCGGAGGGCACCATGCTGGTGGCCAATGCCATTAATCAGCCTGGGGGTGAAGATGCCATGAATTTGCAGTTGGTTGAAAATTACATTGATCGCCTGGGTTCACTTTTGGCAAAAGCGGATGTTTCTGTGGTGCCAGCGGATATTGCCAAGATCGATGGTTTCTTTACAGGTTTTGACCAGGTGGCGGGTACCATCGCTGATGGTAAGAAAGGCAACCAGGGAGGTCAGTCATGAGCGAAGGTGGCGACATTTTTGTCATGGTGATCTGGGGCATCATCTTTCTGGTGCTCATTGTTAAGTTCTTCCAGTCCATCAGATTAGTTTCCACCCAGAGCGCACACATTGTTGAGCGCCTGGGTAAGTACCACAAAACTCTGGAAGCGGGGTTTCATGCCCTGATCCCGTTTATCGATAAGGTCACGTTTGTTCAGGACTTGCGCGAAGAAGCCATCGATGTGCCGCCCCAGGACTGCTTTACTGGTGATGAGGTTAAGGTTGAGGTTGATGGCGTGATTTACATGTCGGTCATGGACCCGGTCAAGGCCAGTTATGGCATTGTTAACTATCGCGACGCTGCAGTGTTGTTGGCGCAAACCACAACCCGCTCGGTCATTGGTACGCTAGATCTGGATAGAACTTTTGAAGAACGAGATGTGATTAGCGCCAAGGTGGTTGAGGTACTTGATCTTGCTGGGGCGACCTGGGGAATTCGCGTCCATCGGTACGAAATCAAAAATATTTCTCCTCCTCACACCGTGCGCAATGCCATGGAAATGCAGGTCAATGCAGAGCGAGAAGGTCGAGCCATCATCGCTACCGCAGAAGGTGACAAGCAAAGCCGTATCAATCGCAGTGAAGGTCTAAAGGCTGAATTGATCAATCACTCCGAAGGTGAGATGCAAAAGGTCATCAATGAGGCAGAAGGCCATGCGGAAGAGATCCGTGCCATTGCCCAGGCAACGGCAACCTCGATTACCAAGATTGCTGAGGCGATTAACGCTGAGGGCGGTACCGAGGCCTTTAAACTTAAACTCAGTGAAGATTACATTGATACCATCAAGAGTCTCGAAAATAGCCGCATTATCCTACCGGCGAATATTGCGGAATATAGAGCCTGGGTAGATAACCTTGGACTGGATAAGCTCATTAAGAGCGGTGAGAAGACACCTACCTAGGCCAGGTTAAAACCTGGTGTGTTGCCCCTGGGGTATCTTCGGGAATCTGGGGTCCGCAGCCCAGGGGATGACGTCAGCCGTGCTAAAAAGCCACTCCAAAACGTCAGCTTTAAAGGTTGCCACAAGGGCCTCGTGGTCTGCCGCGATGTTGTTGGTCTCGTTGGGGTCCGCGCTGCGATCATACAATTCATCGGCCTCGTACAAACGATAAACGTAGGTGAAGTCCTCGGTTCGCATTGACACTGCTTTACCCACGACCTCGGGCTGCTCATGTTGGAGCTGCGCCTTCTTCGCATAGTGGCCAGAGGCTTGCTCGAGTAAATCTAACTCTGATATTGCAAAGCCGCCTTCAGAGAAGGCCCGGGCTCTGTGTGTGGCCATTGGATCTGCCAACAAAGGCACCAGTGATTTCCCAAAGTGGGTGTGCTGTGCTGGAATGTCCGCTAGCTCCAGTATGGTGGGTAAGATATCTACCATCTCGGTAAAACTGTTGGCTGTGGCACCAGACTGGACCCCGGGGCCAGCAATGATCAGCGGGTTTTGCAGCAAGCAGCGATCCAGACCGGACGGCCACTTTTCCACCAGACCAAAGTCACCGGCATACTCACCGTGATCGGTGAAGTACAGGACAATGGTGTTGTCTAACTCGCCAATCGAATCCAACTGTTCCATGATGCGGCCAAGCTGCCAGTCAACTCTGCTAATCATGCCGTAGTAGACGCGCTGGATTTCTTGCCAATCGGCTTCTGTTAAACGTTCGAGCCCAAGTTTGCGGCGAATGGCTTCATGAAAAGCCGGCTTATTTTTGCTTTGCGCTGGTTTGATACGCGGTTTCACATCCCCAGGTGAATGCATGCTGTACCAGGGTTCTTCCACTTCAAACGGCAAGTGAGGGAAGATTAGTGGCACCCAGCAGCACCAGGGTCCTTTGGGTTTGTCTTTGAGCCAGTGAATGGCAGTTTGGGTGGCAGCCTCATCAAAATCGATCCAGGTCTCTCCTGGCCGCTTACCGTGATAAAAGGCATCGAACAGGTGGCTTTCCGGTGGGAACGGCGATGTCATGTACATTTGCTGGGGCGGTGTGGTCCAGCCACAAAAATGGGTTGAAGCCTCGGTAACACCTGGCGCAAAGACATCACCCCGTGCGCCAGCAAAGGCAACCTGATAACCACCTTCTTTAAGGTATTTGAGCAGATTAGGTTCATGCCCCTGGACGAGATGGGTCAATGTCCGGTGCCCCCGGGTGTGGGGATACCAGCCAGTCATTAGGTTTACTCTGGATGGACCGCAAACCGGATGATTCACATAGGCATTGCTGAACTTCGTACCGCGCCCTGCCAGTGCGTCTATGTTTG
>JBKAGC010000349.1:0-2908 GCA_046290215.1 Pseudomonadales bacterium | reverse complement strand
CTAAGAAAATTCAATATCAGAATCCAGGATAACGTTACCGTCGATATAACCCGACATTACCAGCGTTTCTTTAAACATGATAAAACCTTAATTCAAGCGTAAAGTCTGAGTGTCGACCTATGGCTGTCTATCTGGCAAACTGATTTGTAGCATCCAGCAGGTAATCAAGGCGTTCAGCATAGGCAGCGGGGGGGAATCTCGAGGTCTCTTGTGCGTATCAGTACACTGTTTTTTGAAATGCGCCGTGCGATGGTTATTTTTACTGGTGAACTTTTCGAAAGGCACTTATTGCTATCACATCTCTCAGCTAACTCAATAACCGCTTGCAAACCGATCAAACCGGCAGGACGTCGGTTGCTGGAGACTGCATCTATTTCGGTTGTCACGGGGATGTCAAGCTCAATATCGAAGCCGTCCTGAAATAGTAGCTTGCAGGACCCTGTGATCCTGCTTTCCTGAACGTGGAGCGTGATTCCGAATTCGGTCGCCACATGTAATGTGGGTAGCTTGAACGATGAAAACTCGGTCGGCCGGCATATAACCCGGCGGCGCCAGGTATTCGGAATACGGCGACGGGCAGTATCCCTGATCAAGTCAGAATGTGTGCCGAGTTTCATGTTTAGTGGATTTGAGAAGTAGCCGGAAATTTTAATTAGTCATGTCGCACGGTACCACTGCTCCACGCGACAGCCTGTAAATTATTGGTAACAATCGGTATCAATCGTTGCTGTTGATGAGTAAGCACCCGCGCAATAGTTCAGGGCTGCTTAGGGCTTTGAATACAACTTATGAGCTGAAATTAATTTCAATGACCAACAGACACTAACGGTCTCGGACAAAACTGGGTTCGGCAAGAACGACCACGGGGTATGGCGGCAAAGATATTCGCGGTGTTTTTGGTTCTACTCTGTTTTAGCAGTCGGTTCCACGCGTATTGATAATCACTGGTGAAGCTTGGCAACACTCCAATAACTCTTCTGTTGCATGTGTGTCACAGGATTCGTGTTTGGCGAAGCAAATGGTTCACTGGTCGTGTTCTACGTCGTTGCTGTCTTCTATCTGCAGAAAAGACAGTGTTTGAAAGCTGTCGGGGAGCTGTAGTTCCTCGCTAATCTGGTCGGCAATCACTTGCGCCTTTGTGATCGCTGTATAGGTGTCGATTAGTCCGTCCTGATATTCATGACCAAGCTGATTGATGGTCACAGCGTAGTCCTCAGGGATGTAGGTATAGATATAACCGTCGGCGGATTTAACCAGTTGATAGGTTGTTACTTCGTTTTCGTTTTCGCTATCCGCTTCAGCGTCGTCATTTTCAGCCGCCTCTGCGGCCTTGGCGCTATTAATAAAAGCACGGTCAATGTGTGCTCTACAGCGTAGTGCAATTTTGACGCGAAAAGATCTCGTGGCTTTATCGCTATTAGCAGCAAATTCATAGTCAGCTTTTGCCTGAGCCTTGAGCTTTTCAGAATTGCTTTTACGGGACAGTGACCAGATCATCGTGTCAATATATCGCTTTTGTGTTGAGCAAGTATGCCGCGCAGTTTCTCCGCACAGGAAGTGAGCAGCTGGCTGACGCGTGATTCATTTACACCGATAGTTGCACCTATTTCCTTTAGATTCATTTCTTCCACATAATAGAGAGATAGAATTAGTTGCCGTCGCTCATCAAGTGTTTCGATTGCTATAGTCAAAAGTTTTCTGATTTCGTCCTCGTTAACCGCGTCGACTATGGTTCGACCTGAATCGGGCAGCTCAAATGGTTGCTCCTCGCTCATACCGTCGATTGCCAGGATGTCAAAGTTATTGGCATGGGTCCGTTGATTTTCAAGTTCTTCCAGACTTATTCCAAGATGTTCGGCAATGTCCCGATTATTGGGTGAGCGATTGAGTTTTTGGGATAGGATATCCCTGGCCTGACTGTGCCGTTGCATATTTTTGACGGCGAGTCGCGATTGGTTGCTGAGGCGACGAACTTCGTCAAGAATAGCTCCCTTAATCCGGGTTTTGGCAAAATCTTCGAATCCAACCCCTTGGCTGGCGTCAAAATTTTTCTCCGCCTCGATCAATCCTAGCGTGCCAAGCTGTATCATATCGTCGGTTTCGATGTAGGCTGGAATTCTGGGGCGCAAATAAATAGCAATTTTCCTGACCAAACCGAGATAGGCGGATATGTTTGTGCCAGGCGTGTCGCCTTGCTGAATTGATTCGTATATCTCCGTAGTCATTAGCTGCCCTGTTCAGTTCCAGTTTGCAAAGAACTGTGTCGAAGTGCCATCAAGTTCCAGTTCAGGTTGTGCGGCAATCAAGTTGTTGGCAATGCTGCGATAATTACCGGCTATAAGTGAGTGCGGGGCAAGGGACATAATTGGCACTCCGCGTTGCCAGGAGTGGTTCACTGCCTGGTCCATGCAAACCGAACCGAGATAGCCCATCTCTGTAAAAAGGAACTTTTTAGCAATGAGATTCAAGCTATCAAACAGAGCCAAGCCTGATTTTTCGTCATTCACACAGTTTGGCACAAAGTAAATATTAGTGAGCTGCTGCTCCTTTATCATTACTTTTATTGTTGCATAGGCATCCGCAACTGAAGTCATGTCCTGAGTGCCGACGATTACTCGTTGTTGGCAGCCCTTAAGAAAAGCCATTACGGTTGGTGAGATGCCTGCGGCACAATCTACAATCATATAGTCGAATTGTTCCTCAAGACGGCTAAATGCTTGAACGACTACTGATGACCTGAAGCTGTCCAGGGACGCCAGCTCCCCTTCGCCGCTCGCTCCCGGCACCAGAGTGACTCCGAAGCCAGTGTCAACCAGGATCTCGTCGATGCCAGTTTCGCCGGACAGCACATGACTGAAGTTTTTGTCTGTGCTGCAATTGAACCCAATCTGTGCGTTTGCAAGCCCCA
>JBKAGC010000348.1:0-2934 GCA_046290215.1 Pseudomonadales bacterium | reverse complement strand
ATCAATCACCGTGTTTCCTGTTGTTGGATATTAGAGAGAGGGACTTTCCAAACCCCTTAGACAGAAACTGTTTATCTAAAATCCAACACCACGAAATACGGTCATCAGACCAGCGCGCGCTGGATGGGGGTATTTCCCGACGGCTTTATGCCAGAGGGACATGCCCCCTCCTGAAGCGCACCGGTGGTAGTCGACGCATTTCAACACCCAGCACCTGTAGCGATCTCAAAAGGACCCTCGCAATTCATCTAACGAATTTCTTGGTTTTGGATGTAAGAGAGAGGTCAGGTTTGTACCGATGCGCTTCAGCGGGGGGCGAAATGCCTCGGGCGTAAAGCCGTCGGCACATACCCCCCGCAGCGCGCGCGAATCAATCACCGTGTTTCCTGTTGTTGGATATTAGAGAGAGGGACTTTCCAAACCCCTTAGACAGAAACTGTTTATCTAATATCCAACACCACGAAATACGGTCATCAGACCAGCGCGCGCTGGATGGGGGTATTTCCCGACGGCTTCACGCCAGAGGGACATGCCCCCTCCTGAAGCGCCCCGGTATAAGCTGAAGCTTTTAAACACCCAGCCCCTGTTGCGACCTCAACGGATCGCGCGGCCACACCAAGCGCGGGCAACCCCAACCTGTGTTAGTATCCCTGCGCGAAACTTCGGACAACATCGTTGGCAAACCAACACCGGGCAGAACGCCTTTATCAGTTAGAAATCAAAAAGAACTTGCGGCGCAACTACATCCCGCTGCTGTTCCACGGCATGCTGGGCCAAACCGGCTTTCGCCTTGTTAACGCACCTACCTTCTTGCCCGCTTATATTCTCATGTTGTCCGGCGGCTCCGACGTGGTGGTGGGCCTGGCCTTGTCGCTGCAGGCACTGGGCATGGTGTTAACCCCCATGTTTGGCGCAAATCTTATTGAGCATCGTAAACGCGTGTTACCCATTGGCTTTCTTGCTGGTGGTCTAATGAGGGGTTCTGTCCTGCTAATTGCGCTTTCCGGTTTCTTCCTCGAAGGTCAGGCGACGCTGTATGCCATCCTGTTTAGCTTGCTACTGCTGGGCATGTTCTCGGGTATTCAGGGTGTGATATTTAATTTTCTCAACTCTAAAGTCATCCCAGTGAAGCAACGGGGCAGCTTAACCGGGTTGCGTAATTTTCTCGCTGGCATTATTTCTGCCGGGGTGGCCTGGGCTGGCGGTAAGTATTTAATTGGCGAGGTGCCCACAGCGGAAGGTTATTCCTGGACGTTCGTTTTGGCATTTGTTCTGACTTCCACGGGTTTATTAATGCTGCTTGCCATCAAGGAGCCAGAGCCTCCGACGGTGAAGGCCAAGCTCTCCCTGTGGGACCGACTGGGTGAAGTGCCAGAGTTGCTGCGCACTGACCCGGCATTTACGAAATACTTTCTGGCTCGCTCGCTGGCCACCATGGGGCGAATGGCCATGCCGTTCTACATTTTGTATGCAGGGCAAAGTATTGGTCTAACCGGGACAACCCTGGGCGTATTGACCGTGGCGTTTACCATTAGTGGCACGGTGTCTAACCTGATCTGGGGCGCCATTGCCGACCGTAAGGGCTTTAGATTGACGTTTCTGGCATCTATCGCACTGTGGGTAGCTTCTACTTTATTACTAATGGGCGCTACCGAACTGTGGCTGACGACCATTGTGTTTATTGGCATTGGCGCGTCTTTTCAGGGTTTCCAAAGCTCGTCAATGAATCTCACCCTGGAGTTTGGTGATCGCGACAATTTGCCGGTCCGTATTGCCATTGCGAACACCTCCTCAGAACTTGCTGGCACCATCGGGCCCTTGCTTGGCGGGCTACTGGCAGCGGCGTTGGGGTATGAGTCTGTGTTCCTGGTTTCTATGCTATTTCTCGTGGTTGGGGGGCTTGTTGTCCGAATCTACGTCCCAGAACCTCGATACCGCTAGCAAAATTCCGTAGTATTGCCGGTTTGCGAAATCTCATGGCTAAAATCCATGGATTCGGTTAAACACTTTTAAGCAATCTGGAAACAATGATGGACGACTTTCCTCGAATTAAACGGCTTCCGCCTTATATCTTCAGCATCACCGACGCGCTGAAGAAAGAAGCGCGTGGCCGCGGTGAGGATATTATTGACTTTGGCATGGGTAATCCCGACCAGGAAACGCCTAAGCATATTGTCGACAAACTGGTTGAGACAGTGCAGCGTGGTGATACCCACCGCTACTCCCAGTCGAAAGGTATCCCGCGGCTCCGTAAGGCCATTTGTGATTGGTATAAAACCCGTTTTGATGTGGATCTTGACCCTGAAAGCGAGGCCATTGTGACGTTGGGTTCAAAAGAAGGTATTGCTCACCTGGCCATGGCGATTCTTGGCTCTGGCGACACGGTACTTGTGCCAAACCCGTCTTATCCTGTTCATCCTTACGGTTTTGTACTTGCGGATGCCGATGTCAGGCATGTGCCGATTACCAAGGACAACGACTTTTTTGCCGAATTAGAAATTGCTATCAACAATACCTGGCCGAAGCCCAAGGTGTTGGTGATCAACTTCCCCAGCAATCCAACCACCCAATGCGTAGAGCTAGACTTTTTCGAAAAGGTTGTGGCCATTGCCAAGGAACATAACATCTGGGTGGTGCAAGACATCGCCTACGCCGATATCGTGTTTGACGGTTATCAGGTGCCTTCCATTATGCAGGTGCCAGGGGCGAAAGATGTGGCGGTGGAATTTTTTACGTTATCAAAAAGCTACAACATGCCAGGCTGGCGCATAGGTTTTTGTGTGGGTAATCCAACCCTGGTGGGTGCGCTGGCGCGTATTAAGTCTTATCTGGATTACGGTATGTTCACACCGGTTCAGGTGGCGGCCATTGCTGCCCTGGAAGGTGACCAGAGCTGCGTGGAAGAGATCCGTGATGAGTTCAGAAGTTTGGCTG
>JBKAGC010000347.1:0-2957 GCA_046290215.1 Pseudomonadales bacterium | reverse complement strand
CGCCGATGCCAATTTTGCCGCCAAGGCGTTCCTGGATATAGGGCGCCGCCGAGAGATGGTCGGCATGAACATGGGTTCCACGGCAGCTCGATATTTGCGGCAGCTGGCACCTGAACTAGATGTGACCCTGGTTGAACCGACCAAACACTACGTCGCCTGCCCTTTTAGTAATCTAGTGGTTGCCGGTCAGCGCTCCATTGAGGCGCAAACATTTAACTACACTGGACTCGAAAAGGCCGGCGTTAAGGTAGTCACTGATACTGCCGTCGCGGTGGATCCAGATTCTCGCCAGGTGCGTTTAAGCGCCGGTGAACCGTTAGCCTTTGATCGGCTCATCTTAGGTCCAGGAATTGATTTTCGCTGGAACGCCTTGCCGGGTTATAACGAGGCCAGTAGCGGGCAAATGCCCCACGCCTGGAAAGCAGGAGCGCAAACGATTCTTCTGGCAAGGCAGCTTGCCGCTATGCCAGACAATGGTCTGGTGGTGATCTCGGTACCAGCAGCGCCGTTTCGTTGTCCGCCGGGACCTTATGAGCGGGCGAGTTTGATTGCCAATTACCTGCAAAAGGCCAAGCCCCGGGCAAAGTTAATTTTGTTGGACAGTAACTCAAAATTCTCAAAGCAGCCCCTATTTGAAAAAATCTGGGCGGAGCAGTACGCCGGTATCGTGGAACGTCGTGATCCGTTTAACGATGGTGTGGTTCGCGAAGTAAACCCTGATGCCATGTCTGTGCATATGGACTTTGAATCCCTGCAAGCGGATGTGGCCAATATTATTCCGCCGCAGCAAGCTGGTGTGATAGCCCAGCAGGCTGGAGTAGTGGATCGATCTGGTTGGTGCCCCATCAATGCCACCACCTTTGAATCCAAGCTGATAAAACATGTTCATGTGATAGGTGATGCCACCATCGCCGCACCTATGCCGAAGTCTGCCTTTTCTGCTAACGCGCAAGCCAAGGTGTGTGCGATTCAGGTTTTAAGAATGCTTGCGGGCTTGAAGCCCCAGGCCACCACTTTGCTTAATACTTGTTATTCATTTGTTGATGCCGAGGCGGCAATTTCGGTTTCCGGGGTGTATCACAATAAAGCTGGGAGCTTTTCCTCCGTGCCTGGCGCCGGAGGTACGAGCCCCATAAATGGCCTGCAATCACTAAAAGAACTAGAAGGGCAACATGCGAGGGATTGGTTTGCTGCCATTACCCAGGAGGTGTTTGGTTAATGCGCTGGTTGCTGTGCTTGAGCCTGTTTAGCGTATTTGGCTGCCATGGTGGCGTGGGCTCTCGCACTTTGGATGAGGCAGCGCCGCTTGCGAGTCCCGGGCAGGTTGAGGTAGGTGAAGCCGTTTTTGTCCAGCGGGAGCTAGGCCATTGTGTCTTATGCCATCAAGTTGCTGCATTGGACGCACCGTTTCAGGGTAATATTGGTCCTGATCTCACGACAGTGGGTGCGCGCTTATCGCCAGCACAGATTCGCTTTCGAATTATTGATGCGTCGCGCTTGAATCCACTCACCACGATGCCAGCGTATTATCGAGTCGAAAACTTGAATCGGGTTGCCGAGCAGTATCAGGGTAAAACCGTGCTCACTGCTCAGCAGGTGGAGCATCTGGTAGCTTATCTGGCGCAGTTAAAATGAACGAGATAGTGAATTGGCAATGAAGCAGCAAAGCGGACCGAATCTATTGTCCAGACGTCAGGTACTCTTAACCGGCAGCGCTGCGCTATGTCTGGCAAGTTTGCCAGCGTCTGTGTTAGCCAAACCGGAAGAGGTCAAAGAGAAAATCATTGAGTGGTTTGGTGATCATCCCATTCAAGAAGGCCGGGTAAAGGTGACCACGCCGCCGATTTCTGAAAACGGCTATTCAGTACCGTTTACCGTTGAGGTGGATAGTCCAATGACTGCCAATGACCACGTAAAACGCATTGCCGTGTATGCGGAGAAAAATCCGCTGCCGAATGTTGCCAACTTTGAACTAGGTCCCCATGCAGGTTTGGCAAAAATTTCTACCCGAATTCGATTGGGTGATTCGCAGCGCATTGTCGCTGTCGCCGAGATGAGTGATGGCAGTTTATGGTCGGGTTTCTCTTTTAGCGTGGTCACTCTGGCCGCGTGCGTGTTGTAGGTTTTGATCATGGCCACTATCCGTATTGCTGCACCTTCAAGCGCCCAACCTGGCGAGGTGATCGAACTCAAAGCGCTGATTCAACATGATATGGAATCTGGTTTTCGCCGTGACCAGATGGGCGAGCAGATTCCTCGTTTTATCATTAAGCACTTCCAGTGTTTGTACAATGACCGGCAGGTGTTTGCGGCTGAGTTTTTCCCCGCGGTGGCTGCGAATCCTTTGCTAAGTTTTTTCGTCAGAGCCGATAAGTCAGGGACGCTTGAGTTCCGCTGGATTGATGAAGCGGGTCATGTTGAGTCAGAACAACGCGGCATCACCGTGGCATGAATAGTTTGCGGGCGGGCGTTATTGCTAGTATTTGCCTGTTGGCGGCAAACCTCGCGGTTGCCGAGGCAGCTCGTGACTTTTCCGCAAGACCAGATTTGCCTGCAGATCAGGTGCGCTCTGGCAGCGAGTTTTTAACGGCAGAATCCCGCAGTTTGCAGTCTGATGAGTTCGGCAATCCCGGTTTACTCTGGGTCGATCGAGGTAAGGCGTTGTACGACGCCCCGGAAGGTAAAGCTTCTTGTCGAGCTTGCCATCAGTCGCAGCAGATCAAGGCACTAGATCACAGCGCAACGAAATTTCCACGGTTCGATGCCGTGGCAGGCAAAGTGATCAATCTTGAGCAACGCATCAATGTGTGTCGCACAGAATATCAAGGCACCAAACCTCTGGTGTACGAGTCTGAAGCCATGCTGTCTTTAACGGCTTACTTAAGTCATCAGGCCCGAGGCATGTCTTATGAGGTTAATATTGATGGTGCCGAGGCAAGTGCGTTTCAAATGGGCCG
>JBKAGC010000346.1:0-2963 GCA_046290215.1 Pseudomonadales bacterium | reverse complement strand
CAGTGTGGCGTTGCTAAGGTATCCACTCCTGCTTCTGGCAAACATTGAGGTGTTCCCTTGGCAACCCCAATCGACCGACGCTCCTTCCTAAAAATAGGTGCCCTAACCGGACTTGCCAGCAGCGCTAATGTTGCGCTAGCTGCTAAATCAAACGGTGCGGTGCAAAGCTATCGGCGACTCGGCCGCACTGACCTTGAGATCTCTGACATTTCCTTTGGGTCTTCCAGACTAAGATCCGGTGAAGAGTATCTTGTCCAGCACGCACTGGATCGCGGCGTGAATTACTTTGATACCGCCGAAAGCTATACAGGAGGTGAATCCGAGACTGTTTTGGGGAACGCACTCAAAGGTAAACGTGATCAGGTTTATCTCGCCACCAAAGCTCATGTGGGTGCCTCAACCAGTAAGCAGCAAATCATGCGCGACCTCGAGGGCAGCTTACGGCGCCTGCAAACAGACCATGTGGAAGTTTTTTTCAATCACGCCGTAAACGATATTAGCCGGTTGCAAAATCCTGAATGGTTCGAGTTTGTTGAGCTAGCTAAAAGACAGGGCAAAATCTCCTGGACGGGTATTTCCGGCCATGCCGGTAATCTGATTGACTGCGTGGACTACGCGATCGATAACGACCTTTATGACGTCTTACTGCTTGCTCATAACTTTGGCCAGGACCCTGCCTTCTATGAGCAGTTTACGCGCTCATTTGACTTTGTAGCGAATCAACCTGACCTGCCGAGAGTGATGGCTAAAGCCAAGAAAAAGGACATTGGTGTCATCGCTATGAAGGTTTTAAGAGGTGCCAAGCTAAACGATATGAAACCTTTCGAGAAAGGCGGCGCCACCTACGCCCAGGCCGCGTTTAAATGGGTACAAAGCATGAGCAGTGTGGATGCCTCGATTATCTCCATGACCAGTCGAGAGAATATCGATGAGTTCCTTGGCGCATCGGGTCAACGTCAGGTAACTAACGAGGATATGCAGTTGCTAGAACAGTATGCTCGCCTGACCAACATGACCTATTGCCGCCATGCTTGTAATGATTGCAGCGGTGCCTGCCCTTACGGCGTTGAGATTTCAGATGTGTTGCGAACACGGATGTATGCCACAGACTATGGCGATGTTGAATTTGCGAAAAGCGAATACCACACCATTACGACTGATGCCACGGCATGTTTAACCTGTGACGGCTCCCCGTGTGCGAACGCATGCACTCACGGAATTGATATTGCGCGACTGTGCGGGCCAACCCACGTAATGCTGAGCTAAAAACATGCATCATTTACACCTCGACCTGGTCGGCGGCCTGGCTGGCGACATGTTTATCGCTGCCCTGTTGGATTGCGCGCCAGATGCAGCGGCTGATTTAGACGCTGTGATTCACCAGGCAGGGTTTGCTGACCTGGTACACCTCGAACTCAAGCATCATAACGATGGGGTACTTAGCGGCAAGCAGTTTAAAGTGCGCCCCACCGCTACTGAAGAAAATCGGAGCCAGGCGGCGACACACGACCATGAACACGAACATAGTCACAGCCATGAACACGAACATAGTCACAGCCATGAACACGAACATAGTCACAGCCATGAGCACAGCCATGAGCACAGCCATGAGCACAGCCATGAGCACAGCCATGAGCATGACCACGGTCATCGTCACTATCAAGAGATTCGCGAGATAATCCAACAGTCCGAATTAGCGGCGCCGGTTCAAGATATTGCGCTTAAGATCTTCCACATCATTGCCGAGGCAGAGGCGGCCATACATGACAAATCCATAGCAGAAGTAGCTTTCCACGAGGTGGGTGCCTGGGATTCCATTGCTGATGTCCTGTGCGCCAGTTACTTAATCCATAAACTGAATATTAGTAGTGCCAGTTGCTCTGCCCTGCCCTTAGGACGTGGACAGGTTAAAACCGCCCACGGCATGTTGCCGGTCCCGGCCCCTGCTACCGCATTAATTCTCAAAGGCTTTGAATTTGTCGACGATGGTGTTGGCGGAGAACGGGTGACGCCTACCGGTGCTGCGATTTTAAAGTATCTGAACCCTGGCCAACGTCCGCCGGCGACCCTGTTAGAACAGGGTTTTGGTTTCGGCACTAAAAAACTACCGGGTATTTCGAACACTGTCCGCGCGCTGTTACTTGAGACTTCAACTGCGGGACAATCAGATGCGTGGCAAAGTGAGTCTATTCATCAACTAGAATTCGAAATCGACGATCAAACACCCGAACAACTGGCTAGCGCCCTGGATCATTTACGCCAACAATCGTCGGTTTTAGATATCGTGCAATACAGTGCCTATGGTAAGAAAAACCGCTTGTCACATGGCATTCGAATTCTCGCCACCAGTGACATAACACCGTTGTTAGCTGAGTGCTTTCGTCAGACCAGCACCCTTGGCATTCGCCACAGCCGGGTGCAACGACATATCTTACACCGCGAACAGGTATCCGTTGAACACGGCGGTAAAAGCTACGGTGTTAAAGTTGCGCAGCGGCCTGGCGGTGAAACTGCTAAAGTCGAGATAGATGAATTAAAACCATCTGGTTCTATGTCAGAGTTAGCAGAACTCAGGCAGGCCATAGAAACTTCTGCGCTAAGTAGCCACCAGAGTCCAACGAAATGAGTACGCCGCTGTCCCGACTGTCGAATTACCTGACTGAGTTAGGCCCAGTGGCAGTTGCCGTGAGCGGCGGCGTTGAGCCCCCGCCCACGGCTGAAGTTTTTTTGTCACGTGGTCGACGCGACGGCAGAAGCCGCCGGTTTAGGCCGTAGGAAGAGCCAGCGCGCGAGCAGCTCCGCGGCGTGCAGGTCCGCGTCCCATCCGGTCCCGTCCCGGGCCCGGAACCGGGACCCGGAGCGCTGCCCCTTGTCTACCGTCCCGGTCCGCCAGTCCGTGCTGCTCGTGTAGAAGCTTGGAAGCTTCAGCGTCGCGATTCCTCTCCAGTGCAAGGTGTCGTCGG
>JBKAGC010000345.1:0-2966 GCA_046290215.1 Pseudomonadales bacterium | reverse complement strand
CGATCGTCGGAGCAATTTTTGACCTTGGTACTCTGCTGGATTCTAAGACCTTGCGGTTTATGATCCGGCCCAAGGACGCACAAGAGAGCCAACAAGTGATTGCCGGGGAAAATCAAATGGCGGTGCTACGCCCTAGATTCGCTACCCGTAGCGCCAGTTTGAGTGACGAAGACAAGCGCGCCATAGATCAACTAGTACGAAAATGGCGTGACCAGGACTGGCAGCAGATCACCATTGTTGGCCACAGTGATGATGTACCGATTGCACCGCAGAATCGCACCGAGTTTGCTGATAACAAAGCACTTTCTGAAGCCAGGGCTGCCGCAGTAGCTGAATATATTGGTGGCAAGCTCAAGGTCGATAAACTCGTAGTGGTGGGAGCCGGTGATCAGTATCCGGTCGCTTCAAATGCTACCCGTGCTGGCCGTCAGTCAAATCGCCGGGTAGAGTTTTTACTCAAGCCGGAACCGGTGATTGTAAAACGCAACATTGTCGACGCCTCAGTGCTGAACGGCGAGAGTTTTGCCCGCATGAGTTTTGCCTCTGCTGGTACGCCTAAAGGTCGCACAGAAACCAGCAAACTTCCTTTGAACCGACTGGTAGGCGGCTTCGACAAACTCAGTTCTGTGGTTAGCGGCACCGCCGTGGGCAGTTGGGATCTTGTTGAGAATCTGGGTGCCCCAGAGGTAGTGGAACGTGACCCGAACGTCCAGGGCTTTATCAGCATTGCTGCCGGCGATAGGCTGGGTATGCCTGTGCAAGCGGTGAAGTTTGATCTAGATAGTCGTCTCAAGCCACGCCTTAGTTTAGATGGCGAAGAAATTTCCCGGGAACGAATTGGCTTCCGCATGGCAGACGATACAACCGGTAAAACCCTGTACAGCTATATCGGCGTCAACTTTGGCGAGCCAGGTACGCACACCCTGACACTGGAAGGCTTGGATCCTTTTGGTAATGCCAGATACTCAGAAAGTATCGACGTGGTCCGGGTTGGTGAGTTGTACACGATTCGAATGGTCTCAGCAGAAGGTAACATCGCGGACGGCCGAACTCCGGTTAAAGTGAAGTTTGAGCTCTACGACCGCTCAGGAGAACCGTTGGGTATTAACTATCGGGTTGAGCTGCGTGATACCGAGCTGCGTCGTAACATTTCAGACCTGTCGCTAACGGATTTGTCGAAGATTGCCGATGCTAACTTTATTGATATCGACGCCAGTGGTTATGCCCAGTTTGACCCCGTTTCTATTAGTGGTACCTATCCGTTTACCCTGAAGTACAATGACTTTGAACGTGAGTTCGAAGTATTTGTTGAAGCTGAAAAGCGCGATTGGATTATGGTCGGCCTCGCTGAAGGTAGCGTCGCTTACAACAATATTTCCGGCAATATGGTCAATGCCGAGGCGGCTGGTTTAGAAGATGAAATTTCCACTGACGGTCGTGTGGCCTTTTATGCTAAAGGTCAGGTGAAAGGCGAGTATGTGTTAACCATTGCGTATGACACCGATAAGGCTCGTAAGACCGCTCGTGAGCAAACCATTGATCCGAACTCTTTCTATACCCTGTATGGTGACAAAGCGAGCACCCAGTATGACGCTGCCAGCCAGGAGAAGTTATTCCTGAAATTAGAGAAAGATCAGTTCTATGCGTTGTTCGGCGATTTCACCACAGGTTTAAACGGCGGTGAGTTGTCTACCTATTCGCGTAGCCTGACGGGCTTAAAGTCGGAATACAAAAACGACAGTTTTGACGTGGTGGTATTTGCCAGTGAAACCGATCAAGCCTTCATTAAGGACGAGATTCGTGGTGACGGCACATCAGGTTTGTATCGACTTTCCACACCTGGATTGATTGTTAACAGCGAGCAAATCTCCATTGAGGTTCGTGACCGATTCCGTTCTCAGGATATTTTGGAAGTCAAAGAGCTACGCCGTCATCTGGATTACAACATC
Source organism: Pseudomonadales bacterium (assembly GCA_046290215.1). Lineage (GTDB taxonomy): Bacteria > Pseudomonadota > Gammaproteobacteria > Pseudomonadales > Azotimanducaceae > JAHRVQ01. The sequence goes on along the minus strand of JBKAGC010000345.1, from coordinate 1,017 downwards.
GATTATGATGCTGGTACCTTGTTCTTCAAGGAACCTATTTTTAGCCAAGACGCCTCGTTCAATCCTCAGTTTATTGTGGTGGATTATGAGGTTGATAGCCGCGGTGCCGATGAGCTGAACTACGGTGGCCGGGTTGCCTATACTCCTAACGAAGATCTTGAGGTGGGGGTGACTTTGGTTCGTGAAGGAGTAGAGCGCCGCGAAAGTGATCTTGCCGGTATTGATGTTGAATACCAACTCAACGAAAACACAGAAATCCGTGCTGAGGTTGCCACCACAGAAAGCAACGTTGACGGGGTGAAGTCTGACGGTACAGCCTATCTTATTGAAGCCACGCATCGTTCGGGTAATCTCGATGCGCAAGCCTATATCCGCGAGCAGCAAGGTGCGTTTGGTCTGGGTCAACAGAATGACAGTGAGTCTGGGACGCGCAAAGTCGGTATTGATGCCAAATACCAGATTGCTGAAGGTATTGAAGTGGCCGGTGAGATCTACCGCGACTCCAACCTCGGCAACGATACAGACCAGGATGTAGCATCTGCCAGCGTGCAAATGCGCGGTGATCAGTACACCGTCTCCACAGGTGTGCGTACCGCAATGACCAGTGGCGGTGGCGCAGAAGATAGGGTATCCAATCAATTAATGCTCGGCGGCAGCTATCAAGTGTTGGATGGCCGTCTAGTTTTGTCGGCTAATGCTGATACACCCATTGGCGGCAAGGGCGAAGAGGGCAACTTCCCCCGCCGGCTGCGAGTTGGCCTGGATTACAAGCTGAACGAATCCATCACGTTAAAAGCAGAACAGGAGTTTACCTGGGGTGATGAGGAAGATACGCAAGGGACTCGCATTGGCATGAGTACGAATCTCTGGGAAGGCGGCGAACTTGTTACTAGCGTTGAACAGACCGATGAAGAAAACTCGCAGCGCCTTGCTGCGGTGGCCGGGTTGCTGACCTGTTTAATGGTTTGCGAACGATCAATACCAAAATCAAAACTCCAGTTTTCGTTCAAATCCCAA
>JBKAGC010000344.1:0-2966 GCA_046290215.1 Pseudomonadales bacterium | reverse complement strand
GAGCCTTCAAACACCACGGTGCGAAGTTCTTCAGGGCTTAGGGTGTCTTCTTCCACCTCGTCATGGCGGATACCAATCAGCCGTAACATGGCGTTGGCAAAACCATTCACTGCCCACACCAGTGGGAATAGTATCCACAGCAAGCCGCGTAAAATGTAAGACGACGGCAGAGCAACTTTCTCTGGGAAGGCCGCGGAAATGGTCTTCGGTGCTACTTCAGCAAAAACCAAAAACAAAATGGTACAAACCACGGGTGCAAACACCACGCCGGCCTCGCCGAATAGCTCAAGGGCGATCAACGTCGCTACCGAGGCAGCGGAAAAGTTCACCAGGTTGTTGCCAATTAAAATCACACCAAGCAATCGGTCCGGGCGCTCGAGTAGGCGCTCGGCAATTTTTGCACTGCGATGGCCCTCATTGGCCAGGTGACGTAGGCGGTAACGGTTCAGCGCCATCATGGCAGTTTCTGAACCAGAGAAGTAAGCCGACAGAAAAATCATGCCGAAAATGGAGCCAATTAATAGCCCCGTCGAGGGATCGTCCAAAAGGGGACAACCTCCTTATTATTATGGGAAGGACGTTTTATCGGATTGCTTAAGGGGGTGTCAAGGTGGGATTAGACCCGCCCGAGAATCACTTCCATGACCAGCTTGCTGCCGAAGTAGCCGAGCACTAATAAGCCGAAACCAGCAATGGTCCAGCGGGATGCCACCGCGCCGCGCCAGCCCAATCGATGCCGACCCCAGAGCAATGTGGCAAATACAATCCAGGCCGCCAGGGTGATGACCGTATGATGGACCAGGCCATCCTGACTTAGACCTGCATCAAAGAAGATAAACCCTGTGGCAATGGATAGGCTTAAGAAGATCAAACCCGACCAGATTAGCTCAAACATTAAGCTTTCCATGGTTTGTAGCGGGGGTAGACGATGCAGCACGCCAAGATTGCGATGCTTTAACTCATAGTCACCAAACGACAGTAGCGCGGCCTGGAATGCCGCTACAGTGAGCAGGCCATAGGCGGCCACAGATAACAGAATGTGCGCAACAATGCCGCTACCCAGATCCGAGCGCGGTACATAACCACTTTCCTTAAATAGAGACATCAGCACGGTCACCGTGGCGAAGGGGAAGATTAAGATAAATAAATTCTCCACCGGGCGCCGAAAACTGCTGGCCAGGACAATAATCACAATCGCCAGAGAAGTGAGCGCTGCCATGGGGTAAATGCCGATGTTGACGCCGCTGCCGGTGTAGATTTCCTGGTAACTAAATAGACCGTGCAGGCCAACCGCCGCCAGCGCTGTGGTGATCACAAGGTTGCGTCGCTGGCGCTTGTCCAGAGCATTGCCGAATAACTGAATTGCGGCGCTGATCAGGTACAAACTGCAGGCTAGACCGCCGGTGATTGCTGGGTTCATATCAGTATTCAAGGTGATTGCAGGGATATTGTGTCACATTGTTATTGACCGGTGAACGGCCTGGTTGTTCAGACGGCCCAAGTTTTTCAGTATAATGCGCGGCCCAACTGTCCCACCGAGACGAAATTGTGTTTGATTCGTTAACAGAACGCTTAAGTGCTTCACTGGCTAGTATTACTGGCCGTGCCAAGCTCACCGAAGAAAACATCCAGGATACCCTGCGAGAAGTGCGCATGGCGCTGCTTGAGGCCGATGTCGCCTTGCCTGTGGTGAAGGGCTTTATTGATCAAGTTCGGCTTCGTGCTGTGGGCACCGAGGTGACGCAATCTCTGTCCCCCGGTCAAGTATTCGTCAAAATCGTTAACGACGAACTGGTTAAGGTCATGGGCGAGGAAAACGACAGCCTTGATCTTACTGCCCAGCCTCCGGCCATTATCCTTATGGCGGGTTTACAAGGTGCCGGTAAAACCACGTCTACCGCAAAACTCGCGCTCTGGCTGAAAAACCGTGAAAAGAAAAAGGTCATGGTGGTATCCACCGACGTTTACCGTCCAGCGGCCATCGAACAGCTAAAAACCCTCGCTGCAGAAGCTGATATTGGATTTATTGACAGCAATACTGATCAAAAACCAAAAGATATTGCCAGGGCGGCCCTGGATACGGCAAAGAAGCAGTTTGCTGACGTCCTGATTGTGGATACCGCGGGTCGTTTGGCCATCGATGCCGACATGATGGCAGAGATTAAAGGCTTACATGATCAGCTCAACCCCGCTGAAACCCTGTTCGTGGTGGATGCCATGACCGGTCAGGATGCTGCCAACACTGCTCAGGCCTTTAGTGAAGTGCTGCCGCTAACTGGTGTGATTTTGTCCAAAACGGATGGTGATGCCAGAGGCGGTGCCGCTTTATCGGTACGGTCCATTACGGGCAAGCCCATCAAATTTATGGCTACCGGTGAAAAGATAGATGCCCTCGAGGCGTTTTTCCCAGATCGAATTGCCTCGCGAATCCTCGGTATGGGCGACGTGCTGTCCTTGATCGAGGAAGCCGAGCAAAAGATCGACAAGAAGAAAGCCGAAAGGCTCGCGAAAAAGATCAAAAAAGGCAAAAAGTTTGACCTGGAAGACTTCCGCGATCAGATCCAGCAAATGAATAACATGGGCGGTATTTCCAGCATGCTGGATAAGATGCCTGGCATGGGTGGTATGGCAAAAATGGCCGAGGACAAGCTAGCAGCTAATCCATTTGGTCAAATGGAAGCCATTATCAACTCCATGACCCCTGGTGAGCGCCGGTATCCCGATTCGATCAACGGTTCTCGCAAGCGTCGCATCGCCAATGGTTCCGGTACACAGATTCAAGATGTAAACCGCCTGCTCAAGCAGCACAAGCAAATGCAGAAGATGATGAAGAAGCTCACCAAAAAGGGCGGCATGGCCAACATGATGCGCGGCATGGGCGGTATGATGGGCGGCGGCCCACCCCCCAGATTTTAACTGAGATTAGATGGTTGGGGTCAGATGATTGGGGTCAGGACCAAGTGCCA
>JBKAGC010000343.1:0-2979 GCA_046290215.1 Pseudomonadales bacterium | reverse complement strand
AGCTGCATCAATCAGGTTAGCAACATTTACATCGCCGCCTTTCGCATTAAGAACCAAACGCGTGGTCACGGCCTCATCTGCTTCAGTACCTATCTCACCTTGCCCAGCTTCACTCACTAGCAAAGTGATATCAGCACCTTGAGCCGTTGGAATCGCCGCGGTATCTAGAGTCACTTCGCCATTTACGAATAGTTGGCCGTTCGCGCCACTATCTGGTGAGGCGGTGATGGTAATGAGCCCAGCGTCTAGCGCACCCTCCGTTGACAAAGTTATGGGGATTGCGCCTCCAAGCCGGACGATGTCCGCGCCAAGCAAGATATCGCCTGTGGATGAGATGCTCGATGTTACATCTATGGTGCCGCCTGCAGACGCCGTTGCGGTGAGTGAACCCACCGTACTGCTATCGCCGCCCAGCGCAATACTACCCGCTTGCAAAGCTACCGCGTTTTCAACCTGCAAGCCAAAATCACTCACAGAAAGTGCATTATCACCAGCATCCACAGTCAAAGACACCGCCTCGATATTTTCAATGTTTGCCGCTGAATTGAGCTGTAGGTCAACCGTGGTTGCTGTGACATCAAGTCCTGAAAATTCACCATTTAGCGTCACTGAATCATCTGACGAAATAACAAAGGTTCCGCCGACAGAAAGTTGTGCACCAGGGTCGCCCTGTACTGCACCTACTGAATTCAGGAAGAAATCGTTTGCCACATCCAGACGGGTAAATCGAGTGACATTTTGTGAGTCGAGCGCGGCGTTATTAGCTACCAGATCCAGACTACCCAAAGTCACATTGCCATTGGTTAGCTGGACATCCTGGCCTTGAATCACCGCGTCGTCATCCACTGTAATCGCCGCGCCGATATCACCCTCGATGTCGCCTGCTGTTATCAACGTCAAACTATCAGCATCAAGATCAATAATCTCAATCAGCCCCACGCCATCGTTTTGAATATTGATGGCTTCACCTGTTAATTCGATTGCACCGAGACTAACAGTTTGTGTCGAGTCATTACCGAGAATGATATCCCCATCGGCAGTAATGGTGGTTAAGCCAGTGATACTAATCGATGAATTCAATGAGTCGGTGACACCACCTTGAGAGTCCAATTCAAAACTGGCGGCCGTCAAACCGTCAATTACAGTGCCATCTGTTTCATTAATCGTTACAGCACCTGAACTTTGCACGTTAATGCTGCCGAATTGATTATTGTTGTTGAGCTCGACCCCGCCCAGGCTGCCATTTGCAGTCACATTAAGCGCGTCCGTGACGACAATTGTCCCGGTATCCGTAATGCGACCTGCGCCCGCTGACAACGTTAGATTGCTTGCGGTACCTTGTATTTCAAGCCCGCCAAGATTACTGATGCTAACGTCGTCTTCAATCGTAAACTCAATGGCACCAGCGGAATCTGTTACCAGATCAAGTGATTGACCTTCGTAGCGACCAGTACCGCCTACCGTCAATTGCGATGAACTTATGCCACCAGCATCGGCTGTGATATCAACATCACGACCAATTGAACCAACAATCGTCACGTCACCGTTGTTCGTCAACGTCAAACTTCTGGATACATTTGCGGCCAGGTTCAGATCTCCGGAATGTCCTAAATTGGCGTTACCAGTAGCGGTCAAACTCGCCAGGCCAACCACAGAAAAATCAGCTAGATCTAACTGGTCAGCCGTAACGGTTAATGTACCTGTCGTATTCAACGACCCACCTTGCTGCACAAGATCATCGCCAGCAGTCAGCGTGGTATTACCCGCGACGCTAATGGTTTCGCCAAGCTGCGTAATATCACCCGTGGCATTAACGGTAAGATTACCACTCGCGCTCATGCCATTAGTCACAACGTTTGAGCCACCTAGCGTGATGTTGGCCGCCTGTACATTGCCATTTAAGGTCGTCGCACCAGTTGCTGCAATCGTGAAGTCTCCAGAACTATCCACACTATTGAGTGTGAAACTGGTGCCAGACAAAGCGGCTGACCCGACGCTAACCTCATCGTTTAGAGTTGTGGCACCAGTGGCTGCATTTTGTTGAGTCAGTGCGCCAGTTATTGCAATCTGCTCGACACTAAAAGCCCCTGAATTGATCAAGGTGACGTCCGTTAAACCGCCAGCATTGTCAGAAGTGCCGGCACCGAAGACATCCTGGAACGAGACGCGACCTGTACCTGTGTCAATCGTTAATGTTTCGTTGTTGGCGCCACTCGTGCCGCTGATATTGCCAGTTACTGTTAAATCACCGTTGGCCGTGGAAATCGCGACATCAGCATCTTCAGACAGGGTCAAGGCACCGGTAATAGACACGTCCGCATTTTCGCTGACGACGTTTTGCCCCAGGGTCACATTGCTCGTTGCCACCAGGCCGCCATCCACCTCAAGGGTTGCTCCTGCCACATTGAAATTGGTGGCAGACACCGTCAACGTCCCCGAGAGATCAGCGCCTTGATTAAAGGCGACCTCACTACCGGTGATATTCACGTCATTTAGTTGCACGCCCGCATCGAAGGTGACATCGCCGGCATCAACAATCAAATTCTCTGGAGTTACTCCAGGTTCACCGCTGACAAGCCCACTAACAGAGACTGCACCGCCGGAGGTTTCAATTCGCGCAGTGCCGCCTTCGCCAACGATTAGTTGCTGCAGCGCAAGCGCTGAACCTGTGGTGGAAACAGTGCCATTTATTGTGGTCGCGGAGTTAACCGTAACGCCTGCCGTAAACTCAATTGCATCGCTGGCCGCGTCACCAAATCGCAATGCACCACTGTTATTAAAGATGGTCGCATTGGCGATGCTATTGTCACTGCCAAAGAAGCTGACACCATAGTTGTTCGACTCAGTTAACAGTTGTGACAGTTCTGTGGAGCCCGTAAACAGAACAGTATTGCCGCCAGTACCTGCATCCACACGTAAGATAGATGAGCCACCATCAACAGCGCCAAAGGTAATGTTGGCACCAGTGCTAGCTGAGGC
>JBKAGC010000342.1:0-2989 GCA_046290215.1 Pseudomonadales bacterium | reverse complement strand
GATTGAGCTTACTTGGGTTGTCGGCGCAAGCTGGTAATTCGAGAGGCAGTAGTTGTGATCTTTGAGCTGATTTGAGTGGTTGTTGTTTCGACGGATTGATCTTCGGATTGAGTAGTACCGGGTTACGGAATGATGATTGCTTTGTTTGATTAAACTGAAGAGTTTGATCATGGCTCAGATTGAACGCTGGCGGCAGGCTTAAGACATGCAAGTCGAGCGGAAACGATGGGAGCTTGCTCCCAGGCGTCGAGCGGCGGACGGGTGAGTAACGCGTAGGAATCTGCCCAGTAGCGGGGGATAGCTCGGGGAAACTCGAATTAATACCGCATACGCCCCACGGGGGAAAGGCCGGGATCTTCGGACCGGTCGCTACTGGATGAGCCTGCGTTGGATTAGCTTGTTGGTGGGGTAAAGGCCTACCAAGGCGACGATCCATAGCTGGTCTGAGAGGATGATCAGCCACACCGGAACTGAGACACGGTCCGGACTCCTACGGGAGGCAGCAGTCGGGAATATTGGACAATGGGGGCAACCCTGATCCAGCCATGCCGCGTGTGTGAAGAAGGCCCTAGGGTTGTAAAGCACTTTAAGTTGTGAAGAAGGCTGTACGGTTAATAGCCGTGCGGATTGACATTAGCAACAGAATAAGCACCGGCTAACTCCGTGCCAGCAGCCGCGGTAATACGGAGGGTGCAAGCGTTAATCGGAATTACTGGGCGTAAAGCGCGCGTAGGTGGTTTGTTAAGTGAGATGTGAAAGCCCAGGGCTCAACCTTGGAACTGCATCTCATACTGGCAGGCTAGAGTATGGTAGAGGGAGGTAGAATTCCACGTGTAGCGGTGAAATGCGTAGAGATGTGGAGGAATACCAGTGGCGAAGGCGGCCTCCTGGACTAATACTGACACTGAGGTGCGAAAGCGTGGGGAGCAAACAGGATTAGATACCCTGGTAGTCCACGCTGTAAACGATGTCAACTAGCCGTTGGGAACCTTAGTGTTCTTAGTGGCGCAGCTAACGCTTTAAGTTGACCGCCTGGGGAGTACGGTCGCAAGATTAAAACTCAAATGAATTGACGGGGGCCCGCACAAGCGGTGGAGCATGTGGTTTAATTCGACGCAACGCGAAGAACCTTACCTGGTCTTGACATCCTACGAACTTTCCAGAGATGGATTGGTGCCTTCGGGAACGTAGTGACAGGTGCTGCATGGCTGTCGTCAGCTCGTGTCGTGAGATGTTGGGTTAAGTCCCGTAACGAGCGCAACCCTTGTCCTTATTTGCCATCATTAAGTTGGGCACTCTAGGGAGACTGCCGGTGACAAACCGGAGGAAGGTGGGGACGACGTCAAGTCATCATGGCCCTTACGACCAGGGCTACACACGTGCTACAATGGGCTGTACAAAGGGTTGCGATCTCGCGAGAGTCAGCTAATCCCATAAAACAGTTCGTAGTCCGGATCGCAGTCTGCAACTCGACTGCGTGAAGTCGGAATCGCTAGTAATCGTAGATCAGAATGCTACGGTGAATACGTTCCCGGGCCTTGTACACACCGCCCGTCACACCATGGGAGTGGGTTGCAAAAGAAGTGGATAGCCTAACTTCGGAGGGCGTTCACCACTTTGTGATTCATGACTGGGGTGAAGTCGTAACAAGGTAGCCGTAGGGGAACCTGCGGCTGGATCACCTCCTTAACGAGATACCCTCCCGCCTCGGTATAGTGCCTACCTCTATTGCTTGATCAAGCCAGACTTCGTCTGGCTGAAATGATTAACGAGTTCAAGAAACGTTCTGCTTTCAGAATGGTCATTTCATAACCTGGCGGTAACACTGCGAAGGTTATGCGAGACAGGATCGTTGGGGCCATAGCTCAGCTGGGAGAGCGCCTGGTTTGCATCCAGGAGGTCTGCGGTTCGATCCCGCATGGCTCCACCATACTTCGCCTTCGGCTTCGCATGGCACGGCCACACAGCTATCTCTGTCAGAGATGAGGTTGGTCACTAACAGGCCACACCGGCGAAGTAATGCCCAGCGAAGCGCGCAGCGCGAAGTTGGGCCAGACATGCGCCCAGTCAGAGTCTCCCGAGAGCGCAGAACACCAGAAAGCTTACTAGTTGGTTCCTTACACCGGAGCCAACCAGCAAGCTTTTTACCAAGCTTGAAGTTACAAGCCAGCGGTTTGTAACACTCGTTCTTTAACAATTAGGTGAATAAGACATATACATATGTTTGTTATGTACATGATCTACAGCGTTTGTGATGAGTGCTGTGGTGACTGTACGCCCAATAATGTGTGTATGCTGTAATCTTAAACAAGTTATACAAGTGCATATTCTGTACGAAGTCGTTACGAGTTGCGGAAAGTTTCCGTGTAATCGTGTCCGGGGTTTATACAAAGACCGGAGTTGATTCAGACGTAGTTCTTCGGGCGTAGCCGCCTGGGGAGTCGAGAATTCATGATTATATGGTCAAGCAACCAAGCGTACGTGGTGGATGCCTTGGCAGCTAGAGGCGATGAAGGACGTTGTAGACTGCGATAAGCGTCGGGGAGAGGTCAAACACTCTTTGATCCGGCGATTTCCGAATGGGGAAACCCACCTCGCAAGAGGTATTTCATGGTGAATACATAGCCATGAAAGGCGAACGCGGAGAACTGAAACATCTAAGTACCCGCAGGAAAAGAAATCAAACGAGATTCCCCAAGTAGCGGCGAGCGAACGGGGATTAGCCCTTAAGTTACAGTGGATTTAGCAGAACATTCTGGAAAGTTTGGCGATAGAGGGTGACAGCCCCGTATGCGAAAGGTCCATTGTAGTGAAATCGAGTAGGTCGGGACACGTGAAATCCTGACTGAATATGGGGGGACCATCCTCCAAGGCTAAATACTCCTAGCTGACCGATAGTGAACTAGTACCGTGAGGGAAAGGCGAAAAGAACCCCGGTGAGGGGAGTGAAATAGACCCTGAAACCGCGTACGTACAAGCAGTCGGAGCC
>JBKAGC010000341.1:0-3010 GCA_046290215.1 Pseudomonadales bacterium | reverse complement strand
TCCACAAGACCCTGTTGTGAGCTTCATCAACTATCTTCTTGAGGACTACGGTGACGAGTGGCTCACCAAGGCGATGTTCCACTATCGCTGGTACTACGATGCTGACATTGAAATGGCGGGTTCTGTGCTGCCTCACTACGGCGGCGTCGACAAACCTGATGAACTGATGCAGCAGATGAAAAAGGTATTTTCAGAGCGTCAGATCTCGCGCCTTTATGTAGTTGGTTCTAACGATACCACTGCACCGGTAATCGAAGATAGCTACAAGCGCTTTCTTGGCTGCCTCAATGAACATTTGAAATCGTTGCCATTTTTAATGGGCCAGCGACCCGGCTCCGCTGACTTTGCCTGTTTCGGTCAACTGACTCAATTAGTTCAATTTGATCCTACACCGGCGAAAGTGGCCGCAGAGAACTTCCCACGGGTACATGCCTGGGTCAGTAAAATGGAGGACCTATGTGGTCTTGAGCCTGAAGACGATGACTTTGTTAGCGCAGATAACTTCCCTGAAACACTTACCGCATTACTCAAAGAATTAGGCAAGACTTACGTTCCTGTGATGCTGGCAAACGCCGCTGCCATTAACGAGGGGCTAGATATCGTAAAGACTGAAGTTCAGGGCAAAGAATGGGCACAAGAGCCCTTTCCTTACCAGGCAAAGTGTTTGCAGTGGTTGCGCATCGAGTACGCAAAACTCGACGAGGAAGATCGCACCAGAGTTGATGCCATTTTTGCTGGTACAGGCTGCGAACGACTGCTCGAGAAGTAATCGGGCAGTTGCCATAACGGTAATTTGCAAGGGTATACTCGAGGCTCATTGACCAAAAGGGAGAGCCCCATGTCAGGCCTTGTACTTCGAGAAGATAAAGATGGCGTTGCCTACCTCACACTGAACCGACCGGAAAAGCTCAATGCCTTAAACGTTGAGTTATTCCAGGAACTCGAAGCTCACATCAATGACATCGGCGAGCAAATCGATGTTGTGGGTTGTGTGGTGTTAAAGGGCGCTGGCAAGTGCTTCTCCGCTGGCCATGATCTTGGTGACATTGCTGGCGGTGAGAAGCTGCCCAGGCCTAATTTTCAAGCCAAAGTTATCGAGGCTCTGACTAACTTGCCACAGCCGGTGATCACAGCAGTACATAGTCACTGTTATACCGGCGCCCTGGAGCTCGCACTCGGAGGCGATATTATTCTCGCCAGCGAGAACGCAAAATTCGCCGACACCCATGCCAAGTGGGCACTGCAACCTGTCTGGGGTATCAGCCAGCGCTTGCCTAGACGAATTGGTAAAGCCAAAGCCACAGAGATGATGTTATCGGGCCGCACTTACACAAGTACGGAAGCGCTCGCTATGGACCTGGCAAATTTAGTCTTCCCCGACGATGAGTTTGAAGCGTCGGTGCACGAATACTGCACTGACATGCTGGAAAATTCCTGGCACTCTTTACGCGGTTACAAACATCTCATCACCAACACTGATGGTATGAGCCTTGATGAAGGGTTGGCGTTTGAGGTTTATAACAGCGTTGGCGTTGGCCCCGACATGCAGGAACGCATTGCCGGGTTTGGTAAAAAGTAGCGCCGGCTTGTCTTAGGACTTTAAGGAGTAACGCCCGGTGCCCAGACTAGCCATCACCAGTAACCCCGCCATGATCCCCATATTCTTAAAGAAGTTCTGGGTTTCATGGCGACGCTCAAGCCCTTCTGGGAGGTCCCAGAAGTTATGCATATAAATGCTAATAACTAGTGTTAACCCCGCCAACAAAAACGCTGCAATCTGGCCGCGGTAACCGATGATCAAAGCCAGGCCAAGACCGATTTGCAGCAGGATAGTAACTGGCAGCAAAATATCGATCATGGGCACATTATGACTCGCCATATATTCAACCGTGCCTGCGTAGCCGGTAATCTTGCTAATGCCGGGCAATATAAAATAGATCCCCAGCAAAAACCGGCCTACTAGCAAGCAGGCAGTCTCGCCCCACACCACAGCATAGTTGTTAGTCATAGATTGTTAGTCACAGGTTGTTGTGTCACAGTCTTAGGCCACCTTGATCATTAACTTACCAAAGTTATCACCGGTAAAGAGCATATTAAAAGCCTCTGGCGCATTCTCTAAACCTTTCACCACGGTTTCACGATATTTTAAGTCGCCAGATTGAATCCATTCGCCGAGCTGGCGCGATACCTCCTCAAACTCATCAATCCATTCTGTGACGATGAAAAATCGCGACTCCGGAGGATGCGGCAAGGCACTCAAGACCATCTCTGGCGTCTTCACCTCAGAAAAGTCGGTAGCATTGTAAGCGGAGATAAAGCCACAAACTGGTACGCGAGAACCTTCATTCAACAAAGGCGCAACAGCATCTAAGACTTCACCACCAACATTCTCAAAATACACATCAATACCGTCCGGGCAAGCTGCTTTCAATTGCTCTCTGAAGTCCGGCGCTTTGTAATCAACGCAAACATCAAAACCTAGCTCTTCAACCACATAACGACATTTTTCAGCACCACCGGCCACGCCAATGGCGCGGGCACCTTTGATCTTGGCAATCTGACCCACCACGGAACCCACAGCGCCTGATGCAGCAGAAACCACCACAGTTTCACCGGGTTGTGGCTTACCAAGTTTGAGCAAGCCAAAGTATGCGGTCTGACCAGGCATACCAGTGACACCAACGGCAGTAGAAATCGGCGCAAGATCAGGATCTACTTTAAACAAACGATAGTCGGTTGGTTTCGCCACCGTCATGGACTGCCAACCGTGCATAGCAGAAACCAAGGTTCCAACGGGGTAGTCGTCGTTCTTCGACTCAACGACTTCGCCCACGATTCCGCCAGTGATTACTTCACCAATCTCCAGTGGCTTCGCGTAGGACTCACGATCGCTCATGCGGCCGCGCATGTATGGGTCAAGGGATAACCAAAGGGTTTTCACTAGCATTTCACCCTCACCAGGCTCGGCAGCGGGCTCGGTGATGATGATCGTGCGACGGGACGAGCCGAT
>JBKAGC010000340.1:0-3011 GCA_046290215.1 Pseudomonadales bacterium | reverse complement strand
CCGCTGCCACCTTGATGGTCTTGATTTCTTCAACCGCAAACTCGTTTGGATCCGGCCAACAGCCATCGGCACGACCACTTAACTGAATGGTAAAGTCATCATAATCAAACTCATCACTAACACTTTGCTCGGCCAGGTAACCTGCGCCGCGGGCCTTCTGTAATTTCTGGTGGCCGCGAACCCCCTCAATACCACTACTGCGAGAGGAAAAGCGAAAGTGAATATCTCCGGTTTGCGCGACCCGATGCACCAGAGCACGTACGCTGACATTAAACTTTACGTTTGCCACGTGACGTATGCGACCCTGGCCGGGATATGATTAGCTTCAAAACAGCGCAGCCAGCGCTTTTGGTTGGCCTGCAGCGTGTCTCCTGGACCTTTCACTTCAACCAGTTCGTAGCCACCAGACTCCGGAAACAAAACAAGATCGGGAAAGCCACTACGGTTGTGCTTGAGATCACGTAACATCCGTTTGAATACGGTCTGTAGGTGCTCAGGAGGAATGCGCTTGATGGCAAGCTCGATCAACGCAGGGTCCAGATAGCGCCACATAACAAAATGGTTGGCCAGACCATACTTGGCGGTATAGGTATCCAGCAAAGCCGCAAGCAACTGCGGCGTTTCCGGTATCAGCTGGAGCCTGGCGGAGATCTGTTCAGCTCGGTCTCTAACGAACCGCTCGCTAAAGATATCCGCAGGACCTCGCTGAAATGGATGGAAAAACACCCCCGCTAGCGGTGCGAAAATAACATCCCAGAACAACAGACCAAACAGCCCTGGTAGCAGTCCATTCTCCATATGTTCAGCGAATAAATACCCTTGCTGGCGATAATATTCAGCGGCTGCCGCTTCCACTTTGATCTCTGGGTCATGGGGTAGCTGCAGATGTTCCACACAAAACTCATCCTGATGTTTTGCCGGCAGCCATGTGGGTTGTTCAGCCACCGCAAATTTCTTCACTAGGCGATGGGAAAACATGGCCGCAAACTCATACTCCGCTTCTACCTGGGGCTCGCTTAACATGTTCTCGCCAAGGGCAAGCGCAGCGCTCACCTGGCCCTGCTCTGCATACAGCCGAGCTTGCCGCTCCCGTGCCGGGGCAAGACTCGATTTGTCGTAAATTTGCCATGCCAGTTCGGGTTCTGCCTCGCGCTCGAGCTGTCGCGCAATTCGATTAAAAACTTTGCTATAGCGACGCTGTAACGCCTGTTCTGTGGTTTGCAGTGGTAGGACTTGCTGGCGCGCGAATTCCGCGAGGTTCAGATTTTCATCAATAATCACTTCCTCACTTAATGCCTGCAAACGGTACGCTGCGAGAGTTTCATCTACCAACTCGCGATTGGAGAAATAGCGGCTGGCGGTATCCAACGGATAAGCCTCGTACTGTACGACACCCAGATCGTGCAGCACAAAATCCGTAAAATCCTGGTATAAATTACCAAAGAACAACAGTTTCAAAACTTCAACTGGTTCGCTGCAGCGAGGCTCAAGCAGGTTAAATGGCATTCTAGCGACGATGTCAGTGAAATCGTGGTCTGCCGCAATGACTTCACAAAGCCCAGCCTTCTTTAGCGACCTCGGCACCTCCGGGAAAGCTTTGAGCAATTCTGGACGGGTAGCAAAGTTTAGCCACAGCAATGGCTCCTCAGCGCTGTTAATGGCAAGTAGGCCTCGCTGCTGTAACTCATAGACTGCGGCGTTAAAATCGCCAATTTCCACATAGTGGCATTTGTCATCACGGACATAATCGTGGCGACGCCCCAGCAAGCGAACTAACGTCTTCTGCGCATCTTCGGAAAGCTGCGCAAACGTCGCGATAAAGCCTTGCTCCTGCTCAGACAAGATATCGCTGTAGCGATCAGCCACAAACGACAATAGATACTGAAAATTATCGAGGTAATAACCTTGCGGAAGTTCCTCAACCATCCTGCTACTTCATTGGGGATTTACACGGGATGGTAACTGTATTTATATACAGTGCGCAATCAGTTTAGGCAATTCCCCCAGGCCACTAGCTAGTTAGCCCATCGCGGGTTGTTACTGCCTAAGGGGAAACTCGCGAAAATAGATGAGCTGTGCCGGTGATAGGGTCCAATTGCTGCATCTGGCTCGATTCAGGGAAAGATACAATCCGCACCTGTTGGCCGCCCTCGGCGTAGGTTAATCGATCCCCATCAAGTTGATACGGCACTGGCGCTGAATCCCCAAGTTGCACGGCATCGGCGCTATAGACAACAGTCAAAGGAAATGCCCCAACCTTAGTTTGCCAGGTACCTAGAATCTGCTCAGCGGGAGCCGGACCAAGAGATGCACAGCTACTCAGTAGGGTTAAGCACATAGCACCGAGTAGAGCTTTAAGATCGCGAAGCATGGCGAGTCCTTTGACAGTGAAACGTTGCACTGCATGTTAACCCGACCTCTACCCCATCGCCAACTGTGCGATAATTGCGCCATCGCCCGAAACACCATCTGAGAGAATCATCGTGACCATTGATAATGAACAAGATCTGGTACACCTCAAAGCTATTGGTCGGATCGTCTATGAGACTTTGATGCTAATGAGCAAACGCATAAAAGTTGGCATGACCACAAGAGAACTGGATGCCATTGGCCGCGATAACCTCGCGAAATACGGCGCGAACTCGGCGCCAATGGTGACCTATGACTTTCCTGGTTACACCTGTATTAGCATCAACGAGGAAGCTGCCCACGGTATTCCGGGAGATAGAATAATCGCCGCTGGAGATGTGGTTAACATCGATGTTTCCGCTGAGCTCAACGGTTACTTTGGCGATACTGGCGGCACCTTTCTGGTACCGCCGGTAGACCCCAAAATGGCTTACCTTTGCCAATCCACAAGAAAAGCGCTACGCGAGGCAATGAAAGTGGCCAAGGCCGGGGCAAAACTCAATGCCATTGGCCGGGCAATTGAGAAAACCGCGAAAAAAACCGGATTTGTGACTTTGAAGGACCTCGGTAGCCATGGCATTGCTCGGGCATGGCGACTTCAG
>JBKAGC010000339.1:0-3013 GCA_046290215.1 Pseudomonadales bacterium | reverse complement strand
CACCGCTAACCCCGCAGCCAACAAAGACGCATAAGTGGACTGCCAGGCGATCGTAAAATCAAAGTTAGCAGCGCCATCCCGCACTAGCCACACACTGAACAAGCCAAGGGGCAGGCCAATCGCTAACAATATCACTGGCGTCACAAGGGCAATCAACAGCCAATTCTGAGCCGGGCGCAACCAGATGGTTAAACGTCGACCTGGGTTTTCTTTCACGGCACTAAACTGCGCCTCAAGAACCAGCACCGCCGCAACCAGCATCAGCAAATGTAGCGAGAGCAAGGCCGCCTGGCCAAGACCAAAGGCGTTGTATTCCACATAAATCGCCCGGGTGTAGGTGTCCACTCCCATCACCGCCGGCGTTGCGAAATCAGAAAGAGCATAAAGTCCACTGAGCAAAGCGCCCGCGGCAATACTATTTTTGGCCCGGGGTAACATCACCCGCCAGATGCATTGAAACAATGATAAGCCCATGGTTCTGGCAGCATTCACCAGATTGCCATCTTGACTAATTAACGCCGCACGAGTGGACAACATGACAAACGGATAGGTATACAACACCATAATCAATACCGCCCCGGTCATACCTTCAACTCGCGGCGTCGTCAAACCAAAGGTGCTTTCTATTTCGCCGCCAGGACCAAATGCCGCGAAGAAGCTAAAGGCACCGAGATAACTGGGCATGGCCAGAGGCGCCGCAAGTAACGCTAAAATCATAGTTGGTGCCGGTAAACGCACCAGGGCTGTGATGAGCGCCAGCGGCACGCCCAATACAATCGCGCCAACAATTGTCAGTCCGGTAACCAGCAGCGTATTAGACAAAAGCATGAACTGCCGGTCGCTAAACACCATGGGCTCAGAACTGGCCAGGTCAATTAGCACCGCGATAGGCAACAGGGCTAGCGCAGCAATAGCCGCCGCCAGGATCGGCGCGATAACACCTCCCTTCATAGGATATTGGCGCTTCTCATCAAATCCAGAGTGGGCCTGAGGTCCGCTAACTGGGTTAGATCAATTTTCGGGGGAGAAATCGCAGTTAACGGCGGAATCCCGGATGGGGGTTCAACGCCAGCAATCAAAGGAATTTCATAAGCTTCACGGGCGAGGTAGCTCTGCACCTCGGTGGTCAGCAAATAACGAATAAAATTCGCCGCCAGTTCACTACCACTTAACGACACAATGCCAGAGGCGTTTACCAGGCAGCCAGCATCATTTTCACTAAATGCCAGAGCAACCCTGGCATCCGGTTTGCCCGCTCGCAAACGGAGTGTGTAATAGTGATTGGCGAAACCAACATCCACCTCACCTCGTTCCACACCCATGACAACACCGAGTTCTCCGGCGTAGGATCTCGCTTTCGACTTTACCTTCTTTAGCCAGGCGGCGGTTTTTTTATCGCCCTCAAGTACGCGCATGGCTGTAACGAAGGATTGAAACGAAGCATAAGCCGGTGC
Source organism: Pseudomonadales bacterium (assembly GCA_046290215.1). Taxonomy (GTDB): domain Bacteria; phylum Pseudomonadota; class Gammaproteobacteria; order Pseudomonadales; family Azotimanducaceae; genus JAHRVQ01. The sequence continues at coordinate 1,559 of JBKAGC010000339.1, read as the reverse complement.
CCAGCCAATGCTTAAGTCACTGTCTGCAAGGGCCGCAATATGATTTGGAATATCCGCGGCGGTCAACTTACCGGTGTGATATGGCAAGGTTCGAATTCGACCGGTCACGGGAGCCCAGGTGGGATATTGGAACTGAGGCTTTAACTGCGCTCTTAAGTCTACTGGCAACGGTTGTGCTAGACCGCGCTGGTTGATCAAGCCAATCGCCCCGGTATCCACTGCCCAGAACAAATCGGCTCGGCGAATACCGGCCTGGGATTCCGCAACGATCGCATTGGCCAGGGCCGCGGTTGGACCACGGCGGATGCCTAAATCTAAATCTGGATTGCGTTCTTGAATCGCTTCCAGGACGTTCTCATACAAACCGCCTTCGCCGCGCCCCAGGTAAAGGGTTAGTTTGCCTTCGAGTTTTGGCAAACCAGTAACAGATACACCACGAGGTTCAGCTGCAGCGGCCGCCAAAGCGCCACCAGGTTGCAGCGCGGATCCCGCAGCAGCTGCTGCCAGCCCTTGGAGTATTTGACGACGCTTTAACAAGTTAAAAGACCTGCTGGCGTTTTTGCTCAGCAGTCTTTAGCAAAGCTCTTGCTTGATCGAGCTTAGCCTGCATTGCCAGGATCACCTCACGCACCTCGTCAATGGATTTACCATCCTGGATGGCTTTCGGTAAACGCACGTTGAAGTCCACTTCGAGGTCCTCAACCAAATCAGCATCTTGCTCAATCAATACGCCTTCCACACTTTCAAATCGGGTCAGGTAGGTGTCCTGAACAATTTTGATGGCTTCATCGGACAACTTCTCAGCATACTTTGCCAAAACCCGGTCGAGCTTTTGCTTAACCTCTACCAGGGTTGCTGTTGGCGTTGTAGCCTCACGAGTGACCACCGCTTGAAGCAGGCCCTGGTCTTGATATTGCGCCGCCAGCTTTACCGCACCCAGTGCCTGGTACAAGACTCGATCCAGGGTTGCTAAATGTGCTCGGACCTCAGCCACCGGTTGCTCTTGCTCGATACCCTGGCGGACTGCAAACAAGCCCTGCCAAATAGAGGCATACAGCGGGATGTAGTTCGTCTCAACGGCAGCATGAAATTTTACCGCCTCCCAGTGATCTACCACCATTTCTGGCTGCGCCGCTTTGGCACCTTTTTGTTCGTAGGTATCCACCATGGCGGTCATTTTACTGATCAACCAGGTCACTTCTTCCGTGTACTCACCCAGGTGGGCTTGCAGTTCGTTAACGTGTTCGCCCACTGGCCCATTGGCGCGGACCGACAAAGACGTGGCGAGCAAAATCAAAAATAAACTGTGCGTGACAAATTTCATGGATCTGTTCCGTAATTCAGTGGCTTCGGCTGAAGCAATATGTCCCTGCAATCAAGGTTAGCGCAGGGATATCGCCTAAAAGGGGCGTATCATAGCCATTCACGCAAATAAGAACAAATCTTAATTAGTACTTTTTCTCAGCTACCCTGCCCGTACACCGGGCATGATGGTCTAGGCTCGCGACATATATTTGCCGTTGGTGGTATTGATTTTAATAGACTCACCTTGCTCAATA
>JBKAGC010000338.1:0-3061 GCA_046290215.1 Pseudomonadales bacterium | reverse complement strand
CACCAGACAAAACATCCACTGGGCGTGTTGGGCCCCTGAAGTCCAGATCTTTTGGCCGTTAATGACGAAGTGATCGCCTTCAAGTACCGCCTTAGTTTGCAGGCTTGCCAAATCAGATCCTGAACCTGGCTCACTGTAGCCCTGGCACCACTTTACTTCACCAGTGACGATTTTCGGTAGGTGTCTTTGTTTTTGCTCTTCGGTGCCGAATTCCAACAAGGTCGGACCAATCATTGCCGTACCCATACCCGCCAGGGGTGGGATAGCTTTCGCGGCTGCCATCTCTTCCTGCAGGACTTTGTTCTCTTCGTAAGACAAGCCGCCACCGCCATACTCCTTTGGCCAGGTAGGCGCGCTCCAGCCCCGCTCCGCTGCCCGGTCTAACCAGAGTTTGGCATCCTCGGTTGAGTAGATTTCATGGGCATCCTCAAAATGGACAGTTCGATTGCGCATAGAATCAGGACAATTGTCTGCAATCCAGGCGCGGGCTTCTTCACGAAAACTTTCAAGACTCATCTATATCTCCCCCTTGGTCAGCCCATGAGATTAGCGTAACCAACCGACGGCGTCACCTCCTTCCAGCGCTTCTGTGGCGAGTAAAGCTGGTACACTCGGGCAAAGTGAAATTGATGGAGACAACCCATGTCTGACTACTCACCGCCCACCATTGATTGGGTCAAAAAACACGTTGAGCTTTATGAAGGCAGCGGTGGCACTGAGGGCACGACCCTACCTAACACTGATATGCCGTGCATTATCGTCACCCACACTGGAAACAAATCCGGCGCTATCCGCAAAATCCCACTAATGAGAGTCAAAGTGGATGACAGCTATGTGCTAGTTGGCTCCATGGGCGGCCAGCCCAACAATCCTGTTTGGGTATATAACTTAAGAGCAAATCCGCAGGTCACGATTCGCGATGCTACCGAGGTATTCGATATGACCGCACGGGAAGTCGAGGATGCCGCGGAGCGCGAGCGGCTGTGGCGCGTGTGCGTTGAGGTTTTCCCAAACTACGCCGAGTATCAGGAGAAAACTAAGCGGGTCATACCTATATTTGTTGCAGAACCGGACTAGCTTTAAAAATGACGTTGAGGGGTCAAACACATGGCTGAATCTAACAAGAACCCGCTGGCTTATACGATTGCCGCGGTTGTTTTCGCCGCCATTGGTATCGCCGTGTTTGCGATCCGCCTCGGCCACCCGGGCCCTTACGCCATGCCGACCGGTATGGCGCCTATTGGCGCTTTGGCTGCCCTGGCACTGAGCGGCTACTTACTCTGGCCCGGTAAGCCAAAGTACACCGGGGGCATTGCCGTATTACTTGGAGTTGTTGCATGTCTAGCGCCAATCTACTCAATCGTTGGTGAGTCAGAAGAAGTTATTTCCCTCTATGTCATTGACAATGGCGGCAACCGGATAGACCTAAGGCTCTGGATTGTAGACAGGGAAGACGGCCCCTGGGTTGGCATGGGCAGAGCTAAAGCCATCGAAAACAAATTACATGGTTCGCAACTGCAAATGTTGCGTGGTGGCGAATCGATTTGTGTCGTGCCAACACTGGTTGATGAAGATCGTAGTACCGTGCAAATCATTCATCGCATGAAGGTTGAAAAGTACCGGGCAGCCCAAATCGCGGCAGCTGTCGGCATGTATCCACCGGACGCCACTCCTAACACCGTGGCACTTAGGCTCGATCCCTGTTAACTTCTCTCCGCTACTTTTATAGGTCTATGGACAGCAGGCATCACGATGAGTTTTAAGCAATTAACCTGGGGTGTTAAAGCCAGTTTTAGAGGCTATGTTGAAGCGGCCGGCGGCACCATCAAAGTTAGCGACGGCGCCAGCCAAAACGAAGAGGGCGCGATTGTTTTTGCCGCCATACCTGGCGGCGACTTAAACATTGCCGAAGATGGCACTGCCACCGGCGCCATGCGCTTTCAAGGCACAGTGCAGTTTGAGGCACATGGCGGCATGTTAAATTCGACGCTGGCTGACCTTGGCGTTGAGGCAGAAAACGGCGAACTGTTTATCACTGTGTTAGAAGCCCCCATGAATGAAGACCGTTGCGCCATCGCCAAACTAACCCTGCTTGACACAAATGGCGACGGCAGCTTGAACCTGAAATCCGAAATCACCATGGATGGCATGTACCAGATTGCCGACAACTATCCACCCGGTACCGAGCTAGACCCTGTCATCCTGACGTAAATATAGCCCGGAACCAATTTCTGTAGAAGCTAACCCTAAGCGAGTTTCAGAGCTCGTGCGGCATTGTGATACATCCATTTTTCGTACACTGATTCTTTCAGCGGCAGGTTACTGCACTCATCGATCAATTGTGCGAGCGGGATATTTTGCGTACCCCACCCTGATGCAAAGATGATCTTGTCCTGAAGAATCCGATCGCCGTAATACAATAGCGCTTCGTAACCAGCGCCAGGGGCCATGAGTTGTTTGACCCGGCGGCACGCAATATCGATGTAAATGTTTTTATGGCGAGTTGCTATGGCCACCAGATCAAGCACCCAGGGCCAACCTGCAAGCCCCGCAATAATCGTTAGATCAGGAAAATCCCGGGCCACTTGATCAAGGTACTTTGGATGGGCAAAGTCATGGGGCCGGTCTGAGAGCAAATGCAAACCGGTAGTAATTCGCACCGGGATGTCGAGCTCGACACATTTGGCGTAATACGGATAAAAAGCAGGATCATTGATATAACGCTCCTCCCGGTAGGAAGACACCTCAAAGCCCCGACAACCCAGATCTTTCACTCCCGCTTCAAGCTGTTTTACACCGGCATCCCCGTCATCGCCCCAGATCCGAAACCATGGGATCAGGCGGTCTGGATATTCACGGGCAAATGCCGCCACATCCTCGTTAGATGCACGTCGCCCGGCGTTACCAATGCAGGCATATTGAACACCAGCAGCATCGAGCATTTGAATCACTTCTGCATTGGTCATGGCCTTTGCCATGTCTACTTCACAAAGGCGCAAGGCCAGAGTCGTTAAACCCTCGCGCTGCTTAATATCATTGAATTCCTTCAGGGATATACCGA
>JBKAGC010000337.1:0-3075 GCA_046290215.1 Pseudomonadales bacterium | reverse complement strand
CCCTATGATGGCCGTGCCTAAAAATGGTTTGTTTTTGCGTGCTGATCCAGTAGAATACGGCCCCTTTCGGCAGCCGGAAGGCTGTTTCGCGCAGCAACTGAGTTTGTAGAGTAAGCATGGGCTGCGCCCAGCGTTGAGAAATTTCAAAGGAAATCAATAACATGGTAATCATTCGGTTATCTCGTGGCGGTAGTAAAAAGCGCCCGTTTTACCATCTGACAGTGGCTGATAGCCGCGTCTCTCGCAACGGCCGATTCATCGAGCGCGTTGGCTTTTACAATCCAACTGCCCGTGGCGGTGAGCAAGGTTCTCGAATCGACCTCGAGCGTGTGGACTATTGGGTAAGCCAGGGTGCGCAATTGAGCGACCGCGTTAAGCAAGTGGTTAAGTCATACCGTAAGGCGGCTTCTAACCAGGAAGCTGCTGCTTAAAACTGGTGACGGATTCCGCGCAACTGGTGGTTGGTACCATCAACGGTGTGTACGGAATCAAGGGATGGGTCAAGGTGTTTTCTCACACCAGTCCCATCGAGCAGATCTTAAGTTATCAGCCCTGGAGCTTGCACAAAGGTAATAAGCAGCTCTCAGTGGCAATTACGGAAGGGAAGTTGCACGGCAAGGGTTTGATCGCTTTGCCGGAAGGGTTTGAAAACCGCGACGAGGCTATGAGCCTCGTGGGCTATGAGATTCGGATAGCAAAAGATCAGCTTCCGGGTTTGCCAGAAGGAGAGTTCTACTGGCACGAACTGCAAGGCATGGCAGTGGTAAATGAAGCCGGTGAAGCGCTAGGTAATGTAGCGCGGATGATGGAAACCGGAGCCAACGATGTGCTTGTGGTTGCGGCCTCAGAGGAAAGCATTGACGATCAAGAACGACTCATTCCCTTTGTGATGGATGAAGTCGTCAAACAGGTAGATATGAAGCAGCGGCGTCTCAAGGTGGCGTGGGATAAAGAGTATTAAAGTCGCTGGAGCGTAACAATGAAATTGAGCGTGGTAACACTGTTTCCAGAGATGTTTACCGCGATTACCGAATCCGGCATTACCAGCCGTGCGGTAAAAACAGGATTAATAGAGCTGACGCTGCAAAACCCCCGGGATTACACCAGGGACAAGCACCGGACAGTGGACGATAAGCCTTACGGTGGTGGTCCCGGCATGCTGATGAAGGTCGAACCACTGCAACGGGCGATTGCTGCAGCCAAAGCAGAAGTTGGTGCAGCCGCCAGTGTGATTTATTTGTCACCGCAAGGGCAGCCTTTAACCCAGGCAGTGCTTGCGGAGTTAGCCGAAGCGCCAGGACTGGTTCTGGTGGCGGGGCGGTATGAAGGTATTGATGAGCGTTTGTTACACACAACCATCGATGCCGAATACTCCATCGGCGACTATGTTTTAAGCGGCGGGGAACTGCCGGCGATGGTGCTGATAGATGGCATCACGCGACTGCAACCGGGTGCGGTAGGTGATATGCAATCGGTGGCAGAGGATTCGTTTAGTGACGGCCTGTTGGATTACCCGCACTATACGCGTCCAGAAGTAGTAGCAGATTTAAAAGTGCCAGAGGTTTTACTGGGCGGTAATCACGCCGAAATAAAACGCTGGCGGTTAAAGCAAGCACTGGGTCGAACGAAGCTTCGCCGGCCCGACCTGATTGAACAGCGTGAGTTAAGCGCACTGGAGCAAGAATTATTGGCGGAGTTCGAAATAGAACAAGCCAACAAGATCAAGACTGAGGATTGAGCCATGAAAAATAAGATTATTGCCGACATTGAAGCAGCGCAGTTGAAGCAAGATTTGCCTGATTTTGCGCCTGGCGACACCGTTGTTGTTCAGGTAAAAGTAAAGGAAGGTAACCGCGAGCGACTTCAGGCATTTGAAGGCGTGGTAATCGGTATCCGCAACCGTGGCATTAACTCTGCGTTCACCGTACGCAAGATCTCTCATGGTGTTGGCGTTGAGCGTACTTTCCAAACTCACAGCCCACTGATCGACAGCGTTTCTGTGAAGCGTCGCGGTGATGTGCGTCAGGCCAAGCTCTACTACTTGCGTGAACTCAGCGGTCGTGCTGCTCGCATCAAAGAGAAGCTCGCCAAGTAAACATCGCTTCTGCGATCATCAGCATCAACTGCCGCTCTGGATTAACCTATCTATCAAGGTTTTTGTTAATCTAGGGTGGTGGATGCAAACACCCTCTTATTAGATCAGTACATCGATAGCTTGTGGCTCGAGAAAGGTCTTAGCCGCAATACCCTCGATTCTTATCAGCGTGATCTAGACGCCTTTCGAGTTTGGCTCGATGGCCGAGACCTGACCCGGGTCAAACGCCAGGACTTTCCTGGTTATCTCTCACACCGCATGTCCAAAGGCATTAGTGCCCGCAGCACAGCTCGCGCTCTGAGTTGCCTGCGTGGTTTTTACCGCTACCTACTGCGGGAAAACAAGATCACTGAAGATCCTACCCTGCAACTTGAAAACCCCAAGTTGTCGCCGCCGTTACCAGACTCCCTGACTGAACGAGAAGTGGAGGCATTACTGGCTGCACCGGATACGAGTTCACCCATCGGCTTTCGCGACCGCACCATGTTTGAGGTTTTGTATGCTTGCGGTTTGCGCGTATCAGAACTGGTGGGTTTGCGTCTGACAGACATTAACCTCCGGCAGGGCGTGGTGAGAGTAATGGGCAAAGGCAGCAAAGAACGCCTGGTGCCGTTAGGTGAAGAAGCCATTAGTTGTCTACAGCGTTATATCCAAGAGATGCGCCCAGAGCTGTTGAAGCACAATTTAGGTGAAGATGTGGTCTTTCCCAGTTCCCACGGCAAAGCCATGACCCGCCAGACCTTCTGGCACCGCATTAAAGCCCACGCAGAACGAGCTGGAATCCGCCGTAAAATATCCCCCCATACCTTGCGTCATGCCTTTGCCACCCACCTGGTGAACCATGGCGCTGACCTCCGCGTGGTGCAACTCCTACTTGGTCACAGCGACCTTTCAACCACACAGATATACACCCACATTGCCAAGCAACGACTTAAAACCCTGCATGAAACCCACCACCCTCGCGGCTAAAGCTCACGGCA
>JBKAGC010000336.1:0-3091 GCA_046290215.1 Pseudomonadales bacterium | reverse complement strand
TGAGCCTTGCCATCCAGACTATCCACGTCAATATCAGCTGAGAGCTTGGCGAAGAAGAACTCTGGCAGCGGTTGTGCGTTCTTGACGCGTTCTAGAAACTTATCCTGCCCCTCTGCGCGGACCAGCGTATCTGGATCTTCTCCATCTGGCACAAACAAAAACCGCGCGGATCGCCCATCTTTAAGGTGCGGCAAGGCAATTTGCAGGGCTTTCCAGGCTGCTCGCTTGCCTGCTTCATCACCATCAAAACAAAACACCACTTTCGATACCATGCGGAACATCCGTTCCAGGTGTTCTGTGGTGGTTGCCGTGCCTAACGTGGCGACGGCGAACTGGATGCCATGCTCAGCCAGCGCAACCACATCCATATAACCTTCAACTACCAGTAGCTGCTCGAGCTTCTTGTTTCCCTGCCTGGCCTCGTACAGACCGTATAACTCGCGACTCTTATGAAACACCGGTGTTTCAGGTGAGTTAAGATATTTGGGTTTGCCATCACCGAGGATTCGGCCACCAAAGGCAATCACGCGACCGCGCAAATCCCGAATGGGAAACATGATTCGCTCACGAAACCGATCGTAGGTTTTATTCTCTTCCTGCCGGTCGATCACCATCCCGCCATCAATCAGCAAGTCTCGCTCATGGTTAGTCTTCGCGAGATGCTTTAGCAGATTGTCCCAACCGGGGGGCGCGTAGCCCAGGGCAAAGTCTCTGGCAATTCTGCCGGAGACACCTCGCGCCTTGAGATAGTTAACTGCAGCCTCACGACCCTCGCCGCTCTTAAGTTGCAGGCGATAGTAATCACTCACTTGCGTGAGCACATCGTAGATGGATTTGCGCTTCTTTTGTGCCTCGGCCTGTTGCGGGGATTGCTCTTCCCGGGGTACTTCCAGGCCCGCTTTTGCTGCCAGGGTTTCAACCGCGGTGACAAAGTCCATGCGGTCATATTCCATCAAAAACTTGAGGGCTGTCCCTGAGGCCTGACAGCCGAAGCAATAGTAGAACTGCTTATCACCGTTGACCGAGAAAGAAGGCGTTTTTTCATTGTGAAACGGGCACAAGCCAGAGTAATTCTGGCCTGTCTTCTTCAGCTTGACGCGCGCGTCAATGATCTCAACGATATCAACACGGCTTAGTAGGTCGTCAATGAAGTCCTGGGGAATCACTCAGTAGCTTCGGTCTGGGGTTTGCTTTTAAGAATGTCAGCAGACACAAATATCTGCAAGCAACATATCTTGAAGCTGGCTTGAGGGGTGCCTGCGTTAGGAGAGTTGTGCTTTGACGAGTTTGCTAACCGCGCCCATATCTGCGCGGCCTTGAAGTTTCGGTCGCAGGTTAGCCATCAAGGCGCCCATATCTTGCATGGATGAGGCGCCGGTTTCTGCAATGGCCGCCTCAACAAGGGCCTGAACTTCAGCCTCACTCAGCGCATCTGGCGTGTATTCATCAATGACTGAAAGCTCAAACTGCTCTTGTTCGGCAAGATCATCTCTGCCGGCAGATTTGTACTGCTCAAGAGAATCCTTACGCTGCTTCACCATCTTATCGAGGATCGCCAACACACGCTCATCACTCAGCTCTGTGCGCTCATCCACCTCGATGCGCTTAAATTCAGCCATGATCAGCCGCAACACACCAAGACGCTGCTTATCACGCGCGCGCATGGCATCTTTTACCGCGGCTTCAACCTGGTTTTTAATGGGGGAAGACATGATTGGGAAGATTTCCCGGCCGCTACCTAGTAGAGGCGCTCCATCTTGCGTGATTCACGCTGCACTTTCTTAGCGTGACGCTTTACTGCGGCTGCAGCTTTACGCTTACGAACTGATGTTGGCTTCTCGTAAAATTCCCGGCGACGTACTTCAGCAAGAATACCGGCTTTTTCACACGAACGCTTAAAGCGACGCAATGCTACGTCAAAAGGTTCGTTCTCTTTAACTTTTACATTTGGCATGAATCTAAATTTACTCCTTCGCGAAGGGGGCGCATTCTAGCCTCATCGCAAGTCAAATGCAAAGCCGGTGTTCAAGCATTTACGACACAAAATCAGTAACATACGCGCGGTTAGGTTATATACGGTAAAGCATTGAGAATTCTAGGCATTGAAACCTCCTGCGACGAGACAGGCGTGGCAATTTATGATGAAAATCAAGGGCTTATGGCAGACATGCTATACAGCCAGGTGAAATTGCACCAGGAATACGGCGGTGTGGTACCTGAGCTCGCCTCTCGCGATCACATTCGTAAAACTCTACCTATGATCCATGATTGCCTGGCACAGAGCGGCTCAACGCCAGAAGACATTGACGGCATCGCCTATACTGCTGGCCCAGGTCTGGTAGGCGCGCTATTAGTTGGCTCGAGCATAGCGAAATCTCTGGCGTTTGCCTGGAACAAACCTGCAATTGCGATTCACCATATGGAGGGTCATCTGTTAGCTTCCATGATGGTAGAGGACGGCCCAGAATACCCTTTCGTTGCTCTGCTGGTTTCTGGCGGACACACTTTGTTGCTGGCCTGTGAACGCTACGGCCAGTATGAGGTTCTTGGCGAGTCCATTGATGATGCAGCTGGCGAGGCATTTGACAAGGTCGCCAAAATGCTTGGGCTCGGCTATCCGGGTGGCCCTGCAGTGGCCAAATTAGCTTTATCAGCTGAGCCCAATACCTACAAGTTCCCAAGACCAATGACCGATCGACCCGGTTTTGACTTTAGCTTCTCTGGCTTAAAAACCTTCACCATGAACACTCTGGCGAACATCGATTCTCCAACAGAACAGGATAAAGCCAATATTGCCCACGCCTTCCAGGAAGCCGTGGTCGACACCATACGCATCAAATGTAAACGCGCTCTTGAACATACCGGCTATAAAGCCCTGGTGGTCGCCGGTGGCGTTAGTGCCAACACGGAGCTGCGGGACCGGCTCAATACGCTCACCAACAAGATACGGGCAAAAGCTTATTACCCGGCTCTAAAATATTGTACCGACAACGGCGCTATGATCGCTTACGCCGGACTGATGCAACTCAAGACCGGACATAACGAAGACGGAGCCATTCGTGTCAAACCGAGATGGCCACTGACGGATTTG
>JBKAGC010000335.1:0-3109 GCA_046290215.1 Pseudomonadales bacterium | reverse complement strand
CGACAACTGGTACATCAACGCGGCGATTCGCTATATCGATATTGAAACCGATGCGGTATTTGAATCTGCGCTAGGTGACACGATCACAGTGGACAATGTATCTATCGACCCAATGGTTTATCAGTTCACTTTCGGTTACTCCTTTTAAAGCTTCTCCCTTAAAAGCAATAAAAGGCGATAATGGCCCAGAGGATGAAAGTCCTCTGGGTTTTTTTATGCGCTCCCGGAATCTGTGCCTCTAGTTTCTGAGCCAGGTGTAATCTGTTAGTTAATAGGGAATCTTAAGTCCAGCGTGTACGGCTGCTCTGGATGCGGTTCCTCAGCTGGAATGTCCATTTCACCTTGAGTATGGCCGTAATCCCAGAATCTGGCATTGCGGCGTGCCTCTGCTTCATTGGCATTCACCGGGAAGGTGTCGTAGTTGCGCCCGCCTGGATGGGAAACATGATAAGTGCAGCCGCCCACAGAGCGGCGATTGCGCACGTCCACCACATCGAATACCAGCGGCGTATGCCGGTTCACGGTGGGGTGTAAGGCTGAATAGGGTTCCCAGGCTTTATAACGCACGCCGCCGACAAAGTGGCCACGAACACCCGAGGGTTTGAGTGGTACACGGCGGCCGTTGCAGGTAACAATATGCCGCCCCTCGATTAATCCGTGCACGCTAACTTGCATCCGTTCCACTGAAGAGTCCACATAACGAGAAGTTCCCTGGCCGGTAGACTCCTCACCTAGCACGTGCCAGGGCTCGAGGGCACTATGCAGATCCAGTTGGATGTCCTCCACATTGATAGTACCAACGCGAGGAAAACGGAACTCCTGGAAAGGTGCAAACCATTCAAGCTCAAACTCATAGCCAGCGCTGCGTAAGAATTCCACCACATCTTTTAGGTCATTCCAGATGTAATGGCCGAGCATAAATCGATCGTGTAATGCGGTGCCCCAACGAACCAGCTTTGCTTCATAAGGGTTATCCCAGAAATGGGCGATCAAGGCACGCACCAGGAGCATTTGCACCAGACTCATTTCCGGATGTGGCGGCATTTCAAAAGCACGAAACTCCACCAGGCCTTTGCGGCCAGTGGCGGAGTCTGGTGAGTAGAGCTTATCGATACAAAATTCTGAACGATGGGTGTTACCGGTTAAGTCCACCAGGAAGTTCCGTAGTATGCGATCCACCAACCAGGGCTGCTCGCTTTCCCCTTTGGGTAATAGTTCAAAGGCTAATTCCAGTTCGTAGAGATTGTCGCCACGAGCCTCATCCACCCGCGGTGCCTGACTAGTGGGGCCAATAAAAGTGCCGGAAAATAAGTAAGACAAGGCGGGATGATTTTGCCAAAAGGTCACCAGACTACGTAATACGTGCGGGCGGCGGAGAAATGGGCTGTCCTCTGGCGATTCCGCGCCGACTGTGACGTGATTGCCGCCACCAGTGCCTGAGTGGCGCCCATCTAACATAAACTTTTCCGTGCCAAGGCGAGTCTGGCGCGCTTCTTCGTATAGCAAACGAGTGTTGTTAACCAGGCTTTGCCAGTCTTTGGCGGGATGGATGTTTACCTCGATGACGCCGGGGTCTGGGGTGATTTGCATTTTCTCCACCCGCGGATCCCCTGGCGGCTCATAGCCTTCGATCACCACGGTGACCTTGGCTTTTTTCGCGGCGGCTTCGATGGCTGCTATCAAATCCGTGAAGTAGTCAATTCGCGCCAGTGGCGGCAGGAATACGTACAGTCTGCCATCACGTGGTTCCACACAGATTGCCGTGTGAATTACCTCGCGGGAATCTTCGCCTGCTTCCGCTGTACGTTTGCGACCTTTGGCTAGTGGTGGGCGGTCGGCAAAAGGATCGAGCTCTGGTTCTACTTCTGGTGGTAATTGCCAGGGTAAGGCGTCCAGAGGAATTCGAAAGCCCATAGGCGAGTCACCGGGCACGAGTAATAAATGGCCCGAGCGGAATGGCCAGGGCCCGGTCTTCCAGTAACCGTGTTTGCCAGATTCAACGAACTTAAGCGGTAGGGCAAAACCCGTGACCTTATCTAAACCGGCTTTAAACAGTTTGCTTAAGCGCTTTCGTTCCAGTGGGTCCGTTAGTTTGCTATCTTCTGGGGTGACGTTCTTCGGTAAGGTCTGCTCGCGCCATAAATAATACGCGGTGTTCTCATACCCTGGGACGATGCGTTTTTCCGGTAGCTGTAATTCCCGGGTAATACCTTGCATCAAAGTTTCTGCTTCTTTTATACCAAGCCCATAGTCTTTTGTTTCATCAGCCAGCAGATCCGGATTGCGCCACAGCGGGGTGCCGTCTTTACGCCAGAACATGGACAAAGCCCAGCGTGGCAACGGCTCTCCGGGATACCACTTGCCCTGACCAAAATGCAGCAATCCGCCGGGTGCATATTTATCTTTTAACCTTAGTAGTAAGTCGCCTGCCAGTTGCCGCTTCTCGTCACCAAGGGCGTGCGTGTTCCACTGCGCGCCGTCCATATCATCGATGGAGACAAAGGTTGGCTCGCCGCCCATGGTCAGTTTGACCTTGTTCTTCTTTAAGGTGCGGTCGGTCTTCTTACCTAGCTTGTCAATTACCTGCCACTGGGATTCGGTGTAAGGCCGAGTTACCCGCGGGTCCTCGTGAACCCGTTCCACAGTGTTAGAGAACACGAGTTCAGTTTCACAAAAATCTGTAGCGCCGGTGATGGGTGCTGCGGTTGCGGGATCAGGGGTGCAGGCCAGGGGAATATGGCCCTCACCAGCAAACAGCCCAGAGGTTGGGTCAAGGCCAATCCAGCCTGCCCCGGGCAAAAATACCTCAGTCCAGGCGTGTAAATCAGTAAAGTCAGCCTCGGGCCCAGAAGGACCATCCAGGGCCTTTTGATCTGAGGTTAACTGCACCAGATAACCAGAAACGAAGCGCGCCGCGAGCCCGAGGTTGCGTAATATCTGCACCAACAACCATGCACTGTCTCGGCAAGAGCCTCGCTTTAATTGCAAGGTTTGCTCGCAGCTATAAACTCCTGCTTCCATGCGAATCTCGTATTCGATGTCGTTTTGCAGGCGTTGGTTCAGATCGACGAGAAAGTTAACGATAGGCTGCTTCTTGCGCCGGTTCACA
>JBKAGC010000334.1:0-3117 GCA_046290215.1 Pseudomonadales bacterium | reverse complement strand
TTAGTCGTCTGACGTATCCCGCAGGCATCACTAATATAGGAACAGACTCACTAAAACTCTGGGCAACGCCACCAAAAGCATTTTCAGCACCTGGACCGTGCTGCATGACGAAAACCCCAATATCATCACCAGAACTCAGCCGACTAATCGCATCAGCCATGTGTAGCCCTACCCTTTCTTGACGAACAATCACCGTGCGAATATCGACTTCCGCTGCGGCTTCAATGATCGGGTTAACGGGATAGCCAATTAAATATTGGACACCTTCACGTTTGAGAATCTGGGCAATGGCACGAGCCACATTCATAGACCTACTCCTTGGGTTTCAACCTTTTCGAAATCGAACTACTGACCGGGGACACGATCAACTCTACGGGCAAGCGCCCGACGGATGATGTCGTGTTTTGATTTGGTCAGAGGAAAATAGAAAACAAAAACTGCCGCCATGGCGAACAGGCCGGCAGGGACTATTGCATAGGTGAGTTTTAGTCCCATCACAGCAAAGTCAGTGTGTACTGTCGCAGCCGCGTCATAGCCAAACAGCGCCAACAAGCCGAAGGCTAGACTACCGCCAATGGCAGCATTCAACTTTACGCCAAACATAAACACCGCGTAGTAAGCGCCCGCTCTATTCTGGCCACTCTTCCAATGGTCATAGTCAACGACATCACCTAGCAAAGAGAAGGGCACGATAACTCCAGCGCCGGACGACAACGCCAGGCCAACAACCATCACCACAACCGGGATAAACGCGCCTTCACCTGGGCTTAAAATGGCAGGCGCTGCCACCCAGAGACTAGCGAGCAACAAGGAAACACTCCAGGCACGAGATTTATCGAGATAGCGTAAAACGAACAACCAAAGGGGCAAGCCAATTAGCGCTGACAGCAACATTGCCCCCATGGCATAGGCGAGCTTGTCGCCAAGCCCTAAGAATGTATCAAAGTAAACAAACATCAATGTGCCGTTAATACCCGCAGCAAGCCCCCCAGTGACAAACACAGCAAACAAACGCCAGAACAACTGATTGGTGGCGATAGCTCGAAAGCTGTCACTTAGATTTTGGCGGCTCGCCGTGACTACTTGCGTGCCAATTGGTGCATACAGTAGAGAGATACCAACGCATACTGGCGCAACAAGAATGAAAACTAACGCTGCAGCACTCATCACCTGCGGGGTGATTTCCGTTGTCGGCGCATTAATCAAAACTGGTATCGCGGCAAACCCCAGGGGTCCTACAACACCTATAAGCGACCGGGTAAAAAATGTTTTATTTCTACCGTCATAACTCGAATCCAACTCCGACCCCCAGGCGGTATGGGGGATTTCCATCATGGTCCATCCCAGATAGAACACGAGCGCCCAGACTGTAAAATGCCTTGCCACATCAACTGTTTGATCTGGTTGAGAGATTTGCCAGATCGCAATCGCGGTGATCACTGTACCGGCTGCAATCCAAGGTTTTCTTCGTCCTAAACGAGATTGACTGGCATCCGATAGATACCCAATCAATGGATCACTAACGGCATCAAAGAGTCGCGTCACAAGCAGCGTAAACGCGATACTCGCCGCGCTTAGGCCAAAGTACTTCGCGTAAACACCTGGCAAAACGGTAGTAAATGAGGTGTAAACAAATTGCGTCACCAAAACTGGTAAAGCATAAGCAACGAGTACTTGAGGTTTCACATCAAAGACTTGATTGATGAAACTCTGGCAGAACTTCTTCTATAAACTGTTCAAACGCATCCCAGCTAATGGGTGGCCGAAATGCAATATTGACGCCTTTTACACCGGTTTTCTCATACTCACCCAACCTGTCTATCACCTCCGCTGGCGAACCCAACAGTGCCCCCCCAGGAATAATATCTGGCGCACTGTGCTCACCCAGGTGAAAGGCGACATTGACACTCGTGTCTAACTCGTCTGGGTCTCGCCCAATATCGGCGCAGGCATCGGCCAAACAATTCAGCCGGTCTTTAACTGTCTCCGGTGGCAAATACGGCAGATTGAAACCGTCAGCATACATTGCAGCCATTTTGGGTGTCCGCTTCCGCCCAAAGCCCCCCATCCAGAGCCTCAGACCCTCTGGCTTTGGCGCACACACCGCACCGGCTATGTCATAGTAATCACCTTTAAAATGGGTTTCCTCACCGCCCCATAGAGACTTCATGATTTGCACTGCCTCTTCCAATTGATCCAGACGTTTACCAAGAGGTGGGAAGCCGTAGTCAAATTCTCGAAACTCTTCTTCGAACCAGCCACCGCCAATACCAATGTCCGCGCGACCACCAGAAATGTGGTCGATTGTTGTGGCAGCCTTTGCCAGTACGCCAGGATTACGAAACAAGGCACAGAACATCAAACAACCCACTCGCACGCGACTGGTCATTGCCGCTAATGCAGCCATGGCCGCCACTGCCTCAAAACAGGGATCCTGTCGCGACTTTAATGGGTTGGCGTAGAAATGGTCCCAGGCTGAAATCCAATGAAAGCCTGCCTCATCCCCTCGACGCCAGAGCCTGGACAATTCGTCCATCGATAAATTTTGTGGTCCGGCGTGTATTCCAATTTTCAGTGTCATCGCTAGTTCTGTACCTGGTAGATATTCTTTTGAAAAAAGTGGACGCAAAGCGCTAAAAGCCCAATGTTGTAGAACGCCCCCACGGCAGCCCAGGCGTATCCAGTAGACTTTCCAGCGACAAATGCGTCGAAGGCTTCAATCGTCCAGCCGGTCGGTGAAGCAAGAAACAAAAATCGATACCACGCATCTGGTTCAATCAGGTACATGGCCAAAGGAATCAGGGTGACAAATGTTAAGCCCTTGAAGACAGCCAGGGCGCCAACTTTGTCAGCTGCAAGCAGCGGCACCGCGAGGGCAAAAACAGGTGCAAGAATCGCTACACTCACTATGACCGCCGCCCAGTTTAATAGTGGTAGATCCAGCGCTTGCCAGGTGGAGTTCATCAAGCTAATAGTTAAGATCGGCCAGACGCAAAGCCACAGCATGGCAACAAATGTCCTGGTCAAGATCATTAAAATCGGCGGTACCGGTGTCACAGCCAGTGCCTGTCTAACTCTCGTGTCACCCTCATCCACCATTAATAGCCCGAACATATA
>JBKAGC010000333.1:0-3129 GCA_046290215.1 Pseudomonadales bacterium | reverse complement strand
ATCCCCGAGGGATTTGAAGTCATCATTGTCCCAGTGGACGCATTAACCAATCACACTCGTTATAAGAACTACAGCGACTGGGTAGCGAAAAGCCTGCTTGAAGACCCGGTGGACTGTGTCGTGGGTATTAACAAAATGCCTGGTCTTGACGTCTACTATGCCGCTGATTCCTGCTATGAGGAGAAGGCCCAGACGCAACGAGGTTGGTTGTATCGGCAATTGCCACGTTACAAGCATTTTGCAGAATACGAGCACGCGGTGTTTGGCCAGGAGCATAAGGTGGAGATCTTAATGATCTCCGAAACTCAAAAGCCTTTCTTTAAGAAGTATTACAACACCCAGGAATCCCGGATGCACTTTCTGCCGCCGGGTATTTCCAAGGATCGAATCGCTCCGGCGAATGCCGAGGAGATACGTGAACAAAAGCGTCGTGAGCTGAACATAGCAGACGATGAAAAACTCATTTTGATGGTGGGGTCTGGCTTTATTAAAAAGGGTCTGCGTCGGGCTCTGTTTGCCTTCAGGTCATTGTCGAAAGAGCAAAGACAAAAGTCCTGGTTTTATATTATCGGCGAGGATAATGAAGCGCCGTTTCGCCGCTTAAGTGTTTTGTTAGGTATTAGTGATCGCGTTGTATTTATGTCAGGGCGTGATGATGTGCCAGCATTTATGCTCGCGGGCGATTTAATGTTGCACCCAGCGCTAGATGAAAACGCCGGGATTGTGCTTCTAGAGGCGATCGTGTCTGGCTTGCCAGTGCTTGCTACAGATGTTTGTGGTTATGGTCACTATGTGGAAGAGGCCGGGGTTGGCGAGCTTGTACCCAGTCCGTTCCAGCAGTCTGATCTCAATGCACGTCTTGCCCGTTTACTTGAGGCAGATAACCGGGCGCTCTATTGGCAACGCGGCAAGGTATTCGCAAACACCGCAGAGATTTATACCTTACCTCAAGAAGCAGCCAGAATTATTGAGCGTGTTGCCCATGGTTTAAAGCATACGAATCAAGAGAAGGGCATACTGGCGTTCTGCTTATTCAAGTACTTTCCCTATGGCGGCTTGCAGCGAGACTTCATTCGCGTTGCCCTGCAATGTCGGGATCGTGGTTATAGAATCCGCGTTTATACTTTGTCCTGGCAAGGAGAAGTACCTGCTGGTATCGATGTGATTATCGTGCCGGTAACGGCGATTACCAATCACAAACGTTACGAGCGTTATGGTGAATGGGTGGCGCAGCATCTTGACGAGTATCCGGTGGCTGGCGTGGTCGGGTTTAACAAGATGCCAGGGCTCGACATCTATTATGCCGCGGACTCCTGTTATGAAGACAAGGCCCAGAATCAACGAGGGCAGTTGTATCGGGCGATGCCACGCTATCGCCACTTTGCGAGCTTTGAGAGCGCGGTTTTCGAACCAGAATCGAACACGCGGATTCTCATGATTTCTGAAGTGCAAAAACCGCTTTTCCAAAAATATTACGGTACTGACGTGGAGCGCTTTAAGTTGCTGCCGCCTGGGATTTCCAGAGATCGAATTGCGCCGGAGAACAGTGACGAAATTCGAGATGAGTTCCGCCGCGAATTCAACATCGCCGATGACGAGTTCCTACTGCTGATGGTGGGTTCCGGCTTTATTACCAAAGGTCTTGATCGAATCCTGTTGGGAGTCTCGAGCTTGCCGCCAGAAGTATTGAGGAAAACTCAATTAATCGTGGTGGGCCAGGACAACCCCAATGCTTTTTTGCGCATGGCCAGACGCCTGGACATTGAACGTCGCGTAACGATTTTGTCAGGACGTGATGATATACCGAGGTTTTTGTTGGGCGCTGATTTGTTGGTGCATCCGGCTTATGTAGAGAACACAGGGACGGTGTTACTTGAAGCCATGGTTGCCGGGTTGCCCGTAATCGCCACGGACGTTTGTGGTTATGCCCATTACATCGAAGATGCCGAGGCTGGTTGCCTGGTACCTTCGCCTTATGATCAATCGGTCTTCAACGAAATGCTTGCTGATATGTTGCAATCAGAACAGCGAGCAGTATGGCGGCAAAATGGTATTAACTTTGGTAAGTTGGCAGATATTTACAGCATGCCCGAGCGAGCTGCAGACGAAATTGCCAGGGTGATAGGTTAAGCCTGTGGTCTACCTTGCTGCTGATCTAAAACCAGAGCTCAGTGAGCAGGAGTTGTTTGCGCAGGTAGATGCGCTCGAAGGCGAAGTATTTCGCGATGTCAGTGGGCGTCGTACCTTTCGTTTTGAGCTAAACAATCAAGCCTATTTTGCCAAGATTCACTACGGCGTCGGATGGTGGGAGATTATTAAGAACCTGCTGCAATTCCGCTTACCGGTACTCGGTGCCAGTAACGAATGGCACGCTATCAATAAGTTACACAAGTTAGAGATAGATACTTTGACGGCGGTAGCCTATAGCACCGAGGGAAAAAATCCAGCTCAACTAAAATCGTTAATCATTACCCGATCTTTAGAAGACACTTTGAGTCTGGAAGAGTTGGTGCTTGAAGGTAGTGTGAGTCTAGGCCTGAAGAGGCAATTGATTGTCAAACTGGCAAAAATATCGCGGGTACTGCATGACAATGGTATCAACCACCGCGATTACTATTTGTGTCATTTTCTCTTGCCGCGCCATAGTGTAAATGCTGCACAAGTCGATCAGCTTTACTTGATTGATTTGCACCGTGTCCAGATTCGTCCCGGCGGCGTGCCAAGGCGTTGGCTGGAGAAGGACCTGGCAGGTTTGTTGTTTTCCGCTGCGGACGCTGGTCTCACTCGTCGTGATGTGTTGCGGTTTGTTCGTGCCTATTCAGGCGAACCGTTACGTGAGGTGTTACCGGGGAATCAGTCTTTATGGCGGCAAGTGGTGCAAAAGGCAGATCGTCTTTATGAGAAAGACCAGGGCCGCAGTAGTGACTTCTTAAAAGCATTGGTGCGACGAGTTTGAGCTGGCACTTCGGACCTGATGTAAGCTCCCTGGAACAGCAGGCGTTTGCAGATCGTGCAACCACCTACGCCCATGAGGGCGAGTTAATCAACGACTCGAAAACTAACTTCACGCAACGGGTTGCGGTTGGCGGGCGCTTTTATTACGTCAAGCGTTACCTTATCCCCGGCCAA
>JBKAGC010000332.1:0-3131 GCA_046290215.1 Pseudomonadales bacterium | reverse complement strand
CGGTGCAACAGACGTTCTTACTGCGACAGACGCATCTGGTTCTTTGGCAATTCGCTCAGGCAACTCTGCGTTATGAATAAAAAACGCAACGGATATGCCAAAAGCTGCCAATCCAAAGCGGAGCGTTTTCTTGCGCCAATTGTGCTTATCTTGTTTTCTCATAGGAAACATAAACTGCAATGATCAAGCCAATGATCTTGAGCAGCCCTGATATGCCGCTCAGATTAATTATTATTCCTTATTCAACAAAGACTTGAGAGTCCATTCCAGGTCCGAACGAGTCGCTTGCAGCTGCTCGCTAGCCTTTGACAGTGTGCCAAACGCAGTAACAATGTGACGTGATTTGACGCTTAAAGCAACGGCAGGACTATAGCACAAGACCAGCGGTTGATTCTGCGGTGTGGCGAGTAAAAGTCCAAAAAACGAACTGTTTTTAGGCTAAAACATGCGTCAAGTTTCTGGAACTTTTGAGGCGCAGCTTGCCAGCTTCCAGCAGTTCGTCAAGATTTTCACGCAAATTAGCCAGGTCGCTGGCCCGACAATTGGCGCTACCGGAAACACAAACCCAGGCATCCCGACCACTATCCTTGGCAAGATAAGCGGCTGCATCCGCAACCCGGCAGATTTGCTCCCACGGCACAAAGTCGAGGTCAGTACCCACAAAAGGCAATGGTGCCACGCCAATAGAACCAGACAACAAGCCTTCATTACCGCCACCAACGTCGTAAGGCGTGCTACTCAAACGTAGACGGATCTTCTCGGCAAATTGTTCTATCCCTGAAAGATTAGCGGCGTGACCAATCACCAGAAACTCATCACCGCCCCACCGGATCACCACATCCGACTTTCTACAGATCCCGAGTAAACGATCCTTTACGCCGAGCAGTGCCTGGTCACCTGCCTGATGGCCATATTGATCGTTAATGAATTTAAAACCATCCAGATCAATCATCATCAAAAACAACAACTCTGGCGTTTCACGCCCTTCCACCTCGGCAAACTGTTTACGCCGTAATTTGGAAATTTCAGCCGCCATGTGCTCATCCACAAAACGCCGATTACGCAGACCAGTCAACGCATCGGTGACACTGGCGTGCTCAAGCTTGTCATTCAGCGACATGAGTTCGGTATTGCGTTCGGCAAGTTCCGCCGTGCGTTCCATCACCAGTTGCTCAAGGCGATGCCGAATCGCCACCTCAGCTATTCGCTTGGCGCGATGGTTATTGTAGATCAATGCCACCAGGGCAAGCGCCATCACCGTATAAGTCAGATAGGCCCACCAACTTGTCCAGGGCGGCGGTACCACAACCACATTCAATTCTGTTGCGCTGGGGTTCCAAACGCCATCATTGTTGGAGGCCTGCACCTGGAAGGTGTAATCACCGGGCGGTAGCGACGAGTAAATCGCCTGACGATAATCCCGGGCCACGTTCCACTCGTTATCGAACCCTCGCAGCCGATAGCGATAGCCGTTTTTGTCTGGCGAGATAAAGTCCAGAGCAACAAAATCAAACGCCACAAACGCATCAAAGTAGTCGAGACGAATCTCTGGCACGTTACCGCCGGTCCAACTCTTTCCTAACAGTAGATTTCTTGAGTTCGCTTCCACCGATACCACAGGTATGCGCTGGTTGCTCGGTACGTCACCTGGAGAGAATCGCACCAGACCTGCATTTGAACCAAAAATAACCCGCCCGGAACGACTCCGAGTCCGCGCTCCCTGGCTGAACTCGTTTGCCAACAGACCATTATTGCGGTCGAACTTGCGTGCCTCTTGTGTCATCAAGTCAAACTCGAACAAACCGCGATTACTGCTGAGCCAAAGCTCGCCGGAATTACCCGGCACAATGCCGTAAATGTCTGATGTCAGGCCATCGCTATTGGAGAATTGCGCAAAGCGGACTTGATTGGCGGCGCGATCCTCTGCACTCCAGCGCAACAATCCCTGACCAAGTGTGCCAAGCCACATTGATCGATCGGGTAGTTCAACAATATCCCAGGGAGTACCTCGTGGCCTACTGCCAGAATCCAGTAGATCGATGTTAATACGGGTGACTAACAGTGTTTCTGGATCCACACGGTTTAAACCGTTACCTTCGGTTCCTACCCAGAGTATGCCATCGCGATCTTCATAAATTTTTAACACCCGGTCGCCGCTCAGGGATGCCGGTTCTGCCGGATTATGGCGGAGATGCTGAAAGTAAGCTTGTTCGGGGTCCGGTAAGTGATTAATCCCGCCGCCAAATGTACCGATCCACAGACCACCGCGACGGTCTTCCATGATGGAAGTGACCGCGTTTGCGCTCAAGGATTCCTCTTCATCCTGCTCATGCACAAAACGCTGAAAGCTGTCTTCAGCCACCATACGGGCCAAGCCAGCACTTCGGGTACCAACCCAGACTTGATCCTGGCTGTCGACGTATACCACCATAACCCGATCGTCAGGCAAACTATCTGACCGTGACTCATCATGACGATAGTGGCTGACGGTGCCGTTGGCTGGATCAATACTCGATAATCCACCGCCGTAAGTACCCACCCAAATGACCCCTTTTGAAGTCTCAGCGACGTGAGTCACTAAATCGGAGTTCAAATAGCCATCACGCCGACGGAAATAGGTAAAAGTGTCACTCAAGTAATTCCAACGACTGACGCCATTGTGGGTACCGATCCAGAGTACGCCAGAGGCATCCTGGGTGATGACGTTGACGCGATTATTGACAAGGCTGCTCGGATCCGCCGGATCATGCTGATAACGGACAAATCCTTTCACATCATCACGCCATTCGGCTAACCCTGACTCAGTACCAACCCACAGCGTGCCAAACTTGTCTTCAAATACCGTGGAAACCTGCCCCGCGGGTAAGCTAAACGGGTTTTGAGCATCATGTTGAAAATGCGTAAAGCGACTTAGCTCCGGCTCAAATAAGTTTAGCCCACCAGCCGCTGTACCTACCCAGAGGCGACCGCGGCGATCTTCATAAATTCTCCGAACCCGATCGTCGCTTAATGAATAAGGATCTTGATCAGACTTTGTATATCGAACAAAACGCCCTTGGCCTGTATCAAAGCGCGCCAACCCGCCACCATCCGTGCCTACCCAGATCTCACCATCACTGCAAACCAGTAGC
>JBKAGC010000331.1:0-3166 GCA_046290215.1 Pseudomonadales bacterium | reverse complement strand
CCAGCAATTGCCTACGCACTTGAATACGGTCAAGCCTTTATTCTGAGTAGCGCGCTGTTTCTTGCCTTTGCCCTTGAGCGCACTGTTTACCTGATTGCCAAAAAGGGCTTTAAACGACGCCGACCGGCAAACATCCTGCCTAACTTTCGTAGTCTGGTCATAGCCTCAGATGAGTTTAGCTTCCCTTCAGGTCATACCTCGGCAGCCTTTCTCACCATCACCACATTGACCCTGGTGGTTAGCCCGTGGTTCGCAGTGCTTTACCTCTGGTCGATCGCAGTTGGCTGTAGCCGCGTCATCCTGGGGGTGCATTTCCCAACTGACATCCTCATGGGCGCCATTTTAGGCAGCACCAGTGCCGCATTTGCCCTGAACTATATCACCACAATCTAATGAAAATCCTTTACGGCGTTCAGGGTACTGGGAATGGTCACATATCCCGGGCTAACGCTATTTCTGAGGTGCTACGCCAGTATCCGGACGTTGAAGTGGACTGGTTAGTCTCTGGACGCGAAGCTAACGACCTTTTCCAGGTGCAGGGCAATAGGCTGTATCGCCGCGGTTTAACGTTCGCTAGTAAAGATGGTTGTGTGAGTTACCTAAAAACCGTCACCAGCAACAACATTTTTCGCCTTGGCCGCGATATCACCACACTAGATCTCGATAACTACGATTGCCTCGTGACCGATTACGAGCCAGTTCTAAGCTGGGCAGCAAAATACCGGCGCAAACCCACCATCGGCATCGGACATCAGTACGCCTTCAACTATCAGATTCCACTATGTGGCGACAACCTTCTTAACAGGACATTGCTGAGGAAATTTGCACCGGCTGATGTTGGCCTTGGCCTTCACTGGCACCACTTTGATCAGCCTATCTTGCCACCTATCTCCGACGTGCCGGACTGGCAGCCGGATTCGCAACTTGAACACAAGGTGGTTGTGTACTTACCGTTCGAAGATCAGAGTGCCGTACTGACGCAGCTAGCACCACTAACTAATTATGAGTTCTACGTTTATAGTCCGGACTTGCAGGATGCCGACCTGGGCCACATTCAAACGCGAGGCCTATCCCGGCAGGGATTTAAAAACGACCTGGTGACCGCCGGCGCGGTCATTACCAATAGCGGTTTTGAGCTGATTAGCGAATGTCTGACTATGGGCACAAGAATCCTCACAAAACCCTTGCAGCAACAGGTAGAACAACTCAGCAACGCCGCGGCACTAAGCCAACTGGGTTATGCAGAAGTGGTGCCGGTTATTACCACGGAAGTGTGCCGGAACTGGCTAAACTGCAAAGAACGCGTGCTGGTCACCTATCCTCGTGTCCACGATCACATTGCACACTGGCTTGCCACCGGTCAGCAGCAGAACATTGCCTGCTTGAGCGAGCAGCTTTGGCGGGAAGTCAACGTGGTGCGCGGTGATAACCAGCCGCAACTCAGCCTGGTTGGTTAACCGGCGCTACCAGTTAGAGGGAATAACCAACAAACAATCGAAATGCATCATCAGGAGATTGTGAGGTGACCCCGGCCAGGTAACTCGCAAACACCGACCACTGGCCAAACTTCCGCGAAACAATAGGACCCACCTGGTGACGCTGACCATTGAATTGGCCCATACCAGCCGTGGTATTCATACTGCTAAAAGTTTGCAAACCAACGGTGTAGTCGCCGAACTGACGAGTCAGTTGCGATCTGGCCGCCAGACTGACCCCAGGCCTTGCGCCGTCGCCGAAGTCTCGCCCAACAAACAAGTTAAGTCTTGCCGAGTAATCGCCAATATCAGTGTCTTTTAACCAGCCCACGCGAGCAAAGTGTCGGCGGTCATCACCCTCGGCAAATTGAAAGTCAAACCGCAGCGCCCCGGTCGTGCCGCGGGCATTTTCTTTCTGGTATTGCCACTGATGCTCAAAGCGAACCCACACCAGCTCCAGAGATTCGCCTTCCGTTTGCTGCTGCTGAAACATGATGCGAGATCGGTGCAAAGCGCCGTGCGCTTGCTGATAGTGTAGGCGATGGTTAAACACCGCCAGCGCACCATCACTGTCTTGATAATTGGAGCGGTATTGCCAACTTCGATCGCCTTCTTTAATGCCAGGACCCGGCACCCCTGAAGTGGTTGCAAACACTGGGCTTGCAACCAACAACAAGAACCCAATCAGGCCTTTCAAAAAGTTCTGCAACAGACTCTCCCGATACTTTGTGAAATGTACGGCGGTCGAGTCAGACCGGATTAACTGAGGTTCCGGTTAATCGAAGTCGCTCGCATCATGCCGTTCTCTGAGCTGCTGATCTTCTGCGCCCCAGGTTTTGTTAACCCGGCGACCGCGTTTCACCGCGGGTCTCTCTGAAATCTGATCAGCCCAGCGGTTGACATGTTTGTAAGACGCCGTATCTAAGAACTCGCCTGACTCGTACAAAAGGCCTTTCGCCAGAGCGCCATACCAGGGATAGGTACAAATATCTGCGATCGTATAGGCATCGCCAGCGAGATACTCTCGCTCCGCAAGATTCCGGTCCAACACATCCAATTGCCGTTTTACTTCCATGGCAAAGCGATTGATGGGGTATTCCATTTTCTCTGGGGCATAGGCATAAAAGTGGCCAAAGCCGCCGCCAAGATAGGGCGCGCTACCCATCAACCAGAATAGCCAGGACATGGTTTCCGCGCGAGGCGCCGGATCTGTTGGTAAGAACTCGCCAAACTTTTCTGCCAGATGCACCAAAATAGCCGCGGATTCGAACACCCGAATTGGCTCTGGGCCGCTTTTATCCAGTAATGCCGGAATCTTTGAGTTGGGATTAAGTTCTACAAAACCACTGCCAAACTGATCGCCCTCACCAATGTTGATGGTGTAGGCATCATATTCTGCGCCCTTGTGACCCAGCTCCAATAACTCCTCGAACATCACAGTAACTTTGACGCCATTGGGGGTGGCCAGGGAATACAGTTGAAAAGGATGCTTGCCCTGGGGCAATTCTTGCTCCCGAATAGCACCGGCAATTGGCCGGTTAATACTGGCGAAGCGACCGCCAGATTCCGCATCCCAGGTCCAAACTTTCGGTGGTACATATTCTGCCATGACTAACTTTCCTAGAAGATAAATGAGCTAATAAATGCGTTGCTTGGTCAGAAGCATTTGTCTTGGCTCACTTTATACACTA
>JBKAGC010000330.1:0-3235 GCA_046290215.1 Pseudomonadales bacterium | reverse complement strand
GAACCAGACAAAGAGATCGTGCTCACGTTGTTGTTCCGAACCCCACCATTAAAGGTAAATGCATCTGCGCCATTACCAAACACAATGCCGCCTGTATTATTTAGCTCCACAAGATTCGTGAAGTTGTTGGTGCTGCCGGTAAAGCTTAAACCGAAACCTTGCGCCGCTGTGGTCAAGTTCGTTAACGCGGTTTCTGCAAGGAAGGTGACGTCCTGCCCCGCTGTTGTATTCTCGATAATTAGACTAACAGGGCTGTTAACACCAACTTGCCCCTGGAAGGTTGCGCCGCCACTATCTTTAATCGTCAGCGCGATATCATCCACTGCACCAGAAACCGTGATCGCACCGGAGCTGACATCTAAAGCTTGATTACCAGTGCTGGTAATCCCAGAGAGAATCAAGTTCGCGCCTACGGTTTGCAACGATGACGCCCCCAGGACATTCACGTTACCCAAATTAAGAATATCGCCGGTTGTACGGACCGCGCCAAAAATATTAACTGTCGCCGCAGGATCTGTTGTCGCACCCCCGTTAAACAGAATGTCGTCACTGGCCTCGTTACCGAACGTCAGCACACCACTGTTGCTAAAAATCAAAGCATTATTAATGGTTGTGCTTGGCCCGTTGAAGGTTAGGTTGTAACCATTGCCTGTGGTGGTAGTCAACGCTGTCGCTGTTAAGCTGCCATCAAATTGGATGGTTGCACCATCGGCTGTATCCGTCAAAATGACCGAAGTTGCCGTGACATCGTCACGGAATGTCGCGCCACCGCTTTGAACTAGTTCAAGATTCGAGACGCCGGCGATGCTCCCCACACTGACAGTTCCGGCGTTACCAGCATTAAGTGCTAATGCGTCATTGGTTGCAGTAACTGCGCCTGTTGTGATGTTTGCACCATTTACATCCGCGCCATTGTTAGTGGTATCTAACCGTGCCGCCTGGGTAATGGATGTGCTACCCAGATCAATATTCTCACCGGTGGTTCGAATTGTGCCAGCAAGAGAAACACCACCTGCCGATGTTGCGTCAAGGCCGTTAATAAACTGAATAATATCCGAGGCTTGATCGCCAATGACTGTGGCACCGGTGTTGTTAAAGCTCGTATCGGCCGTAATGGTCGTTGTAGCACCGAGCAAGCTAACGCCATAACCCTCTGCCGATGTCACCAAACTGCCTGCGGTTAAGTTATCCTGGAACACAACAGTAGCGTCATCCGCGGTATCCGTAATCGTAACGCTACTTACGCTGACGTCGTCTCTGAAGGTCGCACCGTTGCTATTTGTGATGGTCAAACTACCCACGTTGGTGAGTTGTCCTGCCACATCTATGGTGCCAGCCGCACCCGAATTCAAACTCAGACTATTAGCACCACCATTGATGCTTGAATCAAAATCAATATTGCCTGTGGTACCACCTGTGGACAGTGCAACATTGCTCGAAAGGATCAAAGCGCCGTCAAAATTGATGTTATCAGCAGTCGTCGTAATGTCACCGCCTAGACTCACGACCCCATTGCCATCCTGAGTCAGTCCGCCATCAAGATTTAGACCCCCAAGTGTTGTGAGGGTGCCTGTGTTCGTAACAGAGAGCCCACCGCTATTGGAAGTAGTCACCGTACTATCAAAGTTCACGACACCCGCATCGATATCGATGCCCTGATCGTCTACGGCAAGAGTGTTATCAAAATCAATCTGGGACGCATTATTGATGGCCAAACCGGACAGTGCGGTGGCATTACCGACAGCCGCGCCAAAGGTCACTGAACCGGTTCCTGCGCTCAATGTAAGTAGCTGATCGCCGTTTACTACCGACGTTCCTGCAAAGTCTATGTTTCCACCCGCAGTGCCAGTAGATAATGCCAGATCTGAGCCTAGTAGCACCGCTCCATCGAAACTGATGTTGTCAGAACTGGTAGTAATATTACCGCCAAGATTTACAGACCCTGTGCCATCCTGATTAAAAGCACCATCCAGGTTGAGTGCATTGGCTATAGACAAAGCACCTGTGTTCGTAACTGTAAGCGCCCCATTGCTTGAAGTCGTGACCGTGTTATTGAAATTGACGACGCCAGCATTAATGTCGATGTTGCCTGAGCTGGCCAAGGTGCTGCCAAAGGTTGCCTGGCTCGCGCTGTTGATATTCAAAGTGGTCAAAGGTGTATTTGCGCCGATCGCACCAGCAAAACTAATTGTCCCGGTTGCCGCCGATAATGTTAGTGCTTGACTGCCGTTGATAGTTGCACCTGATGCGAAATCAATATTGCCGGCAGCACTATTCAACATCACATCAGCTGTTAATGAGAGCGGCCCATCAAATGCAATATCGTCAGCTGTAGTAGTGATGCTGCCGCCTAAATTTACAGCACCTGCGGCATCCTGGTTAAAAGCGCCATCAAGATTCACGGCGTTGCTAATCGTCAATGCACCTGTGTTGGAAACAGTAAGTGAACCATTTCCGGTTGTAGTCACTGTATTGTCGAAATTGACTACAGCAGCATCAATATCTATGTTGCCGGCGACCTGAAGGGTGTTGTCGACATCGACTTGAGAAGCGCTGCTGATTGTTAGACTACTTAGCGCAGCTGAGTTACCTACTGCATTGGCAAATGTGATACCGCCTGTACCAGCGGTTAGCGTCAGTAACTGACCACCATTAACTGTGTTTGTAAAATTGATATTGCCACCTGCAGCTGTGCCTGTGGAGATAACGGCTGCGCCGTCCAACGTTACAGCATCATTGAACACAATGTCGTTACCAACCGTTGTCAGGCTTGAGCCAAGATTTAACGCTGAGGCAGCATTCAAGTTAATACCAGTGTTACCCGATATTCCTCCGTTAATATCTAGTGTCGCTGCATTGAGGTTCACCGAACCTGTTGTACTTAATAGACCCGCTAAAGTAGTTTGGGTACCTGCGATTTGCTGGAAGCTAGCAGCATTTATCGTGCTATCCGCCGTCAAGTTGTTAACACTGTTTATGGTAATTGCACCAAGGGATGTGTTGCTACCGACTGCGCCATCGAAATCAATGTTGCCTGTGCCTGCTGTTATGGCGAGTGTTTGAGTGTTGGCTGTGGTGGCGTCTACGGTGCTAGCGAAGCTGATATTTCCGGAGCCAGCGCCTGTGCTTAGGGTGAGATTATTACCCAGGATTACCGCGCCACCGTAACTCTGGCCGTCCGTCGTCGTCACATCCGCACCTAAATTACTCGCGCCCGTCACATCAAACGTCGCCA
>JBKAGC010000329.1:0-3292 GCA_046290215.1 Pseudomonadales bacterium | reverse complement strand
CACTACCTTGAGCGGCGCGCTAAATCCTTTCGCCGATGTACCTGAAGTGCTCGATAACATTCTCAAGCAATCGGTTAAACATACTTACGACAAATTCATTGGCCTGGTATCCGCCGGCCGGGATATGACGCCTGAACAAGCAGACACACTGGCCCAGGGTAGAGTCTGGTCCGCCAGCCGGGCGTTAGAACACGGTTTGATTGATGCCATTGGTTCCCTGGACGACGCCATCGACTCTGCCGCTTTACTCGCGGACGTCGGACAATACGATGTGCTCTACGTAGAACAGCCTCTGACACCAAGAGAGAGAATCCTTCAACAATTGATGAACAGCAGTTTAAGGACGCTGCATCAGGTGATGGGTTCAAGCAGTTTATTCAGCAACAGCGCCCTCTCCCATTTCCGCAGCGTGCAAAAGCACGTGAGTCAATTTATTACCATGAGCCAGAGCCCAGACGTTTATGCCCAATGCCTGGAGTGCGATGCGCGCCTCTAAACAGGTTAGCATCGCGTTGTTCAGCTTAAGTTCAGTTGTCACGCCGTATATTTATCCGGAAGTTGAATAACCCCCGGAATCTCATCATGAAACGCCTTAGCAGTTTGATTGTCGCTAGTGCCCTGGGCCTCACCAGTCTGGTCCAGGCAGACGAGGTAGAGGTCATCCATGAAGTGGTTGAAAGTACCTCTGCGCCAACTCGCGTTTATGTGGAGTCAGGCAACAATACCTATCGCGCCACACGGAGCGAAGAGCATTGTTTTTACTATGAAGAGCATGATCACATTCGTTGCTATGACCATGACCCAACGGTTCGCAAGGTCATCATAGAAGAGCGCACCGTGTATCGCTCCACCCGCCCAGGCACCCGGCATTATCATCGCTACTCAAGGGCCTCAAACCCGAACCTGGACCCGATTAGTACGGGTATTGGCGTGGGTCTCGCCATCGGTATTCCGATTCTAATTCACAATAGCCTGGATCATCATCGTTATCGCAAGCATAGTAGCCATCGCTACGATCGCTATAAGCGGCATGGCCACCATCGCTATGATCGTCATAGCCGTGGTTTTCGAAGCCACTATGACCATGGTAAACGTTGGCAGCGTCGAGGTGATCGTTACTAATCTACTTGCTGCTGCCAAAAGCTTTGCAGAGCCTGGCCAAGTTGATTGGCGTTCTTGACGAGATTCACTTGCCAATGGTCTGGCATCAACTCTCGATACCTGGCTTCATTGAAGCGATGATCGATCAGACAGACAACACCGCGATCCGTTTCTGAGCGAATCACCCGCCCCGCAGTTTGCAATACCCGATTCATACCGGGGTACTGGTAGGCATACTCAAAACCCTGGCCGTCTGCATCAAAGTGCTGTTTGATCAAATCGCGTTCAACACCAATCTGCGGCAAACCAACCCCAACCACGATGACACCAATAAGCTTCTCGCCTTTTAAATCTACTCCCTCGCCAAACACGCCACCCATGACTGCAAAACCAAGTGTCGCCTGATTCGTTTGCTCAAACGCCTCGAGAAACCCGGCTCTTGCACCATCGTCCATCCCTGCTTCCTGCAGGACCAATCGATGCCCTGGATAACGTTCAGAGAACTTTTCATAAACCATGTTCAGATAAGCATAGGAAGGAAAAAATGCAATGTAGTTACCTGACTGCGCTTGCACGATCGTCGCCAGGGTATCGACCAAATCGTATAAAGACGCCTGACGATTATGATAGGTGGTAGATAAAAAGCTGGTGGCGAATACACCAAGATTGGCGGGATCAAATGGCGATGGGAGTTGGTACCAGTTGGCTTCTTCACTCAAACCAAGCAATGATTTGTAGTAATTTTGCGGCGTCAAGGTCGCCGAAAAACAAACACTACTATTTAACCGGGCAAACCCCTGAGCAAGACGGGTTGCTGGATTCACACAGTACCAGCGCAGCAAGGTTCTACCTTTAGTTTTTTCAATGATGGCCGCATAGTTTTCATCCGCTTGTTCTGCGACCCTCGTAAAACGCAGTACATCGAAATAAAGCTGCAATAAACTAGCGTGGAACGCTCCTCCAGTGTGGTCGTCTAACCATGCCTCCGCTGCAAGCGTGAAGCGGCGCAAAGCTCGATCTAAACTTTCCGGAAATCGTTCAATGCTTAACTCAGATGAGACCTCTTTAGATAGTTTGAGTATTTCTCGATTCACCGCTGTGAGTGCTTTCTTAACCTGGGGAACGGCATCACCAAGCTCCCGGCGTAATGCTAAGACTGCCTCCTTGTGTAAACTGGCAGAGAACATGTCCCGGCCACGATCCACAAGATTGTGCGATTCATCCATCAAAAGAGCGTACTTTTGCGGCTCGTCAAAATGGCGCCGCAGGTAAACCGTTGGATCAAACACATAGTTGTAGTCAGCTATCACCACATCAGCAATATCTGTGAGATCAAGGCTTAGTTCGAACGGACACACCTCGTATTCCTGAGCCAGAGCTTCAATGGCGGCGCGATCATAGGTTTTCGAAGTCTGGTGTACCGCCTGGATCACCTGCGGCACCTTGTCATAGTAGCCCTTGGCATATTGGCAGTAATCTGGATCGCAGGGCATGCCAGGGTTAAAGCAAATTTTTTCCTTCGCCGTTAAGGTGACATCACGTAGTGCTAGACCGGTTGTGCGCATTTGTTCAATGGCATCACGTGCCATCTGTTGGCCGGAGGTTTTCGCAGAAAGATAAAACACACGATCAAAACCCTGATCTTCGATGGCTTTTACTGCAGGGAACAAACTACCCATGGTTTTACCTATCCCGGTTGGGGCCTGTAACACCACTTGCCCCTCGTTAGCGAGAGCCCGGTACACAGAAACTGCCATTTCCCTTTGGCCAGGCCGAAACTCGCCAAAAGGTAAAGTAAGGGTTGGGATGGTGGAGTTGCGACTCGCTCGCCAAACCATAACCTCACGGACAAAGTTAGCGTAGGCCGACACCATGCTTTGATACTCTGCTTCGAGATCAGCCATTGCCCAATGATCATCGAAGCTGAACTCCTGATCTAATTCAAGGTTGTAATAGGTGAGCTTCAGACTAACCTCACTTACACAATGAGCCCGTCCTAGCAGATAGCCATAAACTTTTAACTGGGCCCAGTGAAGCCGGGCCACTTGAGTCGGAATCTCCTCTACTGCCACCTTGATGGTCTTGATTTCTTCAACCGCAAACTCGTTTGGATCCGGCCAACAGCCATCGGCACGACCACTTAACTGAATGGTAAAGTCATCATAATCAAACTCATCACTAACACTTTGCT
>JBKAGC010000328.1:0-3335 GCA_046290215.1 Pseudomonadales bacterium | reverse complement strand
TGCCCTACCAGAACGCGATCTGGCACGTCTTCGTCCTTGCGGCGACGGCGGTGCTCTACGGGGCCGTGGCGCTGGAATTCGCCTGAGCCCGAAAGCCGCCACCGGTACCATGGGCTTTTCCCAGGGTGATACCGTCAAAGTGCGAGCATCTTCAACAGACACATTAGCCACCTGGTTCAATGGCGTATCGACACCGTAGTAATCCACTGAAATGCCATCAAGAATGCCAGGATGCGCCCGACCGGTGCGAATTTTCGCAAACGCTGCCATTAGCGCTTGAATGGATTTACCCATTCGTTCTTCAGCATCACTTTTAATGTCATCAAGCATTGTCTGTCCCTACTCTGAATGGTTACTGCCAATCGCTGGCATCAATTTTATAGTTTCTGGCGCTGAATCATTGTTTCCGGTACCGCTGGGAAAGCCGTCGTTAGACGTCGCCGTTGCTGACCAGAGTTCCTTCAGACTCAGACACAATGGCATTGCGCAAAGCCCCAGAATTTTCCATATTAAAAACCCGGAGCGGCATATTATGGTCTCTCACCAGGCAAATTGCGGTGAGGTCCATTACACCTAACTGGCGATCCAGCACTTCATCATAAGTCAGATGGTCAAACTTGACCGCGCTGTCGTCAAGTTTTGGATCGGCAGAGTAAATGCCATCCACCTTGGTGCCTTTAAGGACAACGTCGGCATCAATCTCAATACCGCGTAAACAAGCGGCGGAATCAGTAGTAAAAAACGGATTACCTGTACCGGCAGAGAAAATCACTACATCACCGCGCTCTAAATGGCGAATCGCCAGGCGCCGATCATAGTGTTCCACCACACCACTCATGGGGATGGCAGACATCACCACGGTGTGGATGCGTGCCCGTTCCAGGGCATCGCGCATAGCCAGGGCATTCATGACCGTGGCCAACATACCCATGTGGTCACCGGTGACCCGGTCGAGGCCGGCATCATGGAGAGCGGCACCGCGAAACAGGTTGCCCCCGCCAATGACGAGACCAACCTGAACGCCTATACCCACCAGTTGGCCAATTTCCAGGGCCATGCGGTCAAGTACAGAAGGATCAATACCAATACCATTTTTACCCAAAGCCTCCCCGCTGAGTTTTAGCAGGATTCTTTGATACTTCGGCGTCGCCTTGGGCATGGTAGCTCTCCTTATTGGTTACTGGGCTTATTCACCACCCATTTGCTTGCGCACTTCTTCGGCGAAGTCTTCTTGCTCAACTTCAATGCCTTCACCCACTTCAAAGCGAGTGAAACCTTTGATGGTTGCGCCAGCGTCTTTCAGCAACTTGGCAACTTTCTGGTCTGGGTCTTTAACGAACTGCTGCTCAACCAGGCTAATTTCCGCCAGGAACTTGCGAATTCGACCGCCAACCATTTTTTCCACAATTTCTGCTGGCTTGCCGCTATCCGCTGCTTGAGCCACGTAGATTTCTTTTTCTTTGGCAACCACTTCTTCAGAAACATCTTCTGGGCTAACAACCTGTGGGTTTGCCGCTGCCACGTGCATGGCGATGTCTTTACCCAACTCGTCGTCGCCGCCTTCGCGGTTCACGAGCACGCCAATTTTACCGTTGGTGTGGACATAACTGTTCACATCACCTTCGTAAATCACGGCGCGACGTACCGATACGTTTTCACCGATTTTTTGTACCAGTTCTTCACGAGTCTTCTCGAGATCACCAGCCATGAGTGCTTCGACGTCAGTTTGCTTGGCAGCAAATGCGGCTTCAGTCACGGTATCGACAAACTTTAAGAAGTTATCGTCCCGGGCAGCAAAGTCAGTTTGACAGTTAACTTCCACCATCAAAGCTACGCCGCCATCGATTTTGATACCGATGGTGCCTTCCGCGGCGGTGTTACCGGCTTTTTTGGCAGCCTTCATACCGCTGGATTTACGCAGATTCTCGATCGCCAACTCCGCATCGCCGTCAGCTTCTGTTAGCGCCTTCTTGCAATCCATCATGCCAAGACCAGTGCGCTCACGCAGATCCTTAACCATTGCAGCTGTAATTGCAGCCATATTGATTTCCTCGCATAAAAAATGGGGACTTGAGAAGAAGTCCCCTTAGATTCAAATTGTCTGGCAGCCGCGCTGCCGATCAGTATTACTCGCCAGCTTTTTCAGCAGGCTCGTCGTTTGTTTCTGTGGCTTCAGCAGCAGGTGCTTCAGCTTCTGCTTCTGCAGACTCAGTCACTTCAACGAATTCATCACCTACAGAGCCGCCCTGTAGATCAGAGTTGCCAGCAATCGCAGCATCAGCAATGGCTTCAACGAAAATCCGGATCGAGCGAATGGCATCGTCGTTGCCAGGGATCACATAGTCCACACCGCTTGGGTCACTGTTGGTATCAACGATGCCAACCACGGGAATACCCAGCTTGTTTGCTTCGGTAATTGCAATACGTTCGTGGTCCACGTCTACCACAAACAAGACATCAGGCAGACCGCCCATGTCTTTAATACCACCAAGGCTCTTTTCGAGCTTCTCGAGGTCACGCTGACGAGACAAGGCTTCTTTCTTCGTCAACTTTTCAAAAGTACCGTCTGACGCCTGGGTCTCAAGGTCGCGCAGGCGACGGATTGATTGGCGAATGGTCTTGTAGTTAGTGAGCATGCCACCAAGCCAGCGCTTGTCTACATAGGGCATATTGCAACGAGTTGCGTGCTCTTTGATCACCTTACCGGCGCTACGCTTGGTGCCAACGAATAACACCTTATTCTTGCGGGCGACAGTTTTACGCACAAATTCCGCTGCTTCGTTAACGGCAGGAACAGTTTGTTCAAGGTTGATGATATGAATGTTGTTGCGGGCACCAAAAATGTAGGTATTCATTTTTGGGTTCCAGTATCTGGTCTGGTGACCAAAGTGTGCACCTGCTTCAAGCAGAGCGCGCATGCTTACGCTATTGCTAGCCATGATTTCTCCGAATTGTCGTTTGGGTTAGGCCTCCGCAATTCCCGCTATCTAACCTGAATCTCCTCCGTAGAGGACAAGTTCAAGCACCCAAATAACGTGTCGAAATGCGTGAGTATTTAAGGGTTTATGACCGGGCTGCTGTTTCTTCACCCGGATCGGCGCGCTTTATACCATAAAGACCCGTTAAAACAAAGAAGAAACAAGCGCTTAAGCACTTGAAGTGGCCAAATCCCTGCAAAGCATTAGTCGCGGCTCAAACTTAGTAAACATAGGCCAAGCAGCAACGTCGCCATCACTCCAGTGGCTCCAGAGGGGACCCCTTCCATCCGACCCAACATCATCACAACCGCATTGGTGACAACAGCCACAACCCCCACCAGGACAGTGACACCGCCC
>JBKAGC010000327.1:0-3355 GCA_046290215.1 Pseudomonadales bacterium | reverse complement strand
ACGCAAACAAAAAAGGGACACCCTAACGGGCATCCCTTTTTAATTTGGTGGAGCCAGGCTAACGCGTTTTTGCCGCTGCGCGACAAAAATCGCTTTGATCAAACCGCCTTCGACGGTTCGCTCCCGCCTGACGCAAATAATAAAGGGACACCCTGACGGGTATCCCTTTCTTATTTGGTGGAGCCAGGCGGGATCGAACCGCCGACCTCCTGCGTGCAAGGCAGGCGCTCTCCCAGCTGAGCTATGGCCCCGAAACTTGCTGAACAACTCGATGATGGTGGGTCTGGGTGGATTAACCAGTCCGTGCTCGGGGGCAAACCTTTTGCACCGACCTCCTATCACAGCCCATCAACTTACATCTCGATGGTGGGTCTGGGTGGATTTGAACCACCGACCTCACCCTTATCAGGGGTGCGCTCTAACCAACTGAGCTACAGACCCATCAAGTGTTCGTCGCATGTCGCGAGGGGCGGTATTATACGCAGCGCGTTTCGATTTACAACGCTTTCTGAAGACGAATCGTTAAGGTTTCTTTCAGTTATCTTGGTCACGAACCTGTCATAATGGAAATATGGAAAAATTGCAGCAGAACTTAAGGAAATTGGCTCTGGGTGAGGAGGTCGTCGACTCTCCAGAAATTCGCGATTTGTTGGCGGATTATGCTCTGGACGCCAAACAACATCAGGGGAGCTGGAAGCTTGAACGTCCCCTTGAGTTATTGAATCCAAAAACCCTTGAGTCCTTGCTTACGGATCAAGCCAAGCTGGAGTTGTCGAGTTTAGATCTGCATTGGTCGCTGGATTCCACCAACACGTTTTTGCTCGACTTGAGTCACTCGGCAAATTTCCATGGTTACGCCTGTATGGCGGAGCAGCAAACTGCAGGTAAGGGGCGCCGTGGTCGGCAATGGGTGAGTCCGTTCGGAAAGAATGTCTATTTGTCGGTAGGCTGGAAGATTCCAGACGAGCGAAGCCTGGAAGGACTAAGCCTTGCTGTGGGGTGTGCCGCGGCCCGCGCCGTGCGGTCTGAATCCAGTCAGATCAAGGTTGGCCTAAAGTGGCCAAATGATCTGTTCATCGAGGGTGGTAAGGCCGGTGGTATCTTGATTGAGCTTGGTGCGTCCAATGCTGGTTATCATCACCTGGTGATCGGCGTTGGCATAAACCTCGCGCTATCAGTAAAGGATGTTGCTGGTATTGATCAACCCTGGAGCGTGGTCGCCGGGGCGTCTCGTAACCGCATTGCTGGTGCTTTGTTGTCTGAACTCGTGGCTTGTCTGGTGGCCTTTAGTAACGAGGGTTTTGCGCCCTTTGCAGATGAGTGGAATGCTCTGGACATATTTGCCGATCAAGAGGTCAACCTCGTTTCAACCGGTAGTACCCGATCGGGTGTTGCCCGGGGCGTGGACGAACAGGGCCATCTGCTGCTCGATCTTGGTGACCGGGTGGAAAGGATCAATGCCGGAGAGGTCAGTTTGCGAGCGGCAGCGACATGAAGCTAGTGGCACTGTGCCTACTTCTCATCAATGTCGGTTACTTTTCCTGGCAATATACAAGAGACAAAAATGAGGTGGTGCGGGTCACCCAGCCAGGTCGTGAAATGGGCAATATCAAATTGCTTAGCGAGATTAGTGAAGATGAAAAAGCGCTCGCCATGATGGCGGTGGTGGATAATCCCGTGGTAGAAGCTGCTGGCGCGCAAGAGGTCGCGAGTTGCATAGGTATTGGACCGTTTAGCGACGTTTTCACTGGGCAAAATGCCCTGGAGCAGATCGCTGCGTTGGATATTGTCGCCACCCTAAAGGCTGTAAATCTTGTCACTGGCGAAAAGGATTTTCGGGTGTTGATTCCCCCGGCGACTTCACCAGAAGAAGCGTTCCGCAAATTACGGGAGCTACAAGCGAGTAATGTAGACAGTTATGTGATTACCCAGGGCGAATACGCGCTGGGAATATCTCTGGGCGTGTTTTCCAGTGCGTCTGGTGCTGAAGTGCTGCAAGCCCGGGTGGGGTCGATTGGCTACGATAGTGAAATCATTGAAATCGAGCGACAGTCCAGGAGCTATTGGATTGAGTTTGTGCCTGAGGAGTTTCGGCGTCTGCAGGCGGCAAATTGGTTGGAAAATTCGCCGGAATTAACGAATCGACCAATGATCTGCACAGAAAGCTAATTTTCGTTTGATTGAGCGGATTAGATGCCCTACAATCCGCCACCTGATTTTTACGGTACGCCGCTATAGCTCAGCAGGTAGAGCAACTGATTTGTAATCAGTAGGTCCCGAGTTCGATTCTTGGTGGCGGCACCATAAATCTCAGATTAAAGACTAAGTGCACGACGAACTTCTAATGATTGTAGTTAGGGGTACGGGCGCCTTTTACATCATTGATTTCACCAAAATTAATTGACATCGGTTTGTCTCGTGGGCAGAATCTAGCGCCTCTTTTTGGAGGGGTTCCCGAGTGGCCAAAGGGATCAGACTGTAAATCTGACGCGCAAGCTTCGGTGGTTCGAATCCACCCCCCTCCACCATATATTGAGGTGGAGTTTTAGATTTAGGGCTGGAGTTTGATTGCGAGGTAAGCGACGTCGATTGGATTTATTTGGTGGTTTGGGGCGATTGAGAGACAAGCGCGGGTATAGTTCAGCGGTAGAACCTCAGCCTTCCAAGCTGATGACGCGAGTTCGATTCTCGCTACCCGCTCCACTTGCCGCGATGATATCTCAGGTGCGAATGTGAAGTAGGTGGTGCGGGCCGATGAGTTATTAGAAGGCCGAGTGTTAGGTCGTAGAGTCGGGTAATGCTCATATAGCTCAGTAGGTAGAGCACTTCCTTGGTAAGGAAGAGGTCACCGGTTCAAATCCGGTTATGAGCTCCAGACTTGCGAACTTAGATGTGTACGAAGAATTTTAGTATAGAGTAGCAAAATTTATTTAACCCGCGACGAAAGTCGTTAACTTAGGCAAAGCTAACTAGCTGTCCTGTTCGGGCGATTGAGGAGAGAAGTCCAAATGTCCAAAGAGAAGTTTGAGCGGACAAAACCGCACTTAAACGTAGGAACAATCGGTCACGTAGACCATGGTAAGACGACGCTAACGGCGGCGATTACAAAAGTATGTGCGGAGACCTGGGGTGGTGAATTCCAGGATTTTGCTGAGATTGATAATGCGCCAGAAGAACGCGAGCGCGGTATTACGATTGCGACTTCTCACGTTGAATATGACTCTCCAGATCGTCACTACGCACACGTTGATTGCCCGGGTCACGCTGACTATGTGAAGAACATGATCACTGGTGCTGCCCAGATGGACGGCGCGATTTTGGTTTGTTCAGCGGCTGATGGCCCCATGCCACAAAC
>JBKAGC010000326.1:0-3388 GCA_046290215.1 Pseudomonadales bacterium | reverse complement strand
CAGCCATGCGATCGCAAGACTGGTGAGCAAACCAACTGCGGCTGCAGTGGCGATGAATTTAAAGTTCATGAGTTTTTGCTGAGATCACGTTGTATGCGTATTAGAGCATACAACGTGGACTCAGTTCCCTACCTGATGTTATCTCGTAGTAGGTTTGATTCTGGCAACGGATTTGTCCGCCGTAACGAATTGGTTGAGGGCGTAGATGTCCTCAGGGCTCAGGGAGCCAACTGTCTGCTTTAGGCGCAGGGTGTCGCGAATATACTGGTATCTTGCACTCGCATATTGGAATTGCGCCAAATACAGGCGCTGCTGCGCCAATAAGACGTCAACGATGTTGCGGGTGCCTACTTCGTAACCAGTTTGTGTAGCATCCAGGGCGCTCTGGCTGGATTCAATACCTCTTAATCTGGCGCGTACTCGTGCAACGTCAGTGTTAATGGCGCTGAATAAGTTTCTGGTGTTTTCAACGGTTTGGCGTTGTACCAGGTCGAAGTTGCGCTGTGCTTGTTCGAGCTCGTAGCCTGCCTGTTTTGAAGCTGCAACGGTTCCGCCGCCGGCAAACACTGGCACATTAAAAACCAGGGCATAAGATCGTTGTTCAATAGAGCCCAGAAAGGCCTGACCTGCACCGGTGTTGCTCTCAGCGTAGGTGGCTTGTGCGTCAACCGTAGGTAGGTGCTGGCTGCGCGCCGCATATAATGAACGCCTGGCGGAATCGACGTTCTCTCGAGCGGCAATGAGTTGGTAATTACCTTCCAAAGCTCTTGCGACCCACGCATCTTCATTGTTCGGTTCTGGGTACTCGATGGGAAACTCTCCCGCAAGTCCGTCGATTTCTGTGTAGCGTTCGCCGGTCAGCCGCAACAATGTCTCAAACGAGATGTCCTGTCGCCCCTCGGCTTCGATGACGTTTACCGTTGAGCTATCGAATGCCGCGGTGGATTCTAGAACATCGGTAATTGCCACCAGGCCAACGTCAAAGCGCTGTTGTACTTGTTCCAGTTGACGCTTAACGGCATCTCGCTCGGCGCGTGCGGAAACAAGCTGGGCATTTGCTTCGAGGATGGTTAAATAACTGTCAGCAACGCGAAAAATTAGCTCTTGTTGCTCACTGGCAAATTGCGCCATCGCCGCCGCTTCACGATCTTTTGCCCCTTGAAACTGAAACCATCGATCCAGGCGAAACAGTGGCTGGACCAGCACGGCACGCCAGGAGTTATCATTGAAGTTGTCGGTAGGTAGTCCTGAGCCCACCAGGACTCGCTGGATGTCTTCTGTCTGACCACCTACTGACACATTGGGGAGCAATCCAGCACGTGCCTGGGGTGTTACTTGTTTGGCCGCCATGTAAGTAGCTTTAGCAGCAGCCAGTTGAGGGTCGTTGTTAACCGCCAAATCGTAAATGTTGGCGAGGTTGGCCGCGCTTGCCTGGAGCGAGATTACGCTGAGTACGCCAGCGAGCCAGTATTTTAAAGCATGCATTGCAGAATCCTTCATTGCAGAACGGATGGGGTCAGTATTCCAGACGGCTCGTAGGATACTGTTTGCACCCTTGTGTTGCCAGTTAGACGCGATACATTGGCGGATTTCCGCGCCTGATCGCACAATCTGACGGTATTGATGGTTATTATGACGTTGAATGTCCAGAAATGGTTTAGTTTGCGTGGCAATCTGGTGGTGCTAAAGCGCCTATTTTCTCCTCAAGCCAACGTGCTACCGCTAGACAACGATCCTCACGAAACGGTGCGGCGACAACCTGGATGCCGATAGGTAGGCCGAGATGATCTCTACCCACCTGAACCACCGCCGCCGGCCAGCCCGTCAAATTAAACGCGCTGGTGTAAGTATAGTCTGCCATATCCTCCTCTTGATCCAGAGGAATGGCGGTTTGTCCATTGACGGGGCAAAGTAGAACGTCAAAGTCCCGAAAGATGCTCAGCATTGAACTGCGATAGTTGTCCCACAGATTGATCACCTGGGCAAATTCTTTCTGATCGATTTTCGGCAAGCTATTTTCATCCATACCCGCCAGAGCAGAGGAAATTTCCGTGGTGCGGCAATCCTCGAGCAGCGCTTCGATCATTTCCCCGCCATCAGCTGAAAAAACGCGGCTTAAGATAAAGCTGGTCATTTCGATACCGGAAGGGCGAGTTTCAGTGGCCTTAAAACCTTCCTCGGCGAGGAGTTCCACAACGGACATGATAGCGGCCTGAATCTCCGCCATGGGCGACTTCACCCCATTGTCGCTGAAGTAGCCGAAACGAAGTTGTTTGAGATCCACCTGACTACTGTTAACGGGGTTACCGGGCAAGGCGTAAGAGTCCAGTAAATCGGGACCCATCATAATATTCAGTAACAACTCCAGGTCCTCAGCGCACCGTGCCATGGGGCCGGGCTGACTCAACCGGGCAATGAGCCCAGAACTCGGTAAGGCATTACCAGTGCAGGGTACCCGGCCAGTGGTGGGTTTGATGCCGGCGATACCGCAAAAGTGTGCAGGCAATCGAATGCTGCCGCCAGTATCAGTTCCCACATCAAATAAGCTGGCTCCGGACGCGATCAGCGCAGCGGCGCCACCGCTGCTCCCTCCCGGTGTGCGATTCAGATCAAAGGGGTTGCGGGTGGCACCAAACAACAAGTTGTCAGTTTTAAACGACAAGGTGAATTCCGGGGTGTTGGTTTTTGCTAATAGGATCGCGCCAGCGTCGCGCAGCCTGGCAACGGCGGTAGCGTCACGACCAGGGCGATAGTCTTTGCGTCCGGTGGTGCCCCAGGTGGTCACCATATCTTTAGTGTCGAGACTATCCTTGATGGTCATGGGGACGCCGTGGAGTGGCCCTGGCGTTTCACCGGCTTCTAGTCTGGCATCTGCTTCCGCGGCGTATTTAAGTGCCACATCAGCCTGGATGTTGATCGCAGCATTTAACGGGCCGTTGACTTGCTCAATGCGATCCAGGAATTTTTTGGTTAACTCAACAGAGGTGATTTGCCTGGTTTTGATCGCATTGGCGATATCGGAGATCTTGCCATCGAGCAAATCGTTCCCGGGTTTTGTGCCAGATGTTGTCCCAATTGTGGTCATAGTGGCGCTGCCTAAAGTTCAACAGCGCCACTTTAGCAGAGCTTTGCTAGACCTTGCGAATCGCCAGGCGAACCGTCATATCATCGATTTCGAAGGTAAAGGACTCGCAGTCGGCGTCGCTGACAGTGCCTTGCTTAAGGGTGTCTGCGAGGGTTTCGGTCTTGATGTATGCCTCAGGGGTAGTGGCGGCTTTGGCTAAATCGTTGTCCGCTTCAAATGCGATGACAATCCGATCGGTAACATTTAAACCTATGTCTTTACGGGTTTTTTGAATCCGGTTGACCATCTCTCTGGCCCGGCCTT
>JBKAGC010000325.1:0-3399 GCA_046290215.1 Pseudomonadales bacterium | reverse complement strand
GCGCCACGATGGCCCCTGATCAAGCCACCATTGACCAGATGCTCCAGGATGAGATTGGCAAACAAGGGTATGTAGCTGATTACACCGGGGTCAGGTTAGATAAGCGTGGTCGTAGCTGGCAAATTGAAGCGGGTAAAATCTGGCAGTTAGTAGATAACCTCGGGCGTTTGCACGGCTTGGCCGGTTGTTTCACCGACTGGAGCGCACACAAGGGCTAACGCTACTCTTGCTCCGCTGCAAGGGCTGCGAGCAATTCAGGATAGTTTGCAAAACCCAATTTGGGTTCGATGTGTTTGGTCCATTCCTGATCCAATGCATCAATAATCGACTCTGGTAGGGCACGCTTGTGATCACCAACACGCCCCTCGCGCACTTTGGAGCTTTCGCCGCCAGGCGGCAAGCCTGCGATATTTTCCCCTCTAGCGCGCATCAAGGCGTCATCGAAGCGATCCTTGTGTTGTTTCATAAAATCGATCGACGAATGCTCAAGGGTGATGGCCAGCAGTTCATCATCCAGTGGCACATCAATAAAATTAGCGACCCGGCGAATAGTGGCTTCAGGGTCTTGCTGCATTAGTTCGTAGCACATAAACAAAA
The DNA here is from genome assembly GCA_046290215.1 of Pseudomonadales bacterium. Classification (GTDB taxonomy): domain Bacteria; phylum Pseudomonadota; class Gammaproteobacteria; order Pseudomonadales; family Azotimanducaceae; genus JAHRVQ01. Next base: position 2,802 of record JBKAGC010000325.1, on the reverse strand, counting down.
CAAACGGCTCCTGGCGCACTGCCCACCAGGACAACAGATGGCGCCAGTAACCACCGCTGGCGATGTAGCGCTGTTCGGCGAATTCTTCAAGGCTGATGGTGCCGGGTTCAAAAAACCAACCTTCCATAAACTTGTACATGGAATAGAAGGCGTCTCTTGGGTCCCGCACAGAGTTGATATATTTTGCGCCTTTGGGCAATTGTTCGTACTCGAGGTGACTTTTAAACGCCCGTGGGTTGGCTTTTTGTTCGGCTTGCAGGTCTAAGCCGAGACCTGGACTGGTTTCAATCCAGGGCACCACTCGGGAAATGTCATCAAAATCCATATCGCCGCGGGTGCGTAAAGTGTGGACGATCTGCTGTAACCAGGTAGTGCCGGATTTGCCGAAGGGCGTGATCACCACATCAGTGGGTCGTAGTGTGAGAGTTGGGATATGGGCAAAGTCTTCCTGGCGGAACATTTTGCTCTGCACCGCGACGAACTCTTCCATGCTTCTCGCGCGCTGTGCCATGACCCTCTCCTTAAGCTTTGCTGTTGACAGTTTGAGTGCTGGTAGGCTTACCCTGGTTAGCTAATGAGCGTGCCGCCGAGACCACTGAGTTTCAGTTTGTTATTAACGGCGTTCACCACATCTTCAGCAGCCAATTCAGTGGTGACTTTGAGATAGGCTTCTTGTTTATCGAGATCAAGGATCTCGTTTAGCACTTCAGCTTCCTGCAGGATCCAGTTGAGTTGTTCAGGTAATCGCCGGAGATTGTCCTTTAGGGCAAAGCTTGAGTAGTTAGTTCGGACCAGGTCGTCATTGGTCTGCTCAAATATGTGAAACCGGTAAATCATAGCGTACCTATACTGCCATTTTTGCCTTGATGGCGTCATGGCATTGGTAGTTGATTAAGGCAAAATCGTCCATGACGAAATCGTCAATGTCTTTTTGACCGCGATCTTGAATGTGTAACGTCGGTAGCGGAAAGGGCTCGCGACTCAGTTGTTCCTCGCATTGCGCTGTGGCATCGAGATAAATGTGCGCATCGCCAATACTGTGCACAAACTCACCAGGCGCAAGGTCAGTGATTTTCGCAACCATATGTAGCAACAGTGAATAACTGGCAATGTTTAGGGGGACGCCGAGAAACATATCGGCTGAGCGTTGATACATTTGCAATGAGAGCTTTCCGTCAGCCACGTAAAACTGAAATAAGCTGTGGCAGGGCGGTAGCGCGACATCCATTGGGTCCACTTCGCCCGGGTTCCAGGCATTAACAATAATACGCCGGGAATCAGGATTGTTACGAATAAGTTCAACCGCCTCTTGCAACTGATCCACCGTTTCGCCGTTGGGCTTGCGCCAGTGACGCCACTGCTGGCCATAAACCCGGCCCATATCCCCACTGGGTACAGCGTCGCTGGCATCAAGGCCGTGACGCTTGAGGAAATCCTCATAGTTCAGGTCCCAGAGCTTGTTATGGGGGTAGATTTTTTTCAGGTCGTTGATATTGCCAGAGCCGGATACGAACCACAGCAACTCCGACACCATGGATTTCCACACGAGCTTTTTCGTGGTTACCGCAGGAAAGCCATCAGCCATATCATAGCGGGCATGAAGACCAAACAGGGAACGGGTCCCCACACCCGTTCGATCCCCGCGGTCCACCCCAGTACTGAGTATAAGCTGCAATTGTTGGTGGTAAGCATCCATCTAACAGTCGCCCATTAGCCGCACTTGGAATCGCCACAGGCGAGGCAAGTCATACAGCCATCCATCATGACGACCGCCTGGGTATTACATTTTTTGCACAGTTGCGCACCTGGTGGATAACCTGCGACTTCTGCTGGATCTTCAGCGTTGGCCGCAGGGGCTTCCAGGGCAGCACGCTTTTCAGCAATTAACGCCTGGTGAGCTTCACTCAATTCCTCGGATTCGATCAGGCCACACTTCTTCATGTGTGTTTCAAGCACTTCACCGATCTCAGCCACCAGGGAAGGCATAAAGCGCCCGCCACGTTTGAAGTAACCACCTTGAGGGTCAAACACTTGCTTGAGCTCGTCCACCATAAACACGGCGTCACCGCCCTTACGGAACACGGCGCTAATCACGCGGGTCAGGGCTAATACCCATTGGAAATGTTCCATGTTCTTCGAGTTAATGAAGATCTCGAAGGGATACTCCTGTTCGTGCTCGGTACCTGAGTTCAGCACAATATTGTTGATCGTGATGTACAGGGCGTGATCGCTAAGGGGAGTTTTGATCTTATAGGTATAACCCTTAAGTTCTTCAGGACGCTCAATGTCCTCGTGCATCACCTCGCGAGGATCCACTTCTTCTCTGGCAACTTCCTCGTCTTCTTTCTTGAGTTTGTAGCCGACAATTTTCTGGTTAATTTTTAAAGCCATAATGTTTTCTCTTGTTTTCTGTTGGCCTAAAACTTGCCGTAGTAGCCTTCTTTCAGGGCATCGAATAGATTCGCCGCAGTGTGAGTCTCACCGTCGTATTCAATTTCCTCGTTACCTTTCACTTCCACCTTACTGCCGTCATCCAGTGTGAACTGGTAGGTGGTGTTCTCGAGATCGGACTCTTTCACCAGTACGCCCTGGAACGCTTCAGGATTAAAGCGGAAGGTGGTGCAACCTTTTAGACCTTGTTCGTAGGCGTATAGATAGATGTCCTTGAACTCTTCAAACGGGTAGTCCGTTGGCACGTTGGCAGTTTTAGAAATGGATGAATCAATCCACTTTTGTGATGCCGCTTGAATATCAACGTGATTAATCGGGCTAATGTCATCCGCAGTCTTAAAGTATTCCGGC
>JBKAGC010000324.1:0-3417 GCA_046290215.1 Pseudomonadales bacterium | reverse complement strand
AGCGGTGGTACCACGAACGACTCTGGTGTATTTACAACAACCTTACGTGCTGGCCAAACTCAAGGCAGTGGTAGTTTGACGGCATCTGTGACTTCTGGCTCGGAAAATGTAGACGCCACACCACTGTCCTTTTTCACCAATGGCGACGCCGTTTCCACACTCACCCTTTCTGTTCCCGCTGGTGGCAATACCACGGCAACTTCGCAGGCGGCACCGGTAACGGTTACGGCAACTGTGATTGACGAGTTTGGTCAGCCGGTTCAGGGCGCGATTGTCACATTTACCAAGGCTAACAATGGCGGTAGTGCGGATTCTGGTGCGTTAAGTTCAACCATCGATATCACCAATGCGGCGGGTGTTGCCACAACGAACTTACTGCCCGGTACAGTGTCCGGCCCCGGCTCAATTACGGCGGCCACCACCGTTAACGGTCAGGCGGTGACCACTGCCAATAACAATACGATCACTTTTAACTCTGCTGGTGACGGACCATTTGATGGTGTTGGTACCAGTAATTTGAATATTGCCATTTCCCTGGTGGATGGTTCCGGTAATCCATTTACCGGCTCAATTGATGCAAACAACCCTGGTGTATTACGTGCCACCGTGACGGATGCCACAGGTGCCGCGGTAGAAAATGCCGTGGTGGAATTTACCACTAACGGTGTCGGCGACATCTTTCCAATTGGCGGTTCGGCCTTAACCAATGCTTCTGGTATTGCCAGTGTGGCATTAAATGCCGGTAGTACGCCCGGTGCTGGTCAAGCCACAGCCACGCTCATTATCAATGGAGGCCGCTTTAATACCGATACACTGACTTTCCAGACCCTGGGTAATGCAGGTGATGCCAACATTGTGGTAACGCTAACTTTCACCGACGCCACGCCAGGTAACGGCACCAATATTATTACGGTGAACGATCCAGCCACTGTGGGTATTTTGGTGGAAGATGAAAATGGTAATAACCTGCCAAACCGTACGGCAACCATTACCACATCGCTTGGTACTGCCAGTGTGGGTTCAGGTACAGCAGCCTCAACGATTACGGCCATTACAGATTCAGATGGTCGCATTACGGCGAACCTAACTGCCGGCTCTACCTTTGGCACCGGTGACTTTGTGGTCATTGTGGGGGATACCACAGCTTCTGTGCAGTTCACTGTGGGTATTGCCGGCTTACAGATTGGTACCTGTAGCGGCGGTACCAGTGCTACTGATTGTACTTCTGCAGCTGCTACTCGATCTGGTTTCGCGCCGCCTCTCGGCACCGCTGCTAATGGTGCGTTGAGCGTGGCGACATCACCGCTATCTGCAGGGGGTACCTCTTCGGTTTCTGTAGTTGTACTGGATGCCACAGGCTCGCCAGTTCAGGACGTGGATATCACATTTACCTCAAACTGCGTTGGTATCAATGATGCGACCACGGGTAATCCATTGTCTTCCATTACGCAAACTGTGAAATCTCTGGCCAATGGTGTTGCCACGGCCACCTACCAGGATAACGAAGGCTGTGCTCGTAATGACATTATCACTGCCACGGAAGCGAGCACTGGCGAAACAGCCACTGGCACCATTGAAGTATTGCCAGCGCAAATTGGCGCCATTGTGTTTGACCAGGTGACGCTGCCAGACGGTGTGACACAAACCGATAGCATCTTTATTCGCGAATCTGGTGGTACGAGCTCCGCCCGGGTCGTATTCCAGGTGCTAGATGTATTGGGTCAGCCGGCACCGGATCAAACAGTATCATTCAGCTTAACCTCCACTGTTGGTGGCATCGCGCTACAAAACACGGAAGGCTTAACCGATGCTGACGGTAAGGTAGCAGCAATTGTTAGTGCTGGTTTTATTGCCACCACGGTACGTGTGCGGGCTAGCTTAGATGCCGACACAGATAACGATGGTGATAACACTGACTTCCCGAATGGTGCGCAAACCCTGGTGACCTTGTCTGGACAGTTATCTATTAATACTGGTATTGCTGACCAGAACAGTTTCACGTTGGCGGCCAGTGAGTTGAACTTCGAAGGTAACAATTTCGACGGTGAAACTGTGACCTTAACGAGCTTCCTGGCGGACCGATTTAATAACCCGGTCGTGGGTACTTCAGTTCAGTTCCGAACTGAGTTTGGTACCATCACGCCAGCTTGTACTACCGGCACCAATGGTAGTTGTACCACCACGCTGACTTCTACTGATCCAAGGACACCCCTCAATACCAACGTTAGTAATCTTGAGTTAGGTTCTGCAAGCTGTCCATCGGCTCTGATTGTTGAAGAAACTGTTGTGCTGGCAGGCAATGACGGCAATACCCAGTACACGACTTCTTCTGTACAGCGAGTTGAAACCACGGCAGACGTGTTGATCGCTTCAAACACTTATACAGTGGATAGCGACGGTTCAGGCATCACTTGTACTGCGGCTGCTTGTTCCGGTGCTGGTACGGTGAAAATTACTTATACCCGCTCGTTCCCAGATGAGGACAATAGCGGCGATACCACCCATGCGATTGATGATCCGGGTGTGGCCACTGCGCCATTCCGTAGCAGCTTGCAAGGATCAGTGCCTTGTCGCGCTGGTAGTGTTGCTCAAGGTGATGCGCTGTCTTCAGGCTATCTCGGCGGTCTTGGTCAGCGCTACGGGGGACGTTCCACAATTCTGGCTTTTGCCCAGGGTGAAGAAAGCTTTATCGATTCAAACGGTAACGGCTTGTACGACTTCAACGAACCGTTTGTGGATTTGCCAGAGGCTTTCGTCGATAACAACGAGGACAACGTCTTTGGTAACGGTAACCCCGCTTCTGACGACTCTCGAAATGACGGTACGCGAACTTGTTACGGACCTAACTCGCCGGTAACCAACCCAGGCGAAACTCTGGGTAACTGCTTCCAGGTGGGTGGTGAGGAAGAAGAACCCGTGGACTTCGGAGAGAACGGTCAGTTTGATGATGGCAATGGCATCTACAATGGTACCTTGTGTCCGCTGGATATTAGCAACCGTACTGATACCTGTGACAACAACGCTGACCCATGTGATCAAGCAACCGAACAATACTGTACTCGTGATTTGGTGAGCATTAACAAAGAGGCGGTGATTATCTTCTCCGGCTCTGGTGCTAACTTCTCTTTGCGCGACGCTTCAACAGGTGAGTTTATTAACGATGTGAGTCTTACTGCAGTGGCGTCTGGTAACTTCCGCGCCACAACCAATCTGACTGACAATGACGGTGACACGGTTACTGCAGGTACTGATTTTACGATCGGTCACGCAGACAATCAGGTGAGACCGCAAATTGGCGATACTGTTAGTCTGACCTCTGGTACTGGTAGCGTGTTTGTTGATTTTGCAGATCGCTTTAATCAACAGCTTCCAGCAGGTACCACCATCTCGGTAGCAGCTGGTACTGGCGGTTGTTTG
>JBKAGC010000323.1:0-3420 GCA_046290215.1 Pseudomonadales bacterium | reverse complement strand
CCAAACCGCTGCATCATCCAGTGAGTCTTCCGGATAAAGGGAGGGCGCGGTTTCCATTTCAGGAACGAGAGTGGCTTCACCGGCGACAGCCCAATCTGGCGCAGATAAAAGGGCTGCGATAAGCAGGATTACGACAAAATTCATCAACTATGCTGAGGGTAGGGATAAGAAGCGGAGAAAGTGCCACAGGTCCATGGATAAAGTAAATGGTGCCAGTACTTGAATCCGCTGTTATCACCCCCAAACAGTGATCAAGTTAATTAGTTTGAGACCAATCATGCGGATTGATCGTTTTACCAGTAAGTTACAAAGCGCATTAGCCGATGCCCAGTCCCTGGCTGTGGGTAAAGACCATAATCAGGTGACCCCATTGCATTTGCTACAGGTGTTGATTGATCAAAAGGGCGGTTCTACCAAACCGATCCTGACCAATATGGGCGTGGATGTCCCGGCGTTTCGTGATGCCATTAGCACCCGAGTTGAGCAACTCGCACAGGTCACAGATAACTATGGTGACGTTCAACTCTCCCCTGAATTAGGTCGTTTATTGAACGTGGTGGATAAGTTGGCGCAGCAAAATGGTGACCAATTTATCTCCAGTGAGCTGGTGCTAATTGCGGCGGCAGAGGATCGCGGCGAACTGGGCAAGCTATTCGCAGAGTTTGGTGTTCAGAAAGATGCCTTACAAAGGGCGGTGGCGCAATTCCGTGGCGGTGACAAGGTGCAAGACCCCAATGCCGAGGATACTCGTCAGGCGTTAGATAAATACACAGTGAATCTGACAGAGAGAGCCGAGCAGAGCAAACTGGATCCCGTTATTGGCCGCGACGATGAGATTCGCCGCACCATTCAAGTCCTGCAACGCCGTACCAAAAACAATCCAGTGCTGATTGGTGAGCCAGGTGTGGGTAAAACCGCCATTGCAGAAGGTCTCGCCCAACGAATTGTTAATGGTGAAGTGCCTGAAGGTCTAAAAAGCAAAAAGATTCTAGCCCTGGATATGGGCTCTTTGATCGCCGGCGCCAAGTTTCGTGGTGAGTTTGAGGAGCGTCTAAAAGCGGTACTCAACGAACTGGCGAAAGAAGAAGGCAATGTGATTTTGTTCATTGATGAATTGCACACCATGGTCGGCGCAGGTAAAGCTGAAGGTGCGATGGATGCCGGTAATATGTTGAAGCCAGCACTTGCCCGCGGTGAACTCCACTGCGTGGGTGCAACCACACTGGATGAATATCGAACCTATATAGAGTCTGACGCAGCGTTGGAACGACGTTTTCAGAAGGTTCAGGTGGATGAGCCTTCAGTAGAGGATACCGTGGCAATTTTGCGCGGCTTGAAAGAACGCTATGAAATTCACCATGGGGTTGATATTACCGATGGGGCGATTATTGCAGCGGCGAAACTGTCCCACCGCTATATCTCCGATCGCCAATTGCCGGATAAGGCCATTGACCTGGTGGACGAGGCCGCGAGTTTGATTCGAATGGAAATTGATTCCAAGCCCGAAGAAATGGACCGGCTCGAACGCCGCCTGATTCAGCTCAAAATTGAGCGTGAAGCCTTATCGAAGGAAACCGATGAAGCCTCGTTGACTCGTTTGGAAGCGTTAAACACCACAGTGAGCGAACTGGAAAAGGAGTACGCGGACCTGGACGAGGTGTGGAATGCTGAAAAGGCAGCACTAAGTGGAACCCAGCAAATCAAGGAAGACTTAGAGCAAGCCCGTGCGGCATTGGAAAGTGCGCGTCGTGCCGGTGATCTGACTCGCATGTCTGAACTGCAGTATGGTGATATTCCAGAGCTGGAGAAGAAGCTGGATATGGCCGCACAAGCAGAGATGCTTGATATGAAGCTATTACGTAACCGGGTCACTGACGAGGAGATTGCCGAGGTTGTCTCCAAGTGGACTGGTATCCCCATTTCAAAAATGTTGGAGAGTGAAAAAGCCAAGCTGCTTGAATTAGAAGGTGAGTTACATCGTCAGGTGGTGGGCCAGGATGAAGCGGTAACAGCAGTTTCAAACGCTGTTCGTCGTTCCCGGGCTGGTATTTCTGATCCGAACCGACCGAACGGCTCATTTTTGTTTCTCGGCCCAACCGGTGTGGGTAAGACAGAGCTTTGCAAGGCCCTGGCGCGCTTCTTGTTCGACACAGAGGACGCGCTGATCAGAATTGATATGTCTGAGTTTATGGAAAAACACTCAGTGGCTCGTTTGATCGGCGCACCTCCTGGTTATGTAGGTTATGAAGAGGGTGGATACCTCACTGAACATGTTAGACGGAAGCCATACTCCGTGATACTGCTCGACGAAATTGAAAAGGCCCATGGTGATGTTTTCAATATTCTCCTGCAGGTATTGGATGATGGTCGCTTAACCGATGGTCATGGACGTACGGTGGATTTCAAAAACACCGTGTTGGTCATGACTTCTAACCTGGGTTCTGACTTGATTCAGACCTTGTCGGGTACTGCAAGCTACGAGGAAATGAAAGACGCGGTCATGGGGGTTGTATCCCAGCACTTCCGGCCTGAGTTTCTTAATCGCGTTGATGACTCGGTTGTCTTTAGGCCCCTTGAGAAGGATCAGATTCAGGGCGTGGCAAAGATCCAGTTGCAAACCCTGGAGAAGCGGCTTGAGGAAATGGAGCTCAAGCTAACTTTGACGGATCGTGCTATCGAGTTTCTAGTCGAGATTGGTTATGACCCTGTATTCGGTGCAAGACCCTTGAAGAGAGCGATTCAACGCCACGTTGAGGATCCTTTAGCCAAGCAAATCCTCTCGGGTGAAGTGAAGCGTGGCACAGAAATTGTTGCTGATTATGCCGAGGATGGTCTGGTATTTAAGGTTTGATCGCTCTAATCAGCAAAATACTGTAAAAAGTACTGTACAAGCATCCAGTATATTGATACTGTTTGTTTGTACAGTATCTATAGGTGGCGATGGCGCGCAAATGCGTCGCTTCTTCATGACAGATACGTCAACAAGGGAGCGTTGAAATGGACTACTTAAATCCTCTAAACCTTGATGCAACAACCAACCAGGCAAAGACTGAACTGGTAAAGGCTGGTCAAGTAAAGACTGGTCAGGTAAAAACCAGTGTCGAGCACTCTGAGTTAGCCATGCGTGCAGCAAAACGCATGCGGAGAACCAGGCACAAGGCTAAGACTGGTCACACGGTGTGTCACCACTTGTTGCAAATGATTAATGAAAGTGTCGATCAACCAGCACCGCGTCCTGCGCGACGCTATCACGGTTTGAAGCACAATCCTCAGGTGGGCACCCAGCAAATTGCCTTGCCAGAACTAGACACAGTCCCTAGAGATTGGGTGCCCGCAAATGACAGGCAGTTTTCTCTGGCGTTTTAGTCAAGCGTCACACGGGGTTGAACACTTGCTGATTGATAACCTCGGTTAATCCAA
>JBKAGC010000322.1:0-3424 GCA_046290215.1 Pseudomonadales bacterium | reverse complement strand
ACCACCTTGGAGCCAGGTGCCAGGGAGGTTTTTACCCAGGGTTTAGTGACCAGACCGAGTTGCCGTGCCTTTCTCGCCAGCAAACCGGCAGCCACCAGCACCGCCGGGTTAGATGTGTTGGTACAACTGGTAATGGCAGCAATCACCACAGCGCCATGCTGAAGCTCAAAGGTCTCGCCTTTGTAAGTGGTCTCCACCGCGCCCGTGGGTTCTGGTCCAACCGCACCGCCTTCTTCCGCAAAGGTTTCTTCTTCCTCCGGCAGTAACTGCAAATCACGGAATTCATTTAACGTGGATTGGAAGCTGGCTTTTGCTGCTGTTAACGCAATGCGGTCCTGGGGGCGCTTGGGGCCGGCAATAGACGGTTGTACGCTACTAAGATCCAACTCCAATGTGGAACTGTACTCAGCGTCTGGCAAGCTATCGTCATGCCACATAGACATTTCTTTCATATAGCTTTCCACAAGATCTAACGTCTTTTGGTCTTTACCTGTGAGCTTAAGATAATTCAGGGTTTCTGCATCAATAGGGAATATGCCGCACGTCGCACCATACTCCGGCGCCATGTTAGCAATGGTGGCCCGATCCGCCAGGGTCATATTGCTCAATCCGGGCCCGTAAAACTCAACGAATTTGCCAACCACGCCGTGGGCTCGCAGCATTTCCGTGACGGTTAAGACGAGGTCAGTGGCGGTTGCACCCTCGGCTAATTTGCCGGTAAAACGGAAACCCACCACCTGAGGAATAAGCATAGTAATGGGCTGACCGAGCATGGCCGCTTCCGCTTCGATACCACCAACGCCCCAACCAAGCACACCGAGACCATTGATCATGGTGGTATGGGAATCCGTACCAACCAGCGTATCCGGGTAGGCAAGTTGGGTATCACCAGCCTCAGCGGTAAACACGCCGCGGGCGAGATATTCAAGGTTCACCTGGTGGACGATGCCCGTGCCGGGGGGCACCACTTTAAAGTTCTGAAATGCTTCCTGACCCCAGCGGAGAAATTTGTAACGCTCCAGATTGCGCTCGATTTCAATGGCAGTGTTTTCTTCCAGCGCTTTGTCATTACCGTACTTATCCACCATCACCGAGTGATCAATTACGAGTTCTACCGGATTCAAGGGATTAATCTGGGTAGCGTCTCCGCCAAGATTGACCATGGCATCGCGCATGGTCGCGAGGTCAACAATGGCCGGGACACCGGTAAAGTCTTGCAACAGTACCCGCGCTGGCACAAAGGCAATTTCTTGTGAGGGCTCGGCTTTTGGGTCCCAGCCTGCTAGCGCCTCAATATCATCGTCAGTAACAAACATCTCCTGACCATGACGCAGGAGGTTTTCTAGCAAAATCTTTAAGGAAAAGGGCAGCTTATCGACAGCGAATGACGCTTTCAGGTGACTGAAGGGATAAATCGTGTAAGCATTCCCGTTCGAGTTCAGCTGCTTGGCTTGCTGATACTTTGTACTCATGTACGTCGCCTGTGGTGACCGAATGAGTCGCCAAGCTTACAAAACGACGCGTGAAAAGAAAAACGCTGCGGGAGGCAAAAGTGGACAACTCAAGAAACGAAACCGATAGTATGGGTGATGTCAAAGTCCCTGCGGATGCCCTTTACGGCGCCCAGACCCAACGGGCTGTAGAAAACTTCTCGTTATCACCCAGACCTATGCCAAGGGCCTTTATAACCCGGCTCGCGATGATTAAATGCGCGGCAGCACGCACCAATTTGGCACTTGGGCTTCTACCGAAGACCCAGGCAGACGCCATCGCTAATGCCGCTCTCAAAGTGGCTAACGGCGAATTTGCCGAGCAGTTCCCTGTGAGTGTATTTCAAACTGGCTCTGGTACATCAAGTAATATGAACATGAACGAGGTACTCGCAAACCTGGCGGGAGAGGATGTTCACCCCAACGACCATGTCAACATGTCACAAAGTTCCAACGACGTTATACCCACGGCTTTGCAGGTGAGCGCCGCACTGGAGATCGAGTCTAACTTGCTACCGGCATTAGCCGGGGCTGCAAAGGTGATTACAGCCAAAGCCACATCACTGAAGCAAATCGCAAAAACTGGCCGGACACATTTAATGGATGCCATGCCAATTACCTTCGAGCAGGAGTTACTCACCTGGGCGGCCCAGCTCAACGAGGTCAAGGCTCGAATTAACGACTTACTACCTCGATTAAAAGCATTACCCCTGGGTGGCACCGCTGTGGGCACCGGGGTCAATTGTCCGCCGCGGTTCTCTGAAATCGCTATTGAGCAAATCTCAGAACTTACAGGTGCCAGCTTTACTTCAGCGGAAAACAAATTCTCTAGAATGGCAGCGCAAGACGTCGCACTGGAATGCTCTAGCGTATTAAAGTCGTTAGCGATTGTGCTGATGAAAATTGCAAATGACCTGCGCTGGATGTCTTCGGGGCCCCTGGCTGGCCTGGCTGAAATAGAACTTAAGGCTCTACAACCAGGCTCATCGATTATGCCCGGCAAGGTTAATCCGGTAATCCCCGAGGCAGTGGCCATGGCGGCCGCAGAGGTTATTGGCAACGACAGCGCGGTGACCATTGCCGCACAATCCGGCAACTTCCAGCTCAACGTCATGTTACCTCTGATCGCCGATAAGCTGCTGGCAAGTACAGAGCTTATGACCCATAGCAGCACCGCTCTGGCAAACACTGTGCGCGACTTCACCGTCAATACCCAGAAGATAAAGCAGTCTCTGCAACGCAATCCCATCTTAGTCACCGCACTTAACCAGGAGATTGGTTATGACGCGGCAGCAGCCATTGCAAAAAAAGCCTATGCTGAAGGCCGTGACATACTGGAGGTTGCTGCAGAGGCAACTGAACTAGATAAAGAAGTACTTACCAACCTGTTAGACCCACTGCGCCTTACTGACCCTGGAAAGCATTAACTTACCTGCGGCGCGGGTTGACACTGTTCTAGGCGGGGACTCAACATTAGGTTTTCGTTCACCGGGCTTTCCTGGTGCTTAATTCAGCGCGGAACAACATCAATATGGCCATTCAAGTTGCACTAAAACACCACACGGAGTATCTGTTTGATCGGCCGGTGAATGTCGCACCGCATATCGTTCGCTTACGGCCAGCACCCCACACCCGCTCACCGATTAAGTCTTACTCGCTAAATGTGGAGCCAGGTGACCACTTTTTGAACTGGCAGCAAGATCCATTTGGCAATTACCTGGCCCGTTTTGTTTTCCCGGAAAAAACCACATCACTGAAGTTTCATGTTGAGGTGATCGCAGAGTTGATCGTGATCAATCCATTTGATTTCTTCCTGGAAGAAAGCGCTGAAACTTATCCATTTAAATATGACCAGTTACTCAAACGTGACCTTGCGCCTTACTTAAAAGTCGAGCAGAAAGGCCCCCTCCTCAGTAAATGGCTAGCGGATGTGA
>JBKAGC010000321.1:0-3441 GCA_046290215.1 Pseudomonadales bacterium | reverse complement strand
CAAGGATCGAATGGCGCGTAGTGACAAGGGTAATGGGCGCTCAATCTCGCGTAGGTACAGCTTATTCGACCTCTTGGACACAAAAAAGCCGGCGTATTGCCGGCTTCTTTGGGAGTTGCTTGGACCTGGCACTTGGTCCTGACCCCAACTATACTGACCCCAACTATACGACGGTGATTTTTTCGGCTTGTGGGCCTTTTGCGCCATGAGCGGCAACAAACTCGACCTTTTGGCCTTCCATCAGGGTTTTAAAGCCGGAGTCCTGGATCTCGCTGAAGTGTGCAAACACGTCAGGGCCACCTTCCTGAGAAATAAAACCATAACCTTTAGATTCGTTGAACCACTTAACGGTTCCGTTAACAACATTTGACATAGATAAATATCCTGTAATTTTTAATAAGGCGCGGGTTATCCGCGCGGACAAGCGATGAAAAAAACCAGATTGAAACTACAGGACGTGATCAGGGGTAAAACTAAGGACGAAATGGAGGGACAAAAAGAGTTTGCTTCGATAGCTGGGCGCGACTTTATGCGCCAGATCGAGGTAAGTCAACAAAAGAATGCGGGTTAGGGAAAATAGTCGGGCAACCCACAAGATGGTCTTGTTGTAGTATTACGCCAAATTGGAAGCGTAGTGATGTCCTGGAAACTCAAAGTCTTTATTGCCGTCTGTGTTGTCGTCCCACTGGTGTTTGGTCTCCTGCTCTGGGATGCGGCACGCAAAGAAGTGTTTTTCCTATGCGAGAATTTTGAACCAGGGCACAGCCGGGTGGATGTGGTTAGACAGCTGGAGACAGCGAACTACCTGGATATCAACACAAAACAACAAACCTGGGGCGAGTCGATGACTGTTAGCAGTGTATTGCACCCATTAACCAACACCTGCCAGATTGAGTTTGACCAAAAACAGCAGGTGCGATTCGCCGCGGTATCACCCTTACATATTCAGCAAACCTCTCTGGCAGACCAGCCGCTCTATTGGGTTGGTCAAAAGCTAGAGGTTCCCGAGTCAAATTCACTTACACTGAGCAATCCCGCTGAGGTGCTCAATCATCTGGAAACTGAAAAAGGTATCATCCTGGTCTCCCTTGATCACGCGGATACCGGCAGTGCAAAAAAACTGCGCTCCTTGCTTGAAGCCGAATATCAAGGGGAGATCAGACGCCACCAGTTACGCCGTATTGTGGTTCATTATCCCGACCTTTGTTTGTTATCACTTGTCGAAATTAAAGCTGCTGCAAACTATGCAAAGGACAATTTCGCTGGCCTTGCCTGGTCACACTCGGAGCAATGTAATCAAAACCAACAGCGCCGGCTTGATCACCAGGTTGAAAGCACGTTCAGACAGTTTTAATCAGGGGCAAGGCTGCCCTTAAGCGGTTCTAATGGTCAGGTACCTGCTTAAGGTGGTTTCTAAATCATCCCAGCTAATCGGTTTGGTTAGATAATCATCCATACCGTAGCTTTTGGCTTTTTCAGCATCGCCTTCCATAGCGTTGGCGGACAACCCACAAATCTTCAAATCTGCATAGCCTTGCTGTCTCAGCTTTTGGGTTGCCTGATAGCCATCCATGATGGGCATTTGGATGTCCATCAAAACAAGATCATAAACTTTACCGCTCTTCACCTGCTCCACTGCTTGCTTACCGTCTTCAGCCAGATCATAAGTCAGGCCAAGATCCTCCAACATTTCACAGGCCACCGCTTGATTGATCATATTGTCTTCCACCAGTAAGACATGGCCAACAAACTGTAGATCTTCCTCCTCGTCCTCTACCGGTGCAGTGATCGGCGTACGATCCGGGTTAAAGGCGCGCAAATAGTCTTCCATCAAGTCAACCGTGATCGGCTGGTTAATCACGGGCAAATTGAATTCCGCTTCAATTTGTTTTCCGAGACTCTCTGGCTGAAGGTCCAACATAAAGCCAACACAGTTACCTGGGATACGCTCAATCAGAGCTTTGTGCTTGAGGGCATCTTCAAGCGTTGCAAAGTGCAGCATCAGTACTTCTGATTCTTCAGGCTCGTACCCTGCTAACGACTCTATGGTATTCAGATAAGTTTCCGGTGGGTTCAGTCCTGCGGTGGAATAAAACGTAAGTTTCTTGATCCATCTTGCGGAGTTGAAAACGGTTTGGTGAGACGCGGTTTCAAGCGGCAGACAAACACAAAACTCTGTGCCGAGACCTGGCGTACTCGTCACCTTCACTTCTCCGTTCATCAAATCTGTGAGTTGCCTAACGATGGTCAGGCCCAGACCCGTGCCGCCAAATTTGCGGCTAGTAGAGCCGTCCGCCTGGGTAAAAGAGTCAAATATCTTTGCCAATTGCGGCTCAGACATGCCAATGCCTGTGTCCGTCACACGGAACTCCAGGCTATGGGCCTGACCGATACGGATATCAAACGTGATGCCGCCCTTCTCTGTGAACTTCAGCGCGTTACTGCAAATATTGAGCAGAATCTGGGTTACTCGAAGTGGGTCCCCCATATACTGTTGCTTTACGTCTGGGTCGATCCAGGTTCGAACAAACAGCGACTTCTCCTGGGCTTTAACATAGACATTGGAAACCACCCGCTGCACGATACTGTCAATGTCGAACGGGACATTTTCAATGCGCATCTTGCCGGCTTCTATTTTTGAGAAGTCCAGGATGTCGTTGATGACATCCATTAGGACATGGCTCGAATAATCGATCTTTTGCACGTAATCGTTTTGCTGTTCTGTTAGCTCGGTTTTTCTCAACATGCGCAGCAATCCGAGAATACCGTTCATCGGCGTTCGAATCTCGTGACTCATGTTCGCCAGGAACATACTCTTTGATTCGGTTGCCGCCTCGGCGCTTTGTTTAGCAGCAGCAAGCTGCTTGTTAAGGCGTTTTTGCGCTTTGTTCAATTCATTAGCATCTGCTAGTAGCTTTTCTGTTTGCAGGTTTTTTTCATGGAACACATCGGCCGCCTTGGCCAGTTCCCCCACCTCATCCTCGCGGTCACTCCCTGGCACTTCACTGACAGACAGTCCCACGGATAGGGTTTTAAACACTTCAGTAATATCGCGAATTGGGAAGATCACCTGGAAAATCAAAAACACCGCGATGATCATGATAACGACAATACTCATCATGGCGGCAAAGAAGGTACTGGTGGCAATGTTTTGACTTGTAGCAACACTCAGGCGTTCTGTGGTTCTGAGTTGTTGCTGCACTAACTCGCGCATCTCCTCAGCAAGATACAAAAACTCGTTGGCTGAACCTGCCATGACAACGTTCACCAGATATACATAACCCCGGGTGACCTGGGTTAGGAGTACAAAATCGCCAGATAAAGATTGAAAGTCTGCTTCGAAATAATCTGCCGCGACATCTGGCAGTGAGGCTGAAACGCTTCTCGCACTGGCCAACTCATCCTCAAAACTCTTGATATTAGTAAAGGTAGGATTTCGTA
>JBKAGC010000320.1:0-3449 GCA_046290215.1 Pseudomonadales bacterium | reverse complement strand
CGGTAACCAGTTTATTATGGTGAACCTCTTAGACTACAACGAATCACCTTCGGGGAAATTTGCCGGGCAAGATCCCCAGGACCTACTCGGGCACTACATGGAGTACATGTATCCTGAACTCCTGAAACGAGCTTCTCATCCCATATTTGCCGGCCGCGCTGTAGCCGAGGCCATGGACTTGCAGGGTATCGAGGGAGCTGAGTCATGGGATAGCGGCGCACTTATGCGCTATCGGAGTCGCCGCGACATGTTTGAAATTGCCACAAATCCGGTGTTTGCAGAGCGTCACGAATACAAACTGGCAGCGCTCAACAAAACCATCGCTTATCCCGTTGAAGTGCAACTGTCTTTCGCTGATCCAAGGTTCCTGCTAGCGCTCATTGTGCTTGTGGTCGGTTTTACCGTTGACAAGTTGCTTGCCCGATCACGCGCCTAGTACGCTACTTAAATGGCAAATTCGCAAGATCTACATTTCCGCCTGTCAAAATTAGACATACCGTTTGGTCCCGGAAACGATCGCGATTTTTCATCAAGGCAGCAAGCGCAACTGCAGAAGATGGTTCTACAACCTGTTTGAGGCGCGTCCAGATTAGCGCCATGGCTGCAACAATTTCGTCTTCACTGACTAGAAAGATATCGTCCACCTTCTCGCGAATAATCTCAAAATTGTGGGCACCAAGTGTCGTTCTTAATCCATCGGCAATGGTGTTAGGCGTATGTTGAGTGACTCGCACACCAGAATAAAATGAGCGATAAGCATCATCCGCCCCGTCAGGTTCAGCACCGAAAACATTGGCGTGGCTACGGGCTTTACATGCCACCGCGGATCCAGCCAGCAAACCACCACCGCCAACCGGGGTAATTAAGGCGTCTAATTTAAGACCCAGACCAGTCACCTGCTCAATCACTTCTAGCGCTGCGGTGCCCTGCCCGGCAATGACTCTTGGATCATCATAGGGATGGACCATGGTGGCACCGGTTTTAGTAATCACCGCCGCCAGGGTTTGCTCCCGGGCTTCAAGTGTTGCTTCACAGCGAATGACATGAGCGCCATAACCTTCGATGGCTTTGACCTTGGTAGGATTGGCATTTTCAGGCACCACCACATGGGCCGGAATTTGCCTAAGCTTCGCGGCTCGAGCCAGGGCTGCGCCATGATTTCCCGAGGAATGGGTCGCAACCCCTGCTATCGCAGCTTCGTCATCTAGCGAAAATACAGTGTTCGCTGCACCACGTGCTTTAAAAGCACCGACCTTTTGCAAATGCTCGCCCTTAAAGAATACCTCCAGGCCGAGTTCACGACTTAACTGCTCACTAGATAGCAGTGGCGTTTGATGGACATAAGGCTGGATTCGATCTCGCGCGGCCCTTATGTCATCAAGCGAAATGGTCATGTTAGCTAGCTTCTTTCTGCTCTATCTTGGCCCAGGTGTCACGTAATCCAACCACCCGATTAAACACCAGGGCATCTGGACTTGAGTCGCCGCTATCAATACAGAAATAACCTTCTCGCTCGAACTGATAACGATCATCTGCTGTGGCGGTTTGCAAACTGGGCTCAACAAAACCTTGTATACGGGTTAAGGCGTTGGGATTAATTAGATCCCGATAATCCTGGTCTGAAGCATCGGGGAAGTCCACGGTAAACAGTGGCTCATACAGGCGAATTTCCGCTGGCAAAGCGGTGGCAGCAGCTACCCAGTGAATCACCCCACGCACCTTACGACCTTCAGGATTTTTGCCCAGGGTGTCCGGGTCATAGGTGCAGCGAATGACGCTGATGTCGCCATTTGCATCGGTTTCATAGGACTCTGCTTTGACCACATAACCGTAGCGCAACCGCACTTCACCGCCCAAAACCAGGCGCTTATATTTGCGGTTCGCTTCCACCCGAAAGTCTTCCCGGTCGATATACACTTCACGACTAAACGGTACTTCGCGGCTTCCCATGGACTCATCCTGAGGATGATTCGCCACGCTTAACATTTCTGTTTGGTCTTCGGGATAGTTTTCAATCACGAGTTTGATGGGGTTTAACACGCCCATAACACGCGGCGCCGTGTCGCCAAGATCGTCACGAATACAACTTTCTAACATGGCTAGCTCAACGTTATTGTCACTTTTTGTGACACCAATGCGCCGACAGAAATCACGGATGGATGCCGGTGTGTAACCGCGCCGGCGTAACCCCGCAACTGTTGGCATGCGTGGGTCGTCCCAACCAGACACTAAACCTTCATCTACCAGTTGCTTCAGCTTGCGTTTGCTCATCACCGTGTACTGTAAGTTCAAGCGTGAAAATTCGATCTGCTGTGGGTGGCAATTCATGCTTAGCTCGTCGAGCACCCAGTCGTACAAAGGGCGATGGGCTTCAAAACCTAAATCACACAGCGAATGGGTAATGCCCTCAAGTGAGTCAGAAATACAATGGGTGTAGTCGTACAGGGGATAAATACACCAGGCATCACCAGTTTGGTGATGGTGCACGTGACGGATGCGGTAAATGCTTGGATCGCGCATATTAATGTTGGGCGACGCCATGTCGATTTTTAGGCGCAGCACATGTTCGCCGTCGGCAAACTCCCCGGCGCGCATCCGCCGAAACAAGTCGAGGTTTTCTTCCACGCTACGGCTCCGATAAGGACTATCCTTACCTGGTGCGGTCAACGTGCCACGATATTCACGGATTTCCTCAGCAGACAGGGAATCCACATAAGCTTTGCCGTCCTGGATCAGTTGCTCGGCAAACTGATAAAGCTGCTCGAAATAATCGCTAGCGTTACGAATCTCCAGCCACTCAAAGCCGAGCCATGAGATGTCCTTTTTCATGGACTCCATAAACTCGATGTTTTCCTTTAGTGGATTGGT
Source organism: Pseudomonadales bacterium (assembly GCA_046290215.1). Classification (GTDB taxonomy): domain Bacteria; phylum Pseudomonadota; class Gammaproteobacteria; order Pseudomonadales; family Azotimanducaceae; genus JAHRVQ01. Next base: position 581 of record JBKAGC010000320.1, on the reverse strand, counting down.
GTCGTCGAAACGCAAATAAGTGCTGCCGCCAAAATCCTTGGCCATGCCAAAGCTTAAACAAATGGCTTTGGCGTGACCAATGTGCAGGTAACCATTGGGCTCTGGTGGAAAGCGAGTCACCACCTTGCCGCCGTTTTTACCATTTGCCACATCTTGTTCAATGATGCTGCGGATAAAATTAGCAGGATATTTTTCTGTGTCTTCAGTATCAGTCATGTGTCACAAGTTCTGTTTCTACGTCCTACCCAGCCAACATAGCGCCAGCGCAGGTAAGACTTACCATAATAAGAAGTAGCCATTTTAGCGTAGATTGCGACACGCTGACGGCAAACTTTACACTTAATGCAGCACCAACCACCGTGCCCACGCCAAGAATCAATCCGGGTACCCAGAGCACCTGATCTCGCCAGACAAAAACGCCCAGTGCCACCACGGAAAACACCCCGGTGGCGACCACTTTCAGAGCGTTGGCGCGCACCAGGTCATAGCGCAAGCTACCAGCTAATGCCGCGATCAGAATAAACCCCACCCCAGCCTGGACAAATCCGCCGTAAACGCCAGCGAAAAACAGCGCAATAAAA
>JBKAGC010000319.1:0-3455 GCA_046290215.1 Pseudomonadales bacterium | reverse complement strand
AGGTCCTTGGCAATGGGGCCGATCTCGTCTTTATCAACATCGCGGACACTGAGAAATGCCGTACCTTTGCTGGGAATGGTGTCTCCGGCTGCTAACTGTGATTTCAGATAGGCCTCGCTGAAGGTATCAGCGGCGCCCATGACTTCACCGGTTGAGCGCATTTCCGGGCCAAGAATTGGATCCACTCGTGGGAACTTGCCAAATGGGAACACCGCCTCTTTGACACTGTAATATTGCGGCACAATTTCTTTGGTGAAACCTTGCTCGGAAAGTTTCGTGCCTGCCATGCAGCGGGCAGCCACCTTGGCCAGGGAAGTACCAATGCACTTGGAAACAAAAGGCACTGTACGTGATGCGCGCGGGTTCACCTCTAGAACAAATATCTCGCCGTTTTGAATAGCAAGTTGCACATTCATTAAGCCAACCACACCCAACTCGATGGCCATGGCCTTCACCTGGACTCGAATTTCTGCCAGCAATTCATCACTAAGACTGTAAGGCGGCAATGAGCAAGCGCTGTCACCAGAGTGCACCCCGGCTTGTTCAATATGCTGCATTACCGCGCCAATCACCACAGTGTCTCCATCTGAGACGGTATCCACATCCACTTCAATGGCTTGATCAAGAAAGCGGTCTAAGAGAACCGGTGACTTATCTGACACCTGCACGGCATCATGCAAATAGGTGTTGAGTTCAACGTCATCATAGACAATTTCCATAGCGCGGCCACCAAGCACATAGGAAGGCCGCACAATCAGCGGGTAACCAATCGTGTGCGCTGCCTCAATACCCTCGTCAATCGCCTTGATGGTTTTGTTAGGTGGCTGCCTTAAGCCAAGTTTTTCTATCATTTGCTGAAAACGCTCGCGGTCCTCAGCACGGTCGATGGCATCTGGAGAAGTACCAATAATATTGACCCCAGCCGCCTCTAAATCATTCGCCAACTTCAATGGTGTCTGGCCACCAAACTGCACAATTACACCTTTTGGCTTTTCTAGCTCAACAACTTCAAGCACATCTTCAAGGGTCAAGGGCTCAAAGTAGAGGCGATCACTGGTGTCGTAATCCGTGGAAACCGTTTCAGGATTACAGTTCACCATAATGGTTTCATAACCATCTTCGCGCATGGCCAGTGCCGCGTGTACACAGCAATAGTCAAACTCAATACCCTGACCAATTCGGTTTGGACCACCGCCCAGCACCATGATTTTGTCTTTGTTGCTTGGCTCCGATTCGCAGTGAGTTTCATAGGTGGAGTACATGTATGCTGTTGCCGACTTAAATTCAGCAGCACAGGTATCAACGCGGCGATACACAGGGCGCACACCCAATCCAGTACGATGACCACGAACTGCTTGTTCCGAAGCAGCAAACAATTCCGCCAGACGTGAGTCAGAGAAACCTTTTTGCTTCAAACGGAACATATGGTCCCGATCTACAGAGTCGAGGCTGACGCCAGTTAACGCTTGCTCCTCTTTCACCAGATCTTCAATTTGCACCAAAAACCAGGGGTCAATTTGCGTCAGCTCAAAAATTTCATCTAAGGCCAAACCAAACCGCATGGCATCTGCGACATAACGAATACGTTCAGCACCAGCTTCCCGCAACTCTTTGCGCAGCATGCTGAGCCAGTCCCGCGATGACTGATCCATGATCGGCGACAAACCATCCACACCAACTTCCAATCCTCGCAGCGCCTTCTGCAATGATTCCTGGAAAGTTCGACCAATGGCCATCACTTCACCCACGGATTTCATCTGAGTGGTAAGAAAGTTATCGGTTTGCGGGAACTTCTCGAAGGTAAATCGCGGAATCTTGGTGACGATGTAGTCAATCGAAGGCTCAAAAGATGCTGGCGTCGCGCCGCCAGTAATATCATTCAACAGCTCATCCAGGGTATAGCCGATCGCTAACTTGGCCGCTACCTTGGCAATAGGGAAGCCGGTTGCTTTACTGGCCAGGGCAGAAGATCTTGATACCCGCGGGTTCATTTCAATCACCACCAAACGACCCGTGGTTGGTTGCACGGCGAACTGCACATTCGAACCACCCGTCTCAACACCAATTACGCGCAGTACCTCGAGCGAGGCGTTACGCATAATCTGATATTCCTTATCGGTCAGGGTTTGCGCTGGCGCAATCGTGATGGAGTCGCCGGTGTGAATCCCCATTGGGTCAAGGTTTTCAATGGAGCAAACGATAATGCAGTTGTCGTTTTTATCGCGCACAACTTCCATTTCGTATTCTTTCCAGCCCACCAGGGATTCATCAATCAGCAATTCATTGGTAGGAGAAAGATCCAGACCACGGGTGCAGATTTCGACGAAGTCTTCATGGTTGTAAGCAATACCACCGCCGGAGCCACCCATAGTGAAAGAGGGCCGAATGACGCAAGGATAACCTAACATCGCCTGCACCTGCCGCGCTTCTTCTAACGAATGCGCGAAGGCGGAGCGAGGCGTTTCCAGGCCGATCTCTTTCATGGCCTTATCAAACAGCTGACGATCTTCTGCTTTATCGATGGCGTCTTTGGTGGCACCGATCAGTTCAACATTATATTTCTCAAGAACGCCGTGCTTGGCGAGATCAAGGGCGCAGTTTAGTCCAGTCTGACCACCCATGGTTGGCAAGATGGCATCGGGCTTTTCTACTGCAATGATTTTCTCAACCGCTTGCCAGGTCACGGGCTCGATATAGGTAGCGTCCGCCATGGCCGGGTCGGTCATGATGGTGGCCGGATTGGAGTTCACCAGAATAACGCGATAACCCTCTTCTTTCAGGGCCTTACAAGCCTGGGCACCGGAATAGTCAAACTCACAGGCCTGGCCAATGACAATGGGACCAGCGCCAATGATTAAGATGCTCTCGATATCAGTTCTTTTCGGCACGCTTACTCTCCTGCCACACTCTGCTCAAGCAGCTCAATAAAATGATCAAACAAAGGTGCTGCATCGTGCGGGCCCGGACTAGCTTCAGGGTGCCCCTGAAAACCAAAGGCAGGCTGGTCGGTTAAATGAATGCCCTGCAGCGAACCATCAAACAATGAGTGGTGTGTCACCTCAACATTGGCTGGCAAAGTCTCATCGTCAATACAGAAACCGTGGTTCTGGCTGGTTATCAGTACCGTGCCATCCTGGAGGTTTTTCACTGGGTGATTGGCACCGTGATGGCCGTGGTTCATTTTCTTACTGGTCATGCCAGAGGCCAGACCTAGCAATTGCAGGCCAAGGCAAATACCAAATACCGGTTTACCTGTGGCAACAATTTCTTTGATCGCGGCAATGGCATAGTCACAGGGATCAGGGTCCCCAGGTCCATTGGACAAAAACACGCCATCGGGATTCATCGCTAAAACTTCCGCTGCCGGCGTTTCTGCGGGTACTACCGTAACATCGCAGCCGCGGTCACATAACATCCGTAGGATATTGCGCTTCACACCAAAATCGTAAGCCACG
>JBKAGC010000318.1:0-3471 GCA_046290215.1 Pseudomonadales bacterium | reverse complement strand
CAGTGATGTGGGCTGGGTGGTCGGCCATTCCTACATTGTGTACGCACCCCTACTAACAGGGTGCACAACGATATTGTTTGAAGGCAAGCCCATTCGTACGCCGGATGCGGGCACTTTTTGGCGCATCATTGCGGAGAATCAGGTCAAGGTGTTCTTCACCGCACCCACAGCTTTCCGGGCAATTCGTAAGGAAGACCCAAACAGTGAACACTTACAAAAGTACGATATTTCTTGCCTGAAGACTCTGTTTGTCGCGGGTGAGCGAACCGATCCACCAACTTATCATTGGTTGCAGGATACGTTAAAAGTCCCGGTGATTGATCACTGGTGGCAAACTGAGACTGGCTGGGCCATTGCCTCAAACCCCATGGGTATCGAGCAGTTCCCGACTAAAGCTGGTTCGGCGACAAAACCCACGCCGGGCTATCAAGTTGAAATTCTAGCGCCGGATCATCAAACCCTTGATGCTAACGAGGAGGGTGATGTGGTGGTAAAACTGCCATTGCCACCTGGCTGTTTGCCCACTGTCTGGGGCGACCATCAACGCTTTGTGGATGCTTATGTATCGCGCCACCCTGGTTATTACCATACAGGTGACGGTGGTTACTTCGATGAAGAGGGTTATCTGTTCATTATGGGGCGGACGGATGACGTGATTAATATTGCTGGTCATCGCCTTTCTACCGGTGAAATGGAAGAGGTTGTGGCAGCGCATCCCGCTGTCGCTGAATGTGCTGTGATCGGCATTGCAGATGCAGAAAAGGGTCAGGTGCCTATTGGTTTGCTGATCCTCAAAGACGGCGTGAATCAGGAAGCAGATGTCTTGCAGCAAGAGTTGGTAGCACTGGTGCGTCAGGAAATTGGGGCCTTTGCTAACTTTAAGCGGGCTGTCGTGGTGCAACGTTTGCCGAAAACACGATCTGGTAAGATCCTGCGGAAAATCATGCGCGCAATCGCCGATAACGAACCCTATGATCCGCCGGCGACCATTGATGACCCGTTGATTCTTGATGAAATAAAAAACGCCTTAACCACCGCGGGCGTTGGCAATGTGGGAGAACAAGCTTGAAGACTGTATTAATCACCGGGGCAACCTCCGGGTTTGGCGCTGCCAGTGCGAAAAAGTTCGTTGCAGAAGGGCATCGGGTCATTTTAACCGGGCGCCGCACCGAACGGCTCGCTGAGTTGCAGGCCGAATTAGGCGAGGCAAGCCACGCTCATGCTCTGGATGTGCAGGATAAGGCCGCGGTGTTCGCCATGCCGGAGCAGTTACCGGAACCCTTTCGTGATATTGATGTGCTAGTAAATAATGCTGGCCTTGCCCTGGGTTTAGGTGGTGCCGATGTGGCCGATGTGGAGCAGTGGGAGACCATGGTGGACACCAATATCAAAGGCATGATGTATGTTTGCCGGGCATTTCTACCGGGGATGAAATCTCGCGGTGGCGGCCATGTGGTGAATATTGGTTCAGTGGCTGCAAGTTGGCCATATCCAGGGGGCAATACTTACGGCGGCACCAAAGCGTTTGTCCAGCAGTTTTCGCGGAATCTTCGCACTGATTTGCTGGGCGCCAATATCCGGGTCAGTAACATAGAGCCCGGCATGTGTGAGACGGAATTCTCTGTGGTGCGTTTTCAAGGCGATGAGGATCAAGCGCGGCAGGTGTATTCGGGGATGCAGCCCCTCAGTGCTGAGGATATTGCTGAGATAATCTATTGGACCACGGCGCTACCGCCGCATATTAACGTCAATCAACTCGAGGTGATGCCGGTGGCCCAGGCCTGGTCGCCGTTCGCCGTTCACAGGGAAAGCTAGACCGTCCGGACCGCCGGCCCTGTAGTAATTGGGCAAACCCTGTATACTTAGATGTCAAACTGGCATTCCAGAAATTATGATCATCGTCCACGGCACATTCCCGATAAAACCTGAGCTTCGCGAAGAGGCGCTGCAACTGATGCGGCAAATGTCTATCGCCAGCAAAGACGAATACGGGTGCATCAGCTATGAGTTTTATACGGGCCTTACAGACCCGAACACCTTCCTCCTGTTTCAGGAATGGGAAACTGTAGAAGCCTTGCAGGGCCACTTCCAGACGGATCACATGGAAGAGTTCCTAAAAGCCCTGCCCGATGTGCTCAACGGTGAAGTCATGACTCGTCGCTATGAAGTCAGAAGCACCGATGAGCTAGGCTACGAAGAGGAAGATGACGACGGGTTAGCAGAGTTTGAGCCCGACCAGAGTGCGCCAGAAGGGCAGTATCGAGAAAAGATCGTCCACTAACTGGCCGTCACAGAATCTCTAAAACAGCCTCTGGTGGTCGACCTATCCGGGCCTGACCATCGGCTACAACAATCGGTCTTTGTAACAGAATGGGATTTGCTTCAATTGCCTTGAAGATTTTTTCATCGGACCATTGCGCCATTTCTCGATCATAGGCGGTTTCACCGGTACGAAGAATGTCATGGGCGCTGACACCTAACAATTTTATGAGGTTTGCCAAACTACCAGCATCTGGTGGTGTCTCAAGGTAAAGTACGATCTCTGGTTCCAGCTCACGGGCTTTGAGTAATTCGAGAGTTTGCCTGGATTTTGAGCAACGCGGGTTATGATACAGGGTAAGGTCGGTCATGATTTACAACTCAATTAAACTTTGGATGTGCTGATATGAATGCCACCTGGTCCAACAGACTTCGGCAGCTCTGGCAATTTCTGCTGTTTGTACAAGACAGTTATGTCAAAGACAAGTGCCAGACCACAGCAGCAGCACTAACTTATCAGACGTTATTTGCGATCGTACCATCGCTGGGTATTGGTTACATGGCGCTGGAATTTTTCCCGGTGTTTGCCGGTCTCGATGAGCAGTTTGAATCCTTTATCTTTAGCAACATCGTGCCAGAGAACGCCGCGGTGGTGCAGGAGTACCTGATTTCATATTCGGAGCAGGCGCGTAGTCTTGGCGGTGTGTCAATTGTGTTTGTGGTGGTGACGGCGTTTCTTATGTTGTTCACCATTGAGAGAACCTTTAACCAGATCTGGCAGGTGCAAGAACCCAGGCACGGTGCGCAGCGGTTTTTGATGTACTGGGCGGTGATGTCGCTGGCGGTACCTTTCGTCGGTATGAGTATCGTCACCACCTCTTATATCCAGACATTACCGTTTATTAGTGAGGTGTCAGAATCCACCCGCGGCTTGCATCTGTTCCAGATCATTCTCGGCTCTGGTTTTCTCACTCTGGTTTATCTGGTTGTACCTAACTGTTACGTGCGCTTCCAGCATGCCTTGATTGGGGCGGTGCTGACGTCAATTGTGTTTGAGGTTTCGAAAACCCTGTTTACCGAAATTATGGCCAAGTCAGATTTCGAAGCCATTTACGGCACCTTTGCGGCGGTACCATTATTTCTTATCTGGTTGTACGTCACCTGGACGATCGTGCTGGCCGGAGCCGAGTTCGTGAAAAGTCTGGGTATTTA
>JBKAGC010000317.1:0-3482 GCA_046290215.1 Pseudomonadales bacterium | reverse complement strand
TCCTGAGAAAACGCTTCACCTGGAGCTATCATCAACACCGCAGCGAACAACCAGATGACTGCTGCCGGGATAAATCGCCATGCGCGCGGCAGCGCTTGAATTTCAGAAGTTGCCATCATTGGGTTCTTTCCAACTTTCCAACAATGACACCCGCTCCTGACCTACGGCGAGTAATACCTTTCTGCCCTGGGTTTCTATCAGCACCACTCTCTGCCTCGGTCCAACTGGCAGCTGTTCAACTATATGCATCCCACCCTGGCTACGCACCAGGAAACGATTCCGGTAAATATTCAGGCCCACAAAAAAAACCACCAGTAAAACTGCAACAATTAACAGAGCGAGCACGGAATCCAGAGTAAGAATAGTATTCATATGAGAGTTTGAAATGTGGGCTGTAAACTAGAGATCCTTGAGACGTTCTGCCGGCGGAACAACCTGAGTAAGCCGAATACCATAGCGTTCATTGACCAACACCACTTCGCCCTGGGCAACCAGGGTATTGTTAACCAATAAATCCAAAGGCTCTCCAGCCAGGCGGTCTAATTCAACTACTGAACCCTGCGTCAAGCGCATCAAATCCTTGATCTTCAGCGACGTCCGACCAACTTCGACAGAAATGGTGACCGCGATGTTGTCCAGCAGCTCACTGTTAATTGATGTTCGCTCGGACTCCTTTCCAGACTCAGCATCGACGCTGGTATTTCCTGAATCCAATAATACGTTGCTCTCACTGTCGCTCATGTGGCGGCTCCTTTTGATCCTGCTCTTTCAATTCTATAAACTCATTAATTCTTGCGGCCGCATTCTTGCCAACGCTGCCAATTTCTGCTGTAAACACCGGCAAACCATTGATTTCCGCCCAGGCCTGATCGGGTTTATTAAAGAAAATGACGTCGTCTACATTCAGCTCTTTGAGACGCTGAATGGATGAGGGTATCTGTGCCAGATTTATCCGTATATCCAACCTGGAGTCCACGCAGGCCTCGAACATCTCTCCACGCCATTTCTGGTCTTTTTCTTCATTGTCCTCAGTCGTCTGGACCCGGCTTCTCAGTAAGTCCCGAATCGGCTTCAGGGATGCAAATGGCATTACAATATAGATGCATCCTTCCACATCATCAGACAGAGTCAGGCTCACCTTGCTCACCAGCACCAGGTCGTTGTCGTCAGCAATCTGGGCGAACTGCGGGTTTATTTCAGATGCCACTTGTGAAAACTCGATGGGTAGAATCGGCGCATAGGCTTCTTTCATAGCGCCGAACACCAGGCTGAGGAGAATCCGAATAATCGAATTTTCAGTGGGCGTAAACACTCTTCCAGGAGGTATCGTCGTGTCGCTGCTTCCAAAGCCGCCAAAGAAGTTATCCAATGAAGAAAAAATCACGTTTGGCTCAATAACCACCAGAGAATAGCCGCGCAGGGGGTCTACTTTGACAGTGTTGACGGATAGTGGCGGCGTCAGAGTCTGCAAAAAGTTCTGATAGCGCAGTGTCCGTACTTTTTCCACATTCAGTCGAGGAGTAGTGCGCAACACATCTACGAGCCCGACCCGAAGCTGGCGAGCAAAACGCTCGTTGATCATGTCGATAGACGATTCGTTGAAGCCAAGAAATGACTCTTCACTGGCCAGATCATGGTTGACGACGATGTACTCCCGGTTATTATCCCGGTTACTGTCGTTGCCTATTGACTCCGACCGAAGCGCTTCAAGCTCCTCGGGGGTTAATTTGTTTTCCAGATCAGACATATGCCCCTCAGTCTTTATTTACTGCACAAGAAACTCGGAGAAGAGCACTCTTTCAACGCCCCCGAAATCCTCATACTCCTCAAGTTCAGCATTAATAGCGATACGCAAATCCTCCGCCAGGGAGTCTTTAAACGCAGGATCCGCTAAATCTTCCTCCGTCGTGCCGGTCAAAACCGACAGCATTGCGGAACGCAAAGACAGCTCGTGTTTGGTGATATTGGCAACCACACTTTCATCGTAATGGGTCATCACCGCAACGGTAATCTGCATTACCTTACGCGAGCCAGACACGTTGGCAGTCAGTGGCCGTGAAATTTCATAATACAAAGTATCCAGCCTTGACGGATTGGGAGTCTCCATCAGTGTCGGCTCGGCCTCTTCCTCAACGTCTACGACTGGCTCTTCGGCTTCGATACGGGCCAACTCTGCTTCAAGCTCGCTTTCCTCATCAAAAAAGCCAGTCATGAACAAGGTCGCGAAAACCGCACCAATACTCACAACTATCGATACCAATACTGCTATCAGTATTGGTAACAGCGGAGGTTTACTTTTCTCTTCTCCGGATTCTGCGTTTTTATCCTCAGCCATTGCTTTTCCTCTTTATACGTATGTATCCAGACCACGTCCGCTGGACAGTAGATCCCGGCCAGCTTGATCAACAGCTACAGTACTGTCTTGATCCGACGCGGGAGAACCAGATTCCTGGCCATCTCCGCCAGACCCGCTGTCAGCCTCTTGTCCGGAGACGCCAACCTCAACATGAACAGCGGTTTCGCCGTCCGCCAATAAATCGCGAAGCACGCTATTACTGTCTCTGAGTAACCGCGCAATTTGGTCTGACTCTGCCATGAACTGAATCCTGAGACCGTCACTGCCCTCACTGATAGTTGCATCAATGCGGCCAAGATTCTCCGGGAATAGACGCAGACGAATACGCTGATCGGAGCTATCGTTTCGCTCCCGTACGATTTCCGCCATGAATTCGGGAATCTCGCTACCAAACGAGTTCGCCCCGGTGAAGCGGTAAGTAAACTCCCGGGCCACCGGCAATGGCTGACTTCGCGATGAAGTCTGGTTGTCAACTGCTGCGCTTTCCTGACTGGAAAAAGCGATATTAGTCAGGTCCGGGCGGTCAGAGCCGGTATTCAGGAATTCCGCTGCGGGTGCAGCGCCCACCACTGCCGGGCTGCCGGTTGAGGGGCCGGATGACTTTGTTTGTAGCCCTGCATTGACCTGTCCCAGCCGTTCAAGATGCTGCTCCATCTTGCCGCGTTCACCAACAGCTTCTTCACGTTCTACTCTTGCCAATCCCAGTAGTTCACTATTGCCATCCTGTCCTGTGGCGTCCGTATTTGACGCAGGTACTGCCAGTTCAATGCCTTCTGGGTTTCTGTTCACTCGCTGCATAGACCGCACTCCGGAAGCTGCGCTGGCTACCGTGGTTTGTTGCTGAACTGTCCCGGATAAACTGTCAGATTCCAGAGTCGTTCTCAGCTGCTCACCAGGCAACCCGAAGCCCTGCTTCTTGCCTGTGCCGTTCAACATTAACTCCGGCTCTGCGGGCTGCGACGATGACATCTGAACCATCACTGGTCCATTTCCTGCCAGCGCAGGCTGGGAAGTACTCCCTTCGGGGGTATAACCGGGTAACTGATTAACGCCATGTTTTGCAACCGTATCGCCCACCGGTACCAACCCACTATTCTCTGCCTCAAGCCCGTTTCCAGTCGAGGAA